>NZ_JBHTKK010000034.1:0-40298 GCF_042675985.1 Oceanobacillus locisalsi
AAAGATAAAACAATTTATCAGTTACTACAATGAACATTTGGCTAAACCATTCCGTTGGACGAAGGAAGCTAAAACCTTACAAATTTAATGTGGGGTATTTACTTCAGCCGCGTGGCACTAGTGCAGATGTTGCAACAACGGTTTTAATGGGGTGAGTAAGCGCAACCCCAGGACGTTGCGACTTTAGTCTGCCTAGGGGCACGCTCTTCAGCTAACTTTTTCCAAGAAGTACGCTTGGCAAAAGGGCATCTTCAGAGGGAGCTTATTCTTAGGTGCGAAAGTTGAGTATACAAGACATTATAATTAATTAAATAGTCATTATAAACAAAGTCCTGGGTCGGTTTTTCCAGCCAAACCTATTTCCTTTTTCACTGTACTTAAATCATAAAATAAGCCATTACGGAAAGGAAGAATGATGTAAGGGTAATTGCCAGGAGCGGTTTCAACGCTTTCGACCGCAGATCCTTCAGACTGATATTCAACCCGAGTCCCACCATAGCAGCTGTCAGTATCCATGTAGTTGCTGCTGAGATATTTTCTAACGTATTTTCGGGTATAGGGATGGTATCTCCAAGTACATAGCTTCCCAATAAGCTCATCAAAATAAATCCAAGCAAGAACCATGGAAAAGCAATGGTATGGTGTGTTTGGTTTCCCTTGTTTTTATACTTCATCCAATAAATGAGGATAAAGCAAAGTGGAACAAGTAAAAACACTCTTCCTAATTTTGCCAGTAATGCCATAGCTAATGCATCTTCTCCAGCTGGTTCGGCTGCAATAGCAACATGGGCAAGTTCATGCAGGCTGAGGCCGGACCAGATACCGTAATCGGTTGATGTTAAAGGAAGGAAGGGCTCGATTAAAGTATATCCAATCGCAAACACAGTACCCATTAAAGCGATAATGCCTACACTGATTGCCGTATCTTCATCCTTTGTTTTCATAATTGGTGCAACAGCAGCAATTGCAGCAGCTCCGCACACTCCTGTTCCGACACCGAGCAAAAGCGAAATATTTTTATCGGCTTTGAATGCTTTGCCGAGCCAGATCATTACAACGATGGCAAAAAGAATAACAACAGCATCACGTACCAAAAGTCCAAGTCCATCCTGAAATACGGTATGCATATTTAACTTTAGGCCATATAAAATGATGGCTAAACGAAGAAGTATTTTGGAGGAAAAGGTAATTCCAGAGCGCAACACTTCCGGATATCCGAAAAATTGTCTGTACATAATGGCAATAATAATGGCGCAAGCGAGTTGACCAACACGATCAAAACCTGGAACTTGCGCTAATAAGAACCCCAGCAGGGCGATGAAAAAGGTAAATGCAATACCGCTTATCCATTTTCCCAAAAGATGTGATTTCATCTGTTTTTGCTGATTTGATGCTTGGGAACACATGAAAGCACCTCCTGTTTAAAACAATAGCTACATATACCTGTACCGAAAGATAGCATGGATATGCGTTGAATTAGAATAAGTTATATCGTTAAAGAAAATGACCTGCCAAAATTATTGCCGATTTGCAAGGAAAATATCCAGATGCAGTGAGTGATAACAAGCAGTCTTTATATCAAAAAAAGCTTAAAACAAAAACAAGGTGCTGATCAGAGCATGGCCAGCGCCCTGGATTCATATAAAAGTATAGTAACAGGAATGAATTCAAAGTAACTTACGTTTGCATTTCCGTTATTTGTGAAACAATGGAAGCAATAAATTCGCCTGCCGGCTGCTGTTTGCATAACCTAGGATTTTGCCCGCTCCATAAAGACATCCATTCCGGAAGGTTTTGTTTTCCTGCTTCCCCGCGTATTGGTTTGGTCAAACTGTTTTGAATGGGGTAGGCCGGCAAATGTGTTTCATACTGCTTCATCTTTATCATGAAATCATTTTGGATCCCTCTTGCAGGTTTGCCGCTAAAAGCAGACGTAATGGCTGATTGATTCTCTCTACTGTTTAAAACGGCATTCTTATGCTGTTTATTTGCACCGCTCTCCGAAGTAGTAAGAAATGCTGTGCCCAATTGCGCTCCTTGTGCGCCAAGAACGAGGGAGGCCAGTACACCGCGGCCGTCAGACATACCTCCAGCTGCAACCACTGGAATGGTTACGTTATCTGCTGTTTGTGGTATAAGCGCCATAGTTCCAATCATGGCGTCTTCAAAGGAACCTGAAAATGTTCCGCGATGGCCGCCAGCTTCACTTCCTTGCATGACAACCATATCCATTCCGTTTTCTTCATTGGCTTTCGCTTCTGCAACGGTTGTAGCTGTCCCCATAAGCAATATATTTTCTGCTTGCAGCTGCTGAAGAACAGAGCGGGAAGGAATCCCGAAAGTAAAGCTACATACAGGAACCTGCTCTTCAATAATTACTTGGATTTGCTGTTCAAAAACAGCCGTCGTGATTTCATTTACTTCCGGCACTTGCGAGATATGTAAAGCTTCGCGAAAGGGAGAAAGCCATTCATTCGCCTGATTCACTTCTTCAGAACGCACTTCTGGTGTTTCCGGTGTGAACAGATTAACTGCAAAAGGCTTATCTGTCAGTTGTTTTATCTTTCGGATACTTTCTTTCGTCTGTTCTGCATTCAAATAACCTGCACCGAGTGTGCCGAGTCCTCCTGCATTAGAAACCGCTGCAACAAGTTCCGGCGTCGTAATTCCGCCAGCCATCCCTGCTTGGATAATTGGATAGCGGATGCCGATTTTTTCAGTCAATGTATTTTTATTCCACATCGTACGTCCTCCTTGTCATCTTTCATTCCTAATAGTATCTCTATCATAACATGAAGCGTTTTAAACTGTACTGTTTCTGGTGATACGGAAAATGAATCGGCTGTCCTGAAAAATGAAAGAGAACGCTTTTTAAACGTAAAAAAATGGATAAGATAAAATATCCAATCCATTTTAGAAGCGATATGTATTTTTATTATTTCCTGTTAACAGGGTTACAAAAATACTTATAATACTTAGAACAGTACCAATGATTGCTGTAAACACAGCGAGTCCTCCGACTGAGGCAAAAAAAGTTGCCAGCATTGCACCGAAAAAGGCAATGGCAATCAAAGCTTGGTAGATTGCTGAAATCATTTTTGCAACAGAATGGTGCAAGAATGATAAAAGAAAAGGCGGTAAGAATAGTACAACTACCATTCCGATGGAAATCAGCAAACCTGTGGGATCATCATAAGAAACGGTGTTGGGACCAGTGGTATGCCGGGCCGTTAATAAAATACAAGCAATGGCGCTCAGTAATGTCAAAATAATCATCAGAATCTTTTTAGACATGATAAAACTCCTTTCTCAGTTTTAATATAACATATTTTTATATAAATTCGATCGTTCAGCTTCAGTGGATTATTAGTTAAATTATGGAAAAGGATGAGAGGGAATTTAATGAAATAAAAGGTTCATGATAAGGAAAAGTACGAGTAAGAACTTGTTGACGGATTGAAAGAATTAGAGAACGCGTTTGATCAGACAACTGTTCTGGATTTTGGCAGGTGTATGGACAGTGAGCAAAGTTAGTGTGTAATCATAACAGTTTTTTTGGAGAAAGGCGCTGTGAAGGCTTTTTCTGGAAAAGCTGTTTTATTATGCCGGATAAATAAAAGGAAAATAATCTAATCCTTTTTAGCGTACAAATAACTTTTCTGTAGACATTTTTAAATCTTTTCCGTATGATGTGCATACTTCCCTCGTTTGAAATTTCTTTTCTTGCCAATAACAAATAATATATACACGTGTTTAGTATCTATACAAAATGGGAACAGAAAGAAATCTATATTAAAGGAAGGGATATACGATATGTGGGATACATGGGATTATAAAACCTAGAGAAAGAAAACTTGTTTAAAACAGGAGGAAGATGATGAACTGGTATATTACATATTTTATTCTGTATTTCGGGATGATGCTGGGCGTGGCCTGGTATTACTATTATAAAATAAAAACATATGAGGAGTATATGATTGGCTCCTGGAGTACAGGTTTTTGGAAAATTACAGGAACTATTATCAGCACCAACGCTGGAGCAGCCGTATTCATAGGCTGGGTCGGACTGGGGTTTACGGTCGGATTTTCAGGATATTTTAAATTTGCACTGGTAGCTTATATATTTAGTCTGCTTTTAGTATTGCTTTTTGCCAAGCCGCTTCGACGTCAAAAGCTATTTACTTTAGCTGAATTATTCACGGTAAGATTTGGCGGACGTGCAGGAATGGTTCCTTCTATTATATCGGCGTTTGTGTATTCAGTACCGACGATAGGGCTGCAATTGGTAGGGATGTCCACCGTATTTAACATTACCCTTGGATGGGAGTTAAATACAGGACTATTTGTCAGTACGATATTAATTCTTTTATTTACTATTTTAGGAGGGCTTCCTGCTACTATCATTACAGATGCAGTGCAATCGATAATAATTATTATTGGTCTGGTAATATTGACTGTTTCTGTTCTTGCTCATGTTGGAGGAATCGGGGATTTATTCAGCAATACATCCTTTACTTATTTGAGTCCCATCAGTCCGGATGGGCTGACGGATACATTGTTGTACGCCTTATCGGTAGGTCCATTTTATCTTGTCTGGCAGTCAACATGGCAGCGGATTTTTGCTGCTAAAGATGAGAGAACAGCACTGACAGCAGGGATTACAGGGCATGTTATTGTTGCTGCGATTTCCTTTTTCCCATTTTTAATCGGTGTTGCTGCGAGGCAGTTCGTCGATTTGAACATGGAACAAGATCTGGTATTTTCTTATGTGACCAACGAGCTGCTCCCTGCACCTGTAGCCGGTATTATTTTTGTTGCTCTGCTTGCTGCATTGATGACCGGCGCGACTTCTTTTAACCTGCAGGGCGCAAGTAATTTAACAAGAGATTTTTATCAAGTGATGATTCAACCGAAAGCAACCAATGCAAGGTTATTACTTGTATCTCGATTATCCGTAATATGTATTACACTATTAGGTGCTGGTGCAGCGCTGTTTATTACCAATATCAATGATGCTTATCGCTGGGCATTAATGGTGAATGGCGTCATACTGGTATTCCCGTTTTTAGCAATTATGTTCTGGAAGCGAGTGACCAAAGCAGGGGTGCTTATTACGATGTCAGGGTCGTTCATTTTTATTCTGATTTACCCGTATATCGGCTTGCCTTTTGACCAGGCGCTTGCCGGATATGTATTCTCTTTAATCCTGCTTATCGTTTCAAGCCTGTGCACGTCTCATGATAAGACGGAAGTGGTCATGACTGCCATGCGCCATAAGTTAGTAAATGAAGAACGTCATAAAAAGGAGCAAGAATAAATGAATGTTAATAAAATAATCAACGCTTATGTGCTGGATGTATTAAAAGATAACGTATATCTCGCTACTGTAGAGCTGTCGGAAGGACGAATCAGCAAGATAAGAGAGCAAAATCAAATGGTAGTTGATACAGATGCTCTGGATGTAAAGGGGAAATGGTTATCACCAGGCTTTATTGATACACACAGCCATTTAATTATGTACAGCAGTTTTCGTAAACAATTGAATTGTTCCCCTGAAAAGGTAAGCAGTATTCGAGATATTATTGAAAAGTTTAAAGAATATAAAGAGGATGTTACTGTGGATGGTTGGCTGCGCGGATATGGTTATAATGAGTTTGAACTGACGGAAAGACGTCATCCGAATCGTTTTGACTTGGATCAGATTTCAACAGACCTGCCCATTTATATCCAGCAAAGTTCTGCCCATATGGGCGCAGTCAATACGAAAGCTTTGGAAATCATGGGGGTAGGATTATATGATCCGGACCCTAAAGGCGGACGGTATGAACGGGATGAAAACGGTCGGGTCAATGGTGTATTATTTGAATTCCCGGCTCTGGAAAAAGTGAAAGCAGTACTTCCAAAGGTAGAGGCAGATGTCCTTGCAGAAGATATCGAAGCGGGAGTCAAAGATTATAACGCAAAAGGAATAACCAATACGACTGAAATGGGAGTCGGTATATATTCTGGAATGGATGATTATGAAGCGGTACTTCAATTTTTGAAAAGTCCTCAAAAAATCCGGACAAGATGGGCAATTGCTTATCAGCTGCTGCTTCATGAACCGAAACTACAAGATATCCATGCTGACATGTTGAAAGAGAAATTCGCGTCCTTAAGTGGTGGATATAGTACACTGGCAGGTGCCAAATTTTTTAGCGATGGTTCGATTCAGCTGCATACGGCAGCGATTCGCGGTGATTATTATGATGGCGAACCATCTGATGACCTGCAGCTTGAAAAAGAAGAATTGGAAGAGCTTTACCACCATTTTCAACAGCTTGGTTATTCATTGATTACGCACGCGAATGGAGATAAAGCTGCACGCACAGTAATAGAAGCGTATAAAGCAGCTTCCGGCACCAAAACGAATAGCCTTATGAACCGAATAGAACACCTGCAAACAGTAAATAAAGCGGATATAAATGAAATGACAAAGCATCATATTGGCGGGTCTTTCTTTACCAATCATATTTATTACTTTGGAGATATCCATAAAAAATACTTTTTAGGCCCGGAGAGGGTTCAAAATCTGGACCCTGTCAGATGGGCTGAAGATAAAGGGATGACATTTACTATCCATTCCGACTGCCCTGTCACAGATATTTCGCCGCTTGATTCTATCAGGATTGCCGTTGAGCGCAAAACAAGGCAAGGGGAATTGCTTGGAGAGCATCAAAAGCTGACAAGAATAGAAGCTTACAGAAAAATGACAATCGATGCCGCTACATTAAATGGAGCAGAACTGGAAGAGGGAAGTATAGATGAAGGGAAGTTTGCAGACTTTGTCATACTAAAACAAAACCCGCTAGATGAAACGACAGCATTAACAGATGATTTGGTGGAGATGACGATTGTCAGCGGTGAAGTGGTCTATCATAATAAATAGATGAAACCCTGTTTCAAAAGTTAAACCAATGTACTTTCACATGTAAAATCGGCAAACTATACATGAAGGGAGAAAGTCGCCATGTTGTTTGAATCAGAAAGAGTTCGATTGCGAAAGATGACCAAAGAAGATGCAGAACTTTATCACAAATGGAGAAATGATGTAGAAGTAATGCATTCAACCAGCCCTTTTTTAGATGTTTACCCGCTGAAAGCAACAGAAGATTTTGTGGAGTATGCTATTTTAGGTTCCGAAACGTCAAAAGGATATATGTTAGTTGATAAGGAAAGAGATATATCTATTGGTATTGTTTCTTTCGTCCACATGGATTATAAAAATCGGAATGCGGAGTGCATTATTGATATTGGCGAGAAGCAATACTGGGGCAGAGGGTATGGAGAAGAGGGTCTGACTCTGCTGCTGGATTATGCTTTTTATGAACTGAATCTTCACAGAGTCTCTTTGCGCGTGTTTGCATTTAATAAGCGGGCAATCCAACTGTATCAGAAAATAGGTTTTAAAGCAGAAGGAACAAGCAGACAAGCTTTGTTTCGAGATGGCAAATGGTGTGATGTTTCTCATATGGGTATTTTGCAAGAGGAGTATTTTCATAAAAAAGAGATTGAATAAAAGCTTACACAAAACCAGGAGCGGAATCGTTATTTCTGCTCCTGGTTTTTGTTGCAGCGATGAATAGTTCATGGCTTTTTCCGTTATATACTGCTTCATTCCTATAACCGGATGTTTCTATGTGCGAATCTCTTATCTATCTTTATCTTTGTCATCATATAATTCTTCGCTTATTTCTGTTTGCATGTTCCCAGGAGTAACATGGTTTCCATCTCTGCCTGCTTGATCAAAAATAAAATTACGTAAATATCGATGATAAACAAGTTCACTTATAGCAACGAAGAATGCAGTTATTAATGCAGCTGCATCAACAGAAAGCAGGTTATCATATAAAAAGGATCCTATTCCCCAGACACCGACATAAGCAAGTGCAAAATCGCCAACCGCAGCTGCAATATTTCCGATTTTAGGCAGTACCAGCATATCCCCTGCAAATGCAACGGCAGTTAAAATCAAACTCGTAATAAGTAAATTGCTGAACGAGATATTAAAAATCATCCCTAATGTTACCCATAATATTCCTGTTGTCAGCGCAAATTTAATCAGAAAAGCTAAAATGTATTTCATATCATCATCTTCCCTGTCGTATTTTATTGCAGTGTAACAGGCTATAAGATTCCCGCTTCAAGAAATAAAGGAGAATTGTTATTTCTAAGTGGAAGATCCAACAGCCAGTAAAGCCCCGATTCGTTCAATTAATATTCAGTGGAGAATGGAAAAATCTAACTGAATAAAGTTTCATTTTACTAACAATGATATTTTGTGCTCCTATCCAGCTGATTATGCAGGAATCCAAGGTATTTAATAAAAAATTTCTATTTCTAAACAGGCTCTGCACCAAAATAAAGGGGTGACAGTCTTTATATAGTTATGCTTTAGTAACCGCTGCGGAAAAATACTACGCTTTCCATGGGGACGGCTTCAGCTAACTTGAAAAGAAGACCGCTTTTCAAGTGGATCTTCAGCTCGCCCTGTTCCCATAGGAGTCTCCGTATTTTTCCTTCGCTAGATTAGATATCGCCATCATATTTAATTACAAACTTCAACCATTGATTTTGGTGTTGACCCCTTAAACAAGCAGGAGGGTGATGTACTTTTTATAGAAAATTGTATGCATTGTTTTTTGTAAGAAATAGCTATTTAACCAACGTTTATAGGTGATTTATTATTTGTTGTTAAAGAGTAATTATAAATTTTTTTGTATATGTATACACTTATCTTTTTTTATAGTATGATAAAAAATATTTTATGTTTTGAAGGAGGATATCTGTCATGGCATTATTTATTACATATGTAATGGCCGGGCTTGCGATTGCGATGCCAGTAGGGGCAATTACTGTGGAGATGACCAAGCAGGGGCTGAAAAATGGCTTTATGCATGGCTGGGCTGTTGGGTTAGGCGGAATGACAATCGACCTTGTGTTGATTGCTGCGCTTTATTTAGGACTGGCTTCTATTTTGCAATTGTCTTTTTTTCAGATTCCAATGTGGCTGATTGGCGCAGTACTTCTATTTTTGATTGGTTATGATTCGATAAAAAATGCGGATAGTGATATTACATTAGTTGGAGAGAAACCTGTGAAATCAATGCGTTCCTCCTATCGGAATGGATTTCTTGTCGCGGTATCGCCAGGAAACATTGTATTTTGGTTAAGTGTGTTTGGAGCAGTATTAAGTAATACATATAACCCAGCTGAACCGGACAATTTTTTAATCATAGCGGCTGGCATTTTAACTGGGATATTGCTGCATGATATGGGGTTGCTGGCCATTGTAGCTACAACGAGAAAAGTAATGAGCCGTGCAATGATTAAAGGATTTTCCATTATTGCAGGCATCGTATTGATTGGTTTTTCCGGCTATTTTGTGTATGAATTTTGTAGAGTTGTCACAGATATTATCTGAAGGAGCAGCAACATCGGTGTAAAAGCATTGGCATATTTATCGCAGTATAACTGGCTGAGGTTGGGATTTTAATTGTTCGTCCATCGTAAAGCGTTGTGCGTCGAACAACTCCCACCGAAGGAAGTTTCGCTTTATTTCCATTTCTAAGTAATTTGATCGTTGCAGGATAGATTCATCCCTGCTAGTCGGCAGACTGTTTGGCATCATGAATAAAGCCCCTTTAGTAGTGGATATCGGTTACTTGATAACCTGTACGGCATAGTTTTTCAGCATATATTCTTGGTCTGCAGTCTACGTCCAGCAATGTGGGATTTTTCTAATCTTTTAAATCTAATGTTATCCACGCAACCAGATGTGTAAGAAAGCTTATTATTAAGCTGCCTCCTAAAATGCCGATAATCGTGCTTTGAAAGGTTTTAATATCTGTAAAGAGCAAACTCAAACCAAAACACAGAAAAAGAAGAACAACCCACAAGGGGATCAGCATTTTAAAAGTAATCAGGCTGGCTTTTTTCGATATAAGCTCCTCTCTTTCATCTTGTGTGCTGAATTCACCTTTCTTGGTACTATAACCTTCATTATGCAATTTTTTTCCATATAAAAATCGGGCAATACTAAAAACGATAAACCATCCTACAAATAAAAACCAAAAAATTCCAAATTCAAAAGAAAAAAAGATAGGGTCTTCTTTTACAGTAGCGTTAAGAACTGTTTGTATCATCCCCAGAGTTAAAAACAATATCATGATCATATTTCCGGTCTGCTCAAATATAATTTTCTTCATCGCAGGGTCACTCCTTTTCCAAATAAAAGATGGTGTGAATATCTGTTTCCAGTACTTCTGCAATTTGTAGTGCCAATAATAAAGAAGGAGTATAGTTTCCTTTTTCCAGTGATACAATTGTTTTCCTGGAGACACCGACATTACTCGCTAGTTTTTCTTGGGTCATCTTTTTTTGCTTTCTAAATACCTGGACATAGTTGATAACAATCATGACATCGCCCATTTCTTCATTTATGTGAAGTTAACTTCTCATTTTATATTATCAAAAACATAATGAGAAATCAACTTTACATTTTTCTTCTCAATGAATCTTTCATTATCTAATGATATTCTCTATCGTATCTAAAATCATAGACAGATAGTCCGTTGCTATATAAAGGCTTTTGATGATATAACAATTTGATTTCATTTATTATACAAATTCTTCTATCAATGTCGCTTATTGACGATATAATTTTTAAATATATCCTTCTTCATTATCTTTATTAAAAATTTAAATAAAGTGGTATTTAAAAAACGACAATCCTACAAAAATTGATATAATAGATAAGGGAATAGTCATTTTTGTATATATATTCGACATGGATTTTCAATTCATTTCATTTGAGAGTCAGTTTTATCAAATATATTACAATTAGAATAAAAAATGAGGAATTTTATTTGCAACACATTTTTTTTTGTTAAAATATCTTAGGCATTGTCAAAGTATGTCTAAATACTTTAACTAATGCACCATCGAAATAAAATCTGCAACTTGAATGATTTGATAAATGGTAAAGGAAGGATAGTCATATGTTATTGATTCCAATTGTGCTCGTTATTGCACTGGTTATTGGTATCGTGGAATGGAATTCACATAAAAAGAACGTGAATGCTCTGCCGATTCGGGTAAATGTGAATGGTATCCGCGGGAAATCAACAGTAACGCGCTTAATTACAGGTATTATTAAAGAGGCAGGGTACAAAACTATCGGCAAGACAACTGGTAGTTCAGCAAGAATGATTTATTGGAATACCCCGGAGGAAGAACCAATTCATCGTCGTCCGGAGGGACCGAATATTCGCGAACAGAAAGTTGTTGTAGAAAAAGCAGCAAATCTGGGCGCTGAAGCGTTGGTCAGTGAGTGTATGGCGGTTAATCCGGACTATCAAATTGTATTTCAGGAGAAATTGCTGCAAGCGAACATAGGTGTCATTGTCAATGTACTGGAAGATCACATGGATGTGATGGGACCTACATTAGATGAAATAGCCGAAGCTTTTACAGCTACGATCCCTTATAACGGACATTTGATTGTTTCAGAAGGTCCTTACGTAGAATATTTTCAAGAAGAAGCAGCAAAAAGAAATACAAAAGTGATTGTTGCGGATAATCGTAAAATTTCCGAAGCGTATGTACGTAAATTTGATTATATGATTTTTCCAGAAAATGCATCGCTAGCATTAGCCGTTGCCGAAGCATTGGATATTGATGAAGAAACGGCATTTCGCGGAATGCTCAAGGCACAGCCCGATCCTGGTGCAACATGGATCAGGCAACTAGATGAAGGAAATACATCCGCTTATTTTGTGAATGGGTTTGCGGCTAATGATTCTGTTTCCACGATTAATATTTGGAAGAATGTGGAAACTTTAGGCTACACGGAAAAAAATCCAATTATTGTTATGAACTGTCGGGCAGACCGTGTGGATCGTACGATTCAATTTGCAGATGATGTGTTACCGCATATACCAATGGACGTGCTTGTGTTGATTGGCGAAAAGGCCGATCCGATTAAGCAGGCGGTCAAGTCAGGAAAACTAAAAGTAAATCAAATCATTGATCTCCAAGGAAAGTCAACGGAGGAAATCTATGAAACATTGATTGAAACAGCATCCGGTCACCTTATTTATGGGGTAGGAAATATCCATGGTGCAGCGGAACCTTTAGTTGAAAAAATTCAAGCCCACACAGAAATAGGAGGATCATAGAATGTTTGGCTCAGATTTATATATTGCACTTGTGCTTGGAGTTATTCTAAGTTTACTTTTTTCAGAGAGGACTGGTATTGTTCCAGCCGGACTTGTTGTACCGGGGTATTTAGCACTGGTTTTTGACCAGCCGATCTTTATTGCTGTTATTTTTGGTATTAGTCTTCTAACTTATGTGATTGTTACATACGGGCTGTCACGGATTGTACTGCTTTATGGACGGAGAAAATTTGCGGCCATGTTATCGGTAGGAATTGTGCTAAAACTGATTCTCGACTATACCTACCCGGTGCTCCCGTTTGAAATATTGGAATTTAGGGGGATTGGCGTTATTGTTCCCGGACTTATAGCAAATACGATACAAAAACAAGGAGCTATTATTACAATCGGAAGCACGCTTCTATTAGGGGCCCTCACTTTCGTTATTCTAAGCATCTATTACATCATTTAGGAAGGGTTTATATGTCTAGAAAATTAACATACCAAGAAAAAATATTACGGATGGGAAAACGTCAAAAAAAGACTGCCGGTAAACACGTAGCCATCGGTTTAGCTGTTATTGTACTCTTCATCATTGGCTATCAATTCTTCTCTTCTTCGGATGTAGCAGAGGTGGAAGAAAGAGATGATTCGGAATTTACCGCGGCCTTTGTTGGCGATATTATGTTCGGCAGGCATGTGCAAGATGTGACAGAAAAATATGGAGCAACTTATCCTTTTGAGAAAGTAAAACCTTTCTTTGACAATGCAGATTATGTATCTGGTAATTTAGAAAATCCGATTTTACTTCAGGACGAAGATAACTATGAGCCGATAGACAAGATGATTCGTCTGCATGCGGACGCAGATGCGGCGCACGCTTTAAGCGAAATGAACTTTACCATGCTCAACTTGGCGAACAACCATATGATGGACTATGGAGCAGAAGGATTGAATGAAACCATTTCTGAATTGAATAATGCTGGTTTAGATCATGTTGGTGCAGGGGAAAACGTAGAAGAGGCAACAGCCGTTGATTATCAAGAGGTAAATGGTTTGACGATTGCAACGCTTGGTTATACGGACGCTCTTGTTGAAGGGTTCTCGGCATTAGGTTACCGTCCAGGTGTTGCGCGAGCGTTACCGGATAATATATTTCCAATGATTGAGGAAGCAAATCAAAACGCAGACCTTGTATTTGTAAATATGCACTGGGGCGTGGAATATGACAATCAGCCGCACCCGAGACAAACCGAGTTGGCCAAAGCAATGATTGATGTTGGGGCGGATGCAATTATCGGTCATCACTCTCACGTATTACAAGAAGTAGAAAAATATAAGGATGGCGTTATTTTTTACGGACTCGGTAATTTTGTTTTTGATCAGGGCTGGTCCCGAACGAAAGACAGTGCGATGGTCCAATATGATTTGTTAAATGACGGGACAGGCAGATTCGAAATCACGCCGTTGCGTATAAACGGATCTCAACCTTATGTAACTGAAAACAAATACAATCAAATGAAGATTCAAATGCAATTAATGAATAATCAACCGGAAGAGAATTTTGAAAAAGAAGATGGGAAATTAATTTTGGAAGTGGACCATTCTGACGCTTTAGAGGGAAGGAGTACTGATAATGGGCAATAAAAAACTTATGATCATATTGGGAGTTGTTGTTGTTGCAGGACTGGTATTTGTTTATGCACAGCAAGGAATGTTTGAATCAGACACGACAACGACCGATTATGGTGTCGAAGAATCAGATACAACCGACACTGCAGAAGGTTATGGTGTGAGTGCTTCTCACCCATTAGCCGTTGAAGCAGGGATGAATGTACTGGAAGCAGGAGGCAATGCAGCAGATGCGGCAGTAGTTGTTTCCTATGTACTTGGCGTTGTAGAGCCATATGGATCAGGTATTGGCGGCGGTGGAGAGATGTTAGTTTATCCAGATAATGCGGATGAACCTACTGTCTATGAGTACCGTGAAACAGCGCCAGAGTCTGGCGCCGAACCAGAAACCTTTGCTGTTCCCGGGCTGGTAGACGGCATGGAACAATTAAATCAGGATTTAGGTTCAATGGACATGGCTGAGTTGATCCAACCGGCAATTGATTATGCAGAAGATGGTTTTGAAGCGGACAACCATTTGGTAGATCGGCTCGGCAGAGGTTCTTATCGGATGGATACGGCAGGATTGGAAGAATTTTTCCCAAGCGATTCTGAAAATGGCATCTTAGAAGTAAATGATACATTAAGACAGCCTGAATTAGCTGATACCTTACGTCTCATTCAAGAAGACGGAGCGGAAGCTTTTTATAACGGACCGATTGCTGATCAGATTTTAGAACACGAAACATCTTTGGAACCAGAAGATTTGAGCAGTTTTACAACAAGAACACAAGAAGCAGCACACGGTGAATTTGCCGGTTATGATGTGTTTTCTGCGCCGCCGCCATTGGCAGGAGTTACATTGATTCAATCGCTGCAAATGGCTGAGCAGTTAAATATTCAATCAACCGAGAATAACCAAAGAGATTATATGCATCTGATTGGAGAAATTTCCAAGCGGTCTTATGATGACCGAATTGACAGTGTAGGAGACCCTATGTTTGAGGACGCTATTCCGTCCGACGAACTTACTTCCGCCGAGTATACACAACAGATGGCGGATACGATTTCTCTGGATGAGTTATCGGAGGATTATGAAGTAAACGATTCGATATCAGATGAGGAAGATCACGATAATACGACACATTTTGTCATTACCGATCAAGATGGTACAATGGTATCAGCGACACATACATTGGGGAACTTCTTTGGTTCCGGTGATAATGTAGCTGGATTCTTTATGAATAACCAAATGGAGAATTTCAGTCAAAGAGACGAATCGTTAAATAGTATTGAGCCGGGTAAAACACCGAGAAGTTTCACCAGCCCGACGATTTTATCAAATGGAGATAGAACCATCGGTATAGGATCGCCAGGCGGTAAACGAATCCCGATGGTAATGACACAAGTGCTTGTGAAGTATTTGCTGTTTGATGAACCATTTGGGGAAGCAATTGAGGATGATAGATTTTATATTGAAGATAATGATATTTTCACAGAAACGGAGTTGGATACGGAAATTCAAGCAGAGTTGCGAGCACGCGGCTATGAAATCTACCAACAAACAGATCATGATTTTTACGGCGGAATTCAATCGCTTGTAGTTGATAATGAGTCCAACTCAATTTTTGGTGCTGCAGATGACAGAAGAAATGGTATATGGCAAGCTGAATCAAATGATGAATAATAAAACAGGAGGAAGGTAAAGTGAAAAAATTAATAACCGGTGTCGTGCCAATTTTACTGCTTGTTCTCGCATTAACATTTATGACCAGCTACAAACAATGGGATGATTTATCGGACACGGAACGGTATCAGATTCAAAATTATGTCGAAGCGGCTGAAACGGAGCCGGAGACTGAGTCAACGGCATCTGACAATAATGATGCTAATGCCCAAGAGGAAGAACAACCTGAAAGCGATGTTGCCAGCTCAAACATTGAAGAGGTAGATGTAAATCCAAATGAATCCTATGCAGTTACAGAAGATAATGTAGAACAAACTGTAACGGTACATGACCAAAATGGAAATTCTGTATTTGAAGCACCTAAAGAAAAATGGGAAGCAAATCAAGCAGCTTATTATGAGAAGTTTAATTTAAGTTCCTATTAGGAAGTAGAGAAGTAAAATGATAGAAAAAGAGAAGTAGTTCGAGTCTCTTTTTCTATCATTTTTTTAACGACTACATTTTAGTCTATTTTTTGAAATATCGTATATACTGTTTTCATTTATGGGAAAAATAATGTATATTAAAACTGTATTTGAATTTTTAATAGGAAGTTACTTTCTGTAAACTTCAGCAGGGAAAAATAACATTTTATGTTATATTTTACATAGAGATAGGAGAGATGGATAAATGAAAAAGTCGCCGTTAAAAGTAATTGTGACGATAACATTAATTGTTGTTGTACTTTTGGTTTTGCTAGTCGTACTGGTAAACCGGAATTCAACATCTTTTGGAACAGAGTTTGATGAAACACCTTCGACAGAAGGACAGCCGATCAATGGAGAAGCGGACGCTCCTGTGACTGTCGTTGAATTTGGAGACTATAAATGTCCTGGTTGTAAAGTGTGGGATGAAAGTATTTATCCACAGCTGGAACAGGATTATATAGATAATGGAGATGTGCAATTCTCATATGTGAATACACCATTTCATGGAGAAGAATCACAGTTAGCCTCATTAGCTGCAGAGGCAGCTTATGCGCAGAATCCTGATGCGTATTGGGAATTTCATCATGCCCTTTTTGCTGAACAAACGGACCAGCAGATTGCGTGGGTAACTGTAGATAAAATGGAAGAGATTGCCGAGAGTGTTGAAGGAATTGATGCAGAAGCATTAAGAGAAGATATTGAAGAAGCTTTAACGGAAAATGCCGAAGATAACGCGCTTGTGGCTGAAGTAGAAAGGGACACAGAACTGTTAAATGAGTTTAATGTTGATTCAACACCGAGTGTTATGGTAAATGACGTCATGATAGAGGATCCGTTTGATTATGAGACGATTCAACAAGCTATCGATGAAGAGCTAGGTGAATAACATGCAGCATCTGGATAAAAGACAGCTTTATATGTATTTTGCCTGGTTGGTTTCACTGGTTGCAACCTTGGGAAGTCTTTATTTCAGTGAAATAAAGGGATACATACCATGCGAATTATGCTGGTATCAGCGGATTGCTATGTACCCATTGGCTTTTATTCTTGGTGTAGCAACATTTAAACAGGAATTTACGATTAAAAAATATGTGCTCCCGATTGCCTTTGTTGGCTGGTGTATTTCACTGTATCATTATCTGGAGCAGAAAGTACCGGGATTTGCATCACTAAAACCGTGTGTGGGCGGTGTACCATGCGATGCGGAGTATATTAATTGGTTCGGTTTTATGACGATACCATTTTTAGCATTAATTGCATTTACCCTGATTATTATTTTTATGCTGTTAATGAAATCAAATAAAAAGTAATGGATAGCCATCGGTAGATTTACCGGTGGCTATTTTTTATATACTTTAAAAAGTAATTTCTCTTCCATACAGCTGTTGAACAGAGGAGAAGGTAAGGTGGAATGTTACCAGCTAGTGAGATGTTCAATACGGTTGAAATAGCTGAAATATTAAAAGATAGGTTAGACAGAATATTTTTTTCGTAATGCATGCCGGACTATTTCAGGGTACTGTCAAGAAATGGGTGAGGAAATCTATCTTTTTTCATTGTTAAACTTTTTTAGGTAATATATATCATATTGTCTATAAACCGATATTATGGTAAAAAGATAATACAGTATTATACTATTATCGTAAAATAGAGGAGTGATGTAATTAATATATTCATGTTGTTGTTATTGTATATCATAGGTTTTCCGCTTACGGTACTTATTCATGAAACAGGTCATGCCCTGGCCATTATTTGTTCTGCTAAAAATGGTGTGGCAAAAGTGTATTTAGGGGATTTCAAGGATTCCAATAAAGAGAGCTTTCGACTGGGAAGAATACATTACCATATTGAATGGGGAATAGCTGGTATTTGTTATCGAAGTAATCCCAAATATATTACTACGTTTCAAAGTGTGATGATTTCATTAGGAGGAACGTTAATAACAGCTATTTTTACCATTATTCTATTCATCTTTTTCCATTATCATCTTTTTAATGGATATATTCATTTCTTGATAACAGGTATGTTTTGGATGAATCTTCTTCAATTTGTATCCACGATTATTCCCGTCGTCTATCCTGGTTGGATGGGGGCATATAGCGGAATGCAATCGGATGGATACCGTGTTTTGTCGGTTTTACGAAAAAAAGAGGGATAAATTCGGATTTCATTGACTCGGTCTATGTCGATATCAGTTTCATATACACAGGAAACCAGCTGTCCTTATTATCCCGTACGTAGATGATATGAATTTAAAATATTTGAAGGACAAAAATGAATTTATCCTGTCGAATATGTTATGATGAAATATAATCCAAACAAGAAATTGGGTGTGCAACAGAATTGATAAAGGAGTCAAAGAATAATGACAGAGAAAGAATTAGAAATTTTGAGAATTATAGAAGAAGATGCACGGATTGATTACAATACATTAGCGAAAATGACAAATATCAGTGAAGAAGAAGTCCAAGCGATTTTAAAAAAATTGGAGCAAATGAAAATCATCTTAAACTATTCCACAGTGGTTGATTGGAGCAAGGTGCCACAATCTGAGCAGGTAACAGCGATGATTGATGTAAAAGTAACCCCGAAACGCGGTGTCGGTTTTGATGAAGTAGCGGAACGAATTTACCGTTTTCCTGAAGTACAGGCTTTATACCTTATGTCCGGAGCTTACGATCTGCAAGTAGTGATTGAAGGGAAAACGATGCAGGAAATTGCCCGTTTTGTTTCGGAAAAACTTTCCTCCATCGATTCTGTGATTTCAACAACAACACATTTTCAATTGAAGAAGTATAAACATGACGGAGTTATTTTTGAAGAAGGCGAAGAGGATCGCAGAATTGTGGTGACACCATGAGTCAAGTCAGCGTAAAAACCAAAAACCGCTTATCATCGCGTATACAGGATATTAAGCCGTCCGGTATCCGGCGATTTTTCGATTTAGCTTCTTCGATGGATAATATTATTTCTTTAGGTGTTGGAGAGCCTGACTTCACGACACCATGGAATATCCGGGAAGCCAGTATTTCATCGATGGAAAGAGGGTTCACTGCCTATTCATCAAATGCAGGTGTACTCGAATTAAGACAGGAAATCACAAAATATATGAACCAGCGTTTCGATGTAGCGTATGATCCGGAATCCGAGGTGCTTGTAACTGTCGGGGCAAGTGAGGCGATTGATATTGGCTGCCGTGCCATTTTGGATCCGGGGGATGAAGTGATTATAGTGGAACCTGGATTTGTTTCCTATGCGCCGCTTGTATCGATGGCCGGTGGTGTTCCGGTTTCGGTAGGGACAAGAATTGAGGATGATTTTAAAGTATCAGCGGCACAGATTCGAGCTGCGGTGACAGATAAAACGAAGGCATTAATGATCAGCTTTCCGAATAATCCTACTGGCGCTGTCATGTTAAAAGAAGATTTGCAGGAAATCGCTGTTTTGGCGGAAGAACATGATTTGATTGTCTTTTCTGATGAAATTTATGCAGAATTAAGCTATGACCATAAGCATGTCAGCTTTGCAGCGCTTGACGGGATGAAAGACAGAACGATTTTAATTTCTGGATTCTCCAAGGCCTTTGCGATGACAGGCTGGCGTCTGGGCTTTGTGATGGCACCGCCGGATATTTTAGCGGCGATGCTGAAACTGCATCAGTACAGTTTAATGTGTGCACCGACAATGGCGCAGTATGGAGCGCTGGAAGCTTTGCGGAGCGGGATGGATGATATAGAGAGAATGAAGCAGTCCTATAAACAGAGACGCGGATTTTTTGTAGAATCATTTACAGAGATGGGACTGGAATGTCACATGCCTGGAGGCGCATTTTACGCATTTCCATCGATTAAAGCTACTGGATTGACTTCGGAAGAGTTTGCAGAAAAATTATTATATGAAGAGCATGTCGCCGTTGTGCCGGGGGATATCTTTGGCGCAGGGGGAGAGGGACATATCCGTTGTTCCTATGCGACTTCCATGGAAAATCTGCAGGAAGCAACGAAGCGGATGAACCGTTTTGTCAGTAAACATCTGTAATTAAAAAGCCCGCTTATTGTTAAATGGGAAAAACAATAAGCGGGCGCTTTTTTAGCTTTCAATAATTAAGCAAAGATATCACTGATTTTTTGAATATCTTCTTCAGATAATGAAATCTCTGCTGCTCTTAAGTTGCTTAGTACTTGTTCTGGACGTTTTGCACCAGGTATAATCACATCAACGGAGGGTTGAGAGAAATACCAAGCCAGCACAATATGAGCAACCTCTTCGCCATATTTATCAGCAATTTTTTTAACTTGGTCTACTTTTTCCAAGTTATCCAGGAACTGTTGGCCTTGGAAATTTGGTTTTTCTGACCGTAAATCAGAAAAAGTAGTATTCTTATCATATTTACCAGCTAATAAACCGGATTCTAATGGGAAGTAAGGAATAAATGTAATATTATTTGCCGCTGTATAAGGGAAATAATCATTTTCCGGGGCACGGTTTAATAAATTATACTCTGCTTGCAGCACGTCTACATAACCATCTTGGTTTGCTTCTTTTAATTGTTCGGACGTAAAATTAGAAACGCCGATGGAACGGATTTTTCCTTGATCTTTTAATTCTTTTAAGGCACCGACAGCTTCTGCTTTTGGCGTGGCCTCATCCGGAAAATGGATGTAAAACAAATCAATATAGTCTGTCTGCGTACGTTTTAAAGCATCATCTACGGACTGTTTTAAAAATGTCGGTGAATTGTCCATTAGTGTATCATTTCCGACAAATTTATGGGAGGCTTTTGTTGCCAGCACAATATCTTCACGTTTATATTCTTGAATAACTTCCCCGACTAATTCTTCCGAGCGTTTCGGTCCATATATAAACGCTGTATCCAGCATGTTAATGCCATTATCCAGTGCGGAGCGGACAACATCTTTTCCTTGTTCTTCATCCAGCATATCCGGATAAATGTTATGACCTCCTACAGCGTTGGTTCCTAATCCGATAGGATGCACGGAAACATCTGATTTACCTAAAGTTACATGTTTAGCCATTTTAAAACCCCTTTTCCGATTGAATTACTATATTATGAATATACCACAATATAGAATAATTAAACATAATATAGCAAGTGAACTTGATTTCTTTCTAATCTTTAACAACAAGTCCGATTAAAGAAGCAAACTGAATGGCTTGATAAGAAGAAACTTTACAGCCGTTTAAGCTCTCTAAAGAAACAGCTAATGTCTCAAAGCTGGAAGTGCTGATATCGATTCCTTTCAAAGAAGTCTGCTCAAAATTCGTTTCATTTAAGTCACAGCGGTTGAATTCGATTTTCTTAAACTTACAATGATAAAAATCAACATTCGTGAGGATGGATTCGTTAAATATAACTTTCTCGAGCTTGGCATTTCCGAAAGCAGCCAGATTTAATGTTGAATCCTCAAACAGGACATTGCCGATAGATGATTCCGGAAATTCACAGCCGACCAATTTACAATGAATGAACTCGACCCGATGAATCGAAGCTTTGTTCAGGTTCACATTAGACAAATCGCAATTTTCAAACCGGACATCTGTCAGCTCCATTTTTTCAAAGTCTGTATGGTTGAATTGGCAATTTTTGATGACTGCATTATAAATATGTACACGTTCTACTGCTTCATTAGTAAACTCGGCCCCCGTAATTTCACACATTTCCAATAAAGGGTCTTCTTCATAAAAAATATCCTTAAATCTTCTTTCTGTTAATACGGGAGCAATTTTCGGAATGTCTATTTTCATTTTATACCTTCTTTCCATCATTCCTTTTACTTTGTGATTCTAATGTAGCATATTACATATAAACCTTTCACGATTTTTGTAGCATGATATACTAATATATATAAGTTGAAGTAAAGATTTTGCTTTCTGGCAACCGCTACGGAAAAACACTACGCTTTCCATGGGGACGGCTTCAGCTAACTTGAAAAGAAGACCGCTTTTCAAGTGGATCTTCAGCTCGCCCTGTTCCCATAGGAGTCTCCATGTTTTTCCTCCGCTGATTACACCATTTAACCATAAAATTAATGATTGATGATGTTAGATAAATTGAAAAGATAGATTTAATAATTCAACTTATATAGTAAGAAAAAATAGATGAAATAAAGGGGGAAGTCAGCATGGGGCGTTCGGAACCCGCCATTTTTACCAATATGTGTATGATTGAAAATGGACAGGGACAGATTTTAGTGCAAAACAGACAAAATAAAAACTGGACGGGGGTCACTTTTCCCGGGGGACATATCGAAAAAGGGGAATCCTTCCATGATGCAGTAGTAAGGGAAGTAATGGAAGAGACAGGCTTACATATCACACAACCTGTGCTGTGCGGAACGAAGCAATTCCAGACGAACCAAGAGGAAAGGTATGTCGTATTTCTTTATAAAACCAAATCTTTTTCTGGGGAATTAAAAAGTTCGGAGGAGGGAGAGGTATTTTGGATTGAAAAAAATACATTGTCAGATTACCCATTAGCTCCTGATTTTTTGGAAATGTATAAGGTATTTGTAGATGAGAAAATGTCAGAGTTCTATTATGAACAGCATGGTGAAAAGCGAGAAGTTGTCTTATTTTAATTATCTAGGGGGAGGATGAAAGCATGGATACATGGCAAAATGTATTGGAAAAACTAAGCTGGCAATTATCAAAACCCAGCTTTGACACATGGTTGAAAAATACGACAGTAGAATGGAATGAAGATGAATTAACTGTATTAGCAGCCAATGCATTTACAATGGATTGGCTGGAGTCTCAATATAGTGAATTAATTGGTGATATGGTAAAAGAAGTAACGGGAGAAGATTATATTATCAGCTTTGCAGTAGCGGGAAAAGACGCGGATTCTATTTTTGCCAACAGCCGTTTGGAATCATTTTCATATGAAACAGACAGCATCAACAGGTTAGAAACAAAAATCGATCAGCTGGAGCAGAAAGTGCAGCAGTTGATTGATGTGAAGCGTTTGGATGAAAGAACTGCATTGCTGGAAGAAAAAATAAGAAAACTGGAGCAGCAAATGTAATGATGTTCTTCGATAGGGGGCGTGAAAAGCAGATGCGGCTGTAAAGACAAAAAATAACTTATATATGATTGAGGCATCTAAATAAAGGGAATAATCCATAAAAATACTTGTGATGGAGGTTATATTATGGCAAACACATTTAAAGCACTCGTTGCAGAAAAAGAAAATGAAAACTTAAATTTGCATGTAAAAGAAATCGAACCTTCCGATTTACCTGAGGGCGATGTTTTAATTGATGTAAAGTATAGCGGAATCAACTATAAAGACGGCCTTGCCGCTCATCCAGATGGAAATATTGTAAAGGAATATCCGTTTATTCCGGGAATTGATTTAGCCGGAGAGGTGGTTGATTCGAGCGATAATCGTTATCGGGCAGGTGATGAGGTAATTGTCACCAGCTATGAATTAGGCGTTTCTCATTTCGGCGGCTATAGTGAATATGCCCGTGTACCTGCAGAATGGGTTGTACCTTTGCCAGAAGGGTTGACCTTAAAAGAAAGCATGATACTGGGAACTGCCGGCTTTACAGCAGCTTTATCTGTACAGCGTTTGGAAGAGAATGGACTAAAACCGGAAAATGGACCTGTGCTCGTTACCGGAGCAACTGGAGGAGTGGGAAGTATTGCTATTTCCCTCTTGAAAAAGAAAGGGTACCAAGTTGTAGCCAGTACAGGAAAAACGAATGAAGCAGCCTATCTCCAGCAATTAGGAGCTGCAGAAGTGATTGACAGAAATGAAGTTTACAACGGGAAGTTGAAACAGATGGATAAGCAAAAATGGGCAGGAGCCGTTGATGCAGCAGGCGGAGAGCCCCTGGCTGCTTTATTGGCACAAATGCAGTATCAAGGCAGTGTCGCGGTCAGCGGCATGGCAGCTGGTGTTAATCTGCCCGCATCTGTTTTACCGTTTATTTTACGCGGTGTTTCTCTTCTTGGAGTTGATTCGGTATATTGTCCAATGGAAGAAAGGAAACACATTTGGGAACGTTTAGCATCTGATTTGAAACTAGATAACTTGGAAGAATTCGTGTATAAGGAAGCAGGATTGGATGCATTGCCGGAGTTGCTGCCAGCTGTATTAGAAAGCGACCATCTAGGCAGAATGCTGGTGAATGTAGAAGAATAATGCTGTATTTTGGAGGAGGAGAACAGGATGAACAGCGTTCTCCTTCTTTTTTGTGAAAACTTTCCTTCCTTTACAAATAGATAAGCAAACGAAATAACTGCATTTGCCTGTTGAAAATAAGTGTTAAGTACGGTAAAGTAACCAGTATAAGATAAATAATCCTCAAGCAAAAAGCGATGCTGCCGTGAGTCTGTTTATGATTCATAAATGCTTGCTGCACATCACTGTTTCTAAAAATCTTTTCCTAATTCGTTTAGGGAAAGATTTTTTCGGGTGGTTTATTTGTTTTCCGGTATAACTACTTGAACGAATAAAATGCTTTTTGGGATAGTATTCCTTTTTTGGAGGATGAAATAATATAACAGCTTCCCTTTATCTTCACACAACAAAATACGAATAGGAGGAATATTGTATGAAGAACTATGTATTTTTAATTGCCGGCACCTTTTTCTTTGCCGCTTCTGTAGCCATTTTTGCAATGCCGAATTCCTTAGCGGAAGGTGGTGTGCCAGGGTTAACCCTGCTTATCTATCATGAAACAAATATCTCCCCGGCATTAACTACGTTTATTCTGAATGCAATTACTCTTCTGGTAGGCTATCGTTATCTGCCCAAAGATATGATTATCAAATCCATCGTAACCATACCATTATTTTCCTTTTTCATATACCTTTTAGAGGATATCGCTACCGGTATCCCAGATCCGCTTTTGGCAGCTGTTTTTGCAGGTGTATTTACTGGCGTTGGTTTTGGATTGATTTTCCGTTCAGGAAGTACAACAGGGGGAACATCAACGATTGCCCGGATGTTAAATTATAAATTCGGCTGGGAATTAACAGGAACCAACTTTGTTTTGGATGCTTCTGTCGTTGTTGCCGGTATTTTTATCATTGGCCCAATGTATACGATGTACACAGTGCTTGCCCTGTTTATTGGAAAACGGGTAACCGATTATGTCTTAGAAGGCTTTGAAGCGAAAAGAGTTGTGCATATTTTTTCTAATAAAACAAAAGAAGTCGAGCATGCGATACAGACCAGTCTGGGGACACACACTACCGTATTAAAAGCAGAGAAAAATGCAGAAGGTGTCGAGGAAAACTTAATCTATGTTGCTATTCCCAAACAAAGATTATTTTATTTGAAAAAGCTGGTCAGCAGTATTGATGAAAATGCGTTTACGGTTGTGCATACGGTGAAGGACGTTACCGGAGGCAGCTTTGCAGAAGCGCATCATCCGGGGCAGAAAACATTCCGAAGTAAGAAATTGGAACGTCGTTATTATAAAAAGCAGGCAAATGAAGAGAGTTTTACATCTCCTGATAATAATACTGCAAATGAAAAAGCATAGTGACAAAAAAGGTCTGTTCTATTTTTGAAATGAAATGGAACAGACTTTTTTCGTGTGAAATAAGAGTCTTATAATTCCATTTTCGTATACTTAAATAAGCATATATTCCTTGATATCGCAAAATGAACATAATGTTGATGTACTTCATTGAAAATACAGAGATTTGATTGTAAAAAATAAATCGGTGCATATTCGAAGGAGTATAAAAAACAGAAAAGTGATGTTTCATTTATGTCAACCGCTTGACATAAATGAAAAAGATAGTGTACACTCTTAGAAAACGATTTCACAAAAAGGGAGGAAGGTCTTTTGAAAAAGGTATGGTTGGTTGCACTATTACTTTTAGCATTTATATTAGCTGCTTGCACGAGCGATGATAGCGATTCTGAAGTTGCAGAAGATGAAATAGTTATGTGGGTACATGTGTCCGCTGAGGATCCCGAGGGGGAAGTCCTGCAAAATACGGTAGACGAGTTTAATAAAGCATATGCGGGAGAATATAGAGCGGTAATTGAATTTATTCCGCGCGGCGGCGGTGGTGCTGGTTATGAAGATAAGGTCAATGCGGCCGTTTCGACCGATACGCTGCCAGATGTCCTTACGTTGGATGGACCGAATACGGCTGCCTATGCAGAAGCGGAGATTATTGCTCCTCTTGATGAGTACATTGAGGATAAGAAAGATTTCTATCCAAGTGTTATTGAACAAGGAACATACGAAGATCAATTGTATGCGATTGGTTATTCCGAATCAGGTGTAGGAATTTATTATAACAAAGAAATGTTTGAACAAGCCGGCCTTGATCCGGAAGATGTGGCTACGGTAGATGATCCGTGGGATTGGGATGAATTTACCGAAGTTGCAAAGACACTGTCCGAAGAGTTTGATGGTCCGGCCATTGATATGATGCTGGACGATAATAGTGAGTGGATGATGTATGCGTTTACTCCTTTTTTATGGTCACACGGCGGGGATGTTGTTTCGGAAAATGGAGAACAAGCTGTTGGCGTATTTAATGAGCAAAAGTCGCTTGAGACCCTTCAGTTTATTCAAAGATTGCTACAAAACGGCTATACGACCATATCGCCGACGGAATATGCCTTTCAAACGGGACAATATCCTATGCTGATGAGCGGGTCATGGACGATTCAAGAACTGCAGAGCAGTTATCCCGATATTGAATACGGCATTATGCCTTACCCTGTCTCACCGGATACAAATGAACTTGTTTCTCCGACAGGAACTTGGCAGTATGGGATTTCTGGAACAACAGAAAATGAAGAAGGTGCCGGCGCTTTGGTTCAGTATCTCACTTCCACAGAGGCGATTGCGGATGTCAGTTTAGGGAACGGGGTTCTTCCTTCTCGGCAGTCCTCAACCGATATGATTCAAGATGAGGTTTCAGAACAAATGAATGTACTTATTGAACAAAATCAGAAGTCCGGTCGCGCAAGACCTGTCTTGCCAGCCTATCCGCAAGTGAGCAGAGCCTTTCAACAAACGATTGGCGGGCTGGAATACTATGAAGGTGAGCAGGAACTTCAGGAATTGCTGGATGAACGCGCTCAGGAAATGCAAACATCAATCGATAGAAGATAAAGCTAATCTTATATTATATGTGGAGGTGTACCTATGAAACGACTGACTACCAATATGCAGCCCTATTATTTTCTGCTGCCGGCTATTATATTGTTGGGTTTGTTTTTATTCTTGCCCGTGTTATTAACTATCTATTATGCTTTTACGGACTACTATATGCTTACGCCAGGTGACAGGAGTTTTGTCGGGTTGGATAATTTCACGCAACTGACAAGTGACCCAGTCTTCATGGAAAGTCTGAAAAATATCGGCCTGTTTGTTATTTGTATCATTCCGCTTCAGGTCGGCACTGCGCTCGGCTTGGCATTAATCATTAACAAGAATCGTAAAGGGAATATTTTCATAAAAATTGCATTCTTTTCTCCAGTTGTGATGTCACTAGTGGTCATTTCTGTACTATGGTTATACTTACTGAATCCGTCCGATGGTTTGATTAATTCGGCGCTGCAGGCAGTAGGAATCAATCCTCAGCCCTTTTTGACAAGTCCGAACCAGGCCATGTTTGCGATTGTTTTTGTTTCAGCCTGGCAAGGCGCTGGCTATCAAATGCTTATTTTCCTTGCTGGTCTGCAAAATATTTCGACTGAGGTGTATGAAGCTTCCAAGATTGATGGTGCGAACAAATGGCAGAACCTTATCCATATTACGCTGCCTTTGCTCAAACCAACATCGACGCTTATTCTTTTTACAACGTTAATCGGGGCGTTCAAGTTAATTATTCAGCCAATGGTTATGACGCAGGGAGGTCCGTTAAATGCAACGATGACGCCTCTCTACTATATATACCAAACAGGCTTCACGGATCGTTTTGTCGGGTACGCAAGTGCCATCACGGTTGTATTCGGGTTGCTGATAGCTGTTGTTTCGTTTACACAGCGTAAACTTACGAAAGAGGAGGAAGTCTAGATGCTAAGAAAGCAAAAATGGAAGGTAATAATGGAGTATATTTTATTGATACTGCTGGCTTTTCTATTTATTTTCCCTTTACTATGGATGTTTGCTTCCTCATTGAAACCAGAAGCTTCCATCTACGAGGATCTAACCAGTATTCGGTCGTTGCTTCCTTCATTTCAGCCAAGTGAATGGCTTGAACCATATCGTGAATTATTTTCTCGGTTCAACATCGTCGGTTATATGTTCAATAGTTTGCTGTACGCTGCTGTTATTACAGTTGGTTCCATCGTTGTAAATGCCATGGCCGGATTTGCATTTTCAAAGTTCAAGTTTAAGGGGAAGTATCTCTTTTTCAGTTTACTGCTGGCTTTATTGATTGTTCCTATGGAAACGATGATCATTTCTCAATTCACAGTCATTCATCACTTGGGACTTGTGGATACACGGCTTGCTGTGGTGCTGCCGATGATGGCCAATGTATTTTTCATTTATTTATTTCGTAATTTCTTCATGGCTGTTCCGGATTCGATTCTTGAATCAGCGCGGCTGGAGGGAGCAAATAATTGGACTATCTTTTGGAAGATTATGATGCCAATGTCTAAACCAGCTATTGCTACTGTTGGCACGCTATCATTTATTGCCAGCTGGAATGACTATCTGTGGCCGCTTATGATACTTACAGATACAAGCAAGCATCCGCTGCAGGTAGCAATCACAAATATTAATGTCACCGAACCTGTTTTTACAAATCAAATCATGGCGATTTTAACGATTTCTACCATTCCGCTTATCATTGTTTATATTCTAGCACAGAAGTATCTGCTGCAAGGTCTTGGTTCATCAGGGACAGGGGATAAATAAATAAGGAGCGAAACAGGCATTCTGCTTGTTTCGCTTTCATTCTAAAGATATTAATCTCTTTTATTTCTAAAAAACTGCCAGTAAACAGAGTAAGGAATGCAAACTCCAATCAAAAGAAAATATTTATCCACAATAATATCTGCTTCTCCCCGCCAATTAAAATGAATCGGAATCGAGGCTGGCAAGAACAAAATAATAACGAATAAAATCACCAGCATGATAAAGAATATCTTGATATCTTTTTTCATTATCTTTCTCCTTTATATGAATTTTATCGTGCAGGCCCATTGATAAAAAATTACCGCTAAACCGATTAATAGAATGAATAGAATCAAATAAATCAAAAATAATGGGATAACCTGAAAGAAAATAAGGGCTAGTGGCACAAATACTGTTATCATTCCAGTAAGAGCTGAAATTAAAACAGGCGGACTTTGTTTAACGATATACATATCGTTTTTCCAGCTGAAATATGGATAGAAAAAATTTAGCATTAAACCGAATGTACTGATAAAAGCGGAATAACTTAAAGGGATAAATATAGCCCATATCAGCTGTTCCAAATTTGGAGAAAGTCGGAGAACAAAAGCAACCATACTAATGGAAAAACCAATAAAATGCAGGGAGAAAGTACAGGCTAATTTAGCATGAACGATACTTTTTTGTTCAATGGGTAATGTTTTTAAAATCCAGATTTTATTACCTTCCATCGATAGAGCAGCAGTTGCTGGATTACTTATCAGAAGCATGGCTGCGATAAATAAGGGAAAAGCATTTGTCATTGTCTCAATAGAAATGGACATCGGGATAACCGTTGTCAGCTTTTCTGGTCCAAATAGAAGGAACGCTGTACTGAGAAAGATTAACAACACTGTACCAAGAATCGAATTCAACAAGTAGTTATAGGAACTGAATAAAGTAGTCATTTCCTTTTTCCATAATGCAAAGAAAATACTCCGCTGCTTAATCGTCTGCTGTTTTATATTATTTCTTGTTTTGATGGCAAGCAGCCGTAAGTTTAATTTTCGATAGTATTTACTGCCAATATAAATAAGCAGCATAAGTAATAAGCAGCTGATAATCACAAAAGTCAGAATAGGAAAGATAGATGCTGCACTGTCAAATTGCAATAATACGGATGGTGCATACATGCTTGTCATTTGGCTGTATAAAGCAGTTCCGATATCTTGCACATCGTCTGGCTGTTTAGTAGCCATTATCATAAAATAGCTGCACACACTCAATAAAATAAGTGATAAAAAAACTGCAATCAGATTCATTTGCTGAAAATAAGCGGCAAAACGATAAACCAGGCTTCCCAAAATTACACCAATACATATGGGAATAACCGGTGTAATCAAAGCAGTGATACAAAACAACACAATTAAAACGGACGATGCTGCAGTATTCGGCGCCCAAACGATTAATGCAGGCAGGCTGAAAAGCAGACTGATCAGTAAATTGAAAAGATATAAATGCAGCAGCTTGCTGATGAAAATTTCTTTGTCACTGATAGGATAAGTGGATAGCTGTTCAAAATCGCTGCTGTCAAAAATAGTACCATTTGCTCGTAAAAGTGATAAAAATAGCATCATGATACTGGAAACGGAGAGCATATAGGACGGTATCAAATTTGCTTGATTCAGACCTGTCAATGTTTTTGCTGTCAATATATTATAGGAAAGCAAAAAGATTCCCATGAAAAGCAGTACAATAGCAGTTACTTTAGCTCCATTACTTTGTTTTCCAGAGCGGAATAATTGATGGAAGGGTATACTGCTTGTAAGGTCATTTTTGAATAGTATCCATAATTTATGTGTCATTACGGACCTCCATAAATATTTCTTCTAAACTTTTCGATCCTGCAATTTCGTCCATACATCCATTTTTCACAAGCTTTCCTTTATGAATAATGGCTACTTTATTACATAACTTTTGGGCAACTTCTAGTACATGAGTTGAAAAGAATATCGCCCCGCCATTTTCAGCGTGTTCGCTCATCACTCTTTTTAACTCAAAGGAAGCAGTTGGATCTAAACCGACAAATGGCTCATCTAAAATGAATAATGCTGGTTGATGAACGAGAGCAGCAATGATAGCAATCCGTTGTTTCATCCCATGAGAGTAAGAAGCAATGCTGTTATGCAGCTTGTTTGTCATTTCAAAAATGGTACTGTATTTTTCAATTGATACTTTTCTTTTGGCGAAAGGAACCTCGAAAATATCTGCGAGAAAATGAATATACTGTAACCCGGTCAAATGCTCATAGATATCAGGATTATCAGGGATAAATGCGATTCTTTTTTTGCATCGAACTGGATCCGTTCTCATGGAATAACCATCAATCCAAATTTCACCTTCATTAAATGGATGAATACCGACAATTGATTTGATCATGGTGGATTTACCAGCTCCATTAGATCCGATAAAACCGTAAATATCACCGCTTTGTATATGGAGATTGATATCCGTAATTGCATTTGTTCCGTCTTCATACCTTTTGGAAACATGGTTTACTTTTAACATAAATTCCCTCCTATTGACAAAGTGTCAGTTAAATTGTTGAAAATAACCAATGAAGTAGCATACATTGGTTACGAATCTAAAATGGATTTTTCAATTCCCAGAGACTTAGACAATATCTCTTTAAAAGCTTGTAAATAGGTCTTCATTTCCTCCATATTCAATTGCTTCAGTTTAAGGTCATTAGAAACAAAAACATAGCTGGTTACTAGAAAATGAGCAGTCTCATAAGGGTAATCTATTTGAAAAACGTTTTGTGCTTTTCCTTCTTCTAAAATTTTTGTAAATAAAGGCAGCAGTTTTTCAATAAACTTATGATAAAAACGATCCATCATATATCTGTTTTCCTCAAGCTGAACGGTTTCCTGCAGGGTGACATTTTCTTCTGTAATCGCGTCATCTTGAATAATTGTTGTCTGTAAAAACTGATTTAATTTCTCTGTCGGGGTTAAGGACGTATTATTAACTATTTTTTTCATTTGGGCAATAAGCGGGTTAACAGACTTTTCAACCAAGATATAAAGAATTTCTTCTTTATTTTTAAAGTGGTAATAAAGCAGGCCGCGCGAAATGCCTACCTGGTTAATAATATCCTGTGTTGTTGTCTGCAGGTAGCCTTTTTCAGTAAATAATTTCATTGAAGCATCTAAAATTTCTGCTTTTCGGACTTCAGGCAATTTCACATCTCTCAATTCTTCTACCTCCTTGAAGACATTATATACAGATGACTGACAGAGTGTCAATATAGTTTGATTGTGGAAATGTCATTGAATTAAGTTACGTAAGGCCGATTGCTTTGTTATTATTACCCTCTCAACTTTCGCACCGAAGAATAAGCATATATATCTTGCTATTCGAAGATAAACTCAGCCGTTTTCTATTTTCAAAAATTAACTTGACAATCTCATCTTTATAATTGATAATGATAATCGTTATCAATTATAAAGATTATTATTATCATTATCATTATCATTATCATTATCGTATGTAAAAGATTATCTATATCAAGAGAGGAGGCGAATCAATGAAAGCGATTGAAGTGAATGACATTGATGTTGGCTATGTAAATGAATTAATCATCAAGAACCTCAGTATTTCGATACCGTCTAATAAAATAACTACGATTATCGGTCCGAATGGCTGTGGAAAGTCAACGGTAATAAAAACGATTGTACGTATTTTAAATGTAAAACAGGGTGCAGTGTTTTTAGAAGGTGAAGAGATTCACAAGGTCGATACAAAAGAGATTGCAAAACGTATGGCAATCTTGCCTCAAACAGCGGAAGCACCTGGTGGACTGACAGTATATGAATTAATTTCTTATGGACGTTTTCCGTATAAAAAAGGAATGGGCTCTTTAAGGAAGGAAGATTATGACTATATTAACTGGGCAATGGAAGTGACAGGGTTAACAGAATTCCAGAATCGGACAATCAGTGCTTTATCCGGAGGTCAGCGACAGCGGGTATGGATTGCCATGGCATTGGCGCAAGGGACAGATATTCTTGTGCTGGATGAACCGACTACTTATTTAGATTTGGCACATCAATTGGATATTTTATTGTTATTGGATCGCCTTAATAAAGAAGAAGGTCGTACGATCGTTATGGTTCTTCATGATTTAAATCATGCTTCCCGTTTTTCCGACTATTTAATTGCAATGCGTGATGGAGAGATTGTCACTGATGGCACACCGGAGGAAGTAATGACCTGTGATAATTTGCAGCAAGTTTTTCAAATTGATGCAAATATAGCTAGATGTCCACATAGTGCGAATCCAATATGTTTATCATACCAGCTGTGTCAGGTAGAAAAAACGTCTGGCGGCTGTAACGTGAATGCTTCGTCTAAATCATGTTGGCAATCGGTGTCTGGCTAAAATAAAACAAGTAAAAGCAATTAACGAGAGGTATTAGCATCCAATGAATAAACTAGAAGAACGAAAAGAAGTCAAAGAAACCGTCCGCCCTGTCCGTGGCATGTTTATTTTAGGGATTGGGAGTATCCTTTTATTATTGTCTTTGGTGCTGGCTGTCTCACTTGGATCAGCGGATATGTCCTTACAAACGGTATGGCAGTCAATCTTCCAATTTGATTCAGGTGTACAACAGCATCAAATTATCAGGGAAATACGTTTTCCCCGTATATTCGGGGCAGCTATTGTAGGCAGTTGCTTTGCTGTAGCAGGGGCATTAATGCAAGGGATGACACGTAATCCGCTTGCTGATTCAGGTTTACTAGGATTAAATGCCGGAGCAGTTTTTATGTTAGCTTGCTGTTTTGCTTTTTTCCCGTATTTGCCTTATTTATATATGATTTTATTTTCGTTTTTAGGGGCTGCACTTGGAGCAGGAATTGTATACGGAGTGGGTTCATTGTCAAAAAACGGGCTGACCCCGATTCGCCTGGTGTTGGCTGGTGCGGCAGTCAGTGCGCTTTTAGGTGCACTTAGTGAAGGAATTGCGCTTTATTATGAAATTGGACAGGATTTAGCTTTTTGGTATGCAGGTGGTATTTCCGGAATAAACTGGAGCCATTTACAAATAATTACCCCATGGTTACTTCTAGCATTAATTGCTGCTATGACAGTATCCCGGTCGATAACGTTATTAAGCTTAGGGGAAGAGGTTGCAGTAGGTTTAGGAATAAAAACTGGGCGTGTTAAGCTCACTGCTTCCTTTATTATTGTTGTTTTAGCTGGGCTGGCTGTTTCTGTTGTTGGTGCCGTAAGCTTTGTAGGGTTAATGGTACCGCATATTGTCCGCTGGTTTATTGGGCAGGATTACCGCTGGATTATTCCAGGAACTGTTATCTATGGTGCTTTACTTGTTGTGCTGGCTGATTTGGCAGCACGCACCATCAGTCCTCCTCATGAAATGCCAATTGGTGCATTAATTGCCTTATTGGGCGTGCCTTTCTTTTTATACTTGGCAAGAAAGGGCGGGGGAATGGTATGAGCATACAAAAAAACAAACAGCATAGCCAGTTCAGAAAAGCGCAAAGGGCGATGCTGGTTAGCGCTATTTTAGTCCTGTTGATTATTATTATATTTTTAATCAGCTTAAACACAGGGAGTATTTACTTAACCCCGATAGAAGTCATATTAACTTTCTTCGGACAAGGTACGGAACACCAGAATCTGATTTTATTTGATTTTCGTTTGCCGCGTATGGTTATTGCTTTGCTGGTAGGAATGGGACTTGCAATTTCAGGAGCAGTGCTGCAGGGAATTGTCCGGAATCCATTGGCAGATCCCGGAATTATCGGCATTAACGCCGGAGCGGGTTTAGCTGTGATGTTATTTTTATCTTTCTTTGCAGTAACAACAACACTATCTGTCTTTCTGATGCCATTTTTAGCTTTTCTTGGAGCTGCTGGAGCCGCGCTTATCATTTATATACTATCTTACAAGCCTTCGGAAGGAATTTCACCGATGCGATTAGTGTTGACAGGTGTTGCCGTTGCAGCAGGTATTAATGCATTCATGATTGTGTTAACACTGCGATTGAATCCAGAGACTTATCAATTTCTGGCTACTTGGCTTGCAGGAAACATTTGGGGTTCTGATTGGCAGTTTGTGCTTGCATTACTTCCCTGGCTTATTATTTTGATTCCGTTTGTTTACTCTAAAGCGATGGTTCTGAATATTCTTCATTTAGGGGAAGAAACGTCAATTGGATTAGGTGCAAATCTGGAAAAAGAGCGGCGTGGACTATTAGTAGCTGCTGTTGGACTTGCTGCAGCAAGTGTTTCTGTTAGCGGCGGAATCGGATTCATTGGGCTTATTGCTCCTCATCTTGCCAGGCAGCTGGTTGGTGATAAGCATGAGTATGTTATTCCTGTTTCCGGATTAATAGGAGTGTTACTGTTGCTCTTGGCAGATATGATCGGCCGTTTTATTAAACAGCCGGAAGTGCCAGCAGGAATCATTGTCGCAATAATTGGAGCTCCTTACTTTTTATATTTATTAGCAAGACTGAAAGATTAAACGTTTTAAACTAAAAAACAGAAAGAGGAAAACAAATGCAGAAACAATTATTTCTTTTAGGATGTATGCTTTGCTTGCTTATTATGGGGTGTAGCAATCAGTCAGATGGAGAACAAAATAATGCTGAAGATGATATGGTGACATATGAATCGGAGACAGGTCCAGTGGAAATACCTGCTGATTCACAGCGGATTGTCGCATTGTCAAATGGTCCGAATGTCTTCGCTCTTGATGGAAATTTGGTAGGGGTAGACGAATGGACAAAAGCAAGTCCGCTGTTTGAAGAAGGCTTGGCAGATGTGGAGGTCGTTTCAGAAAATGATCCGGAGGGTATTTTAGCATTGGAGCCGGATTTAATTATTGCCGGTTCGCATATGGAAAATCTAGATGAACTGGAAAAGATTGCTCCGACTGTTATTTATACCTGGGGAAAGTTAGATTATCTACAGCAGCATTTGGAGATTGGTAAATTACTCAATAAAGAGGAAGAAGCACAGGAATGGATTGATGACTTCAGCGAACGCGCAAAAGCAGTTGGCGACAAGGTCAAAGAAGAGCATGGTGAAGGTGTTTCTGTTTCCGTATTTGAAACAGACTCTAAAAACTTCTCTGTATTTGGAGATAACTGGGCCCGAGGAACAGAAATATTGTATCAAGCTATGGAGCTGACCATGCCGGATAAAGTGCAGGAGGATGCACTTGCTGACGGTTATTACAGTTTATCTTTGGAAACATTGCCAGAATATGCAGGAGATTTCATTGTTTTGAGTGAGATGGGAGCAGGCAATGAATTTATGAAGAGTGAAACTTGGCAGTCTATTCCAGCAGTGGAAAACAATCAAGTGATTGAATTTAGTACAGAGGAAGCTACTTACAGTGACCCGGTAACGCTGGAGCACTTACTTGCTATTTTTGAAGAAGGTTTCCTTGAATAAGAAAAAAATGTTATTTCCCTATAAACAACGGAATAAATGAATAAAAGTAATATGGGAGGAGTCTCTTTGAGAGATTCCTTCTTTTGATAGACTATTAAAGTTTTATTGATTCAGAAATAGATAAGATCGCGTATGATCTATCAGGAGAACAATGTATAAATGAAGCGGTGATAAGTAGTTACTTAGAATGTGTTATAGAGATAAATACAGTTAATAGGATGCGTTCACAAGAAACAGAAAACAGCATTCGCAAAATCCGCGAAAAAAATAATAGATGCAGATTGACATACTGTATCGTTTTTTATAAAGTAAAGTTTAAACTATGTTTGAAATTTTCTAATTAAAAAAAGGTTTCTTTAATGATAATTAGAAAAATTGGTTGGAGGGAGAAAATGAAACAAAAAAAGGAACCAATTAAAAATTGGAAAATTTGGTCTATTTTGATTATACTGCTTGCTTTTAGCGTGCCATGGTATCTACCTACAGGTTCCTATGAACCTTTTATTTTAGGAATACCTTATTGGGCTTGGATTATATTAGGAGTTTCTCTCATCATATCTATTGTCTTAACACTTATTTTGAAGTTTTGCTGGCATATAGTGGATGATGAAGAAATGGGGGAGGAGGAAGAGAATAATGAATGATCTCGCATTTTCAGGAACTTCTGGTATTATTATTATGCTTTTCTATGGTTTTTTGATGCTTTTTATCGGTTTTATTACATATTGGAGAAATAGGGGACTTCACCAATCGAATAAAGAGTTTTACTTAGGCGGCGGCAATCTCAGCGTTTTCGTGTTATTTTTTACGTTTTTTGCTACCCAGTACAGCGGGAATACCGTTGTTGGCTATGCACCTACTGCTTACCGTATGGGATTTCTCTGGATGCAATCCATTACGTTTTTTATTTTGATTGTAGTGGGCTATTTAATGTTTGCTCCGAGGCTGTACGCGTTGAGTAAAAAACATAATTTTATTACGCCTTCAGATTATATTGATAAGCGATTTAAATCAAAAGCAGTTACGTTGCTCGCATCTTTCTTAATGCTTTATGGCTTAGCAAACTTCTTGCTGGAACAGATTATCGCCATTGGACATGGTGTCAGTGGCTTGACAGGAGGGACGATTCCTTATCAAGCTGCTGTAATATTTTTTGTTACCGTTATGGTTATTTATGGTTGGCTTGGCGGAATGCGTTCTGTAGCATACACGGATACGATGCAGGGAATTGCGCTCCTATTTGGTGTAGCAATATTACTGATTGGATCCATGATATACTTTGGCGGCCTGCCTTCTGCAACAGAATATGCTGCGACAATTTCTCCCGAAAAACTGGGGGTACCGGATAGCAGCGGTATTCTAAGCTGGTACAGTATGTTGATTCTGGTGATGATTGGAGCCGCTATTTACCCGCATGCGATTCAGCGGATTTTTGCTGCTAAAAGTGAAAAATCCTTAAAAAAATCATTAACTTCGATGGCTTGGATGCCATTTGTCACTTCGGGGTTCGTGTTTATCATAGGAATTATTGGTATTCAAGCTTTTCCCGGTTTAAGTGAAGGTGAATCAGAACAATTAGTAGGAATGATGGCGAATCATATCGCGATGCAAAATCCGTTCTTTTATTGGGCAATGGTTCTCTTGTTTGGCGGTATTGTTGCTGCGATTATTTCGACAGCAGATTCGGTATTGCTTACCTTCTCATCAGTTATTTCGAAAGATATTTATGGGCGCTATATCAATAAAAACGCCAGTGATAAAAAGCAAATCTTAGTTGGTAAAATAACAGGTGTTGCAGTTGTCATTTTGCTGCTGGTGATTGCCTGGTATCCGCCGGCAACGTTGTACCGCATATTTATTCTGAAATTTGAACTGCTGATTCAAATTGCTCCGGCATTTCTTTTAGGCCTATACTGGAAACAGCTCCATCGTCATGCGCTGTTTATCGGTATGCTTACAGGAACGATTATTGCATCTGTAATGGCTTTTACAGGACTGCAGCCTTTAGGGATTGCCAGCGGGTTATGGGGATTAGCTGTGAATATGATGCTATGTGTTGGTTTAAGCTTTGTCTTGAAAGTTCCTAAGAGCGAAGTAGAATTATTAAAGAGAGAAATATCCTAAGAATTTGTATTCTTTATTCATGTCAAAAGGGAGATGGACAGTTACCCATCTCCCTTTTGACTTCGTATGTTTATCTAATTAATGTAAGCCTTCCAGCCATTCTTCTTTTAAATCCGGGTTTTCATCCAGAAATTGTTGTGCAGCTTCTTCTGGATCCATCCCTTCTTGCACATGCAACATCATTTCCTGTGTATCTTCTTTTGTAATTTGAAATTGACTGATAAGCTGGTGAGCTGCCGGGGAATCTTCCTCGAATCCAGTTCTTGATACAGACAAGATATCGTCCGGATCACCAAATGCGTTTTCCGGGTCATCTAAGATTTTTAAATCGAACTCATTGAACGTCCAATGTGGTGTCCATAATGTCACAACAATCGGCTCTTCATTATTAATAGCGTCAGATAAAGCAGCGGCCATTGCGGCACCTGAACTTTCTAATAATGTCCAATCATTCAATTCATATCCAGGGATGACTTCATTTTCCATTAAGTTCATTTGACCAGCACCTGGACTGATACCAGTGATGTCCCATTCCAGCTGCTCTCCAATATTATTCGTATTGTCTCTTAAATCTTCAATAGAATTGATATCTTCCATATAAGCAGGTACAGCTAAACCGAGCTCTACTTCTTCTGTTACGGTGCCTATTCTTTCAAGATCATCTTCATACTCTTCCCAATAACTTCCATGTGTATACGGAAGCCATGCACCTACAATGACATCGGTAGCCCCGTCAGATAATCCAGTATATTGCACACCGACATCCGTTTGATTCACTTGGACATTATAACCAATCTCTTCAAGTAATAATTTAGCAGTGTATGAGTTCACGGTGTTAGACACATAATCATCGGTTCCCAGCTCAATATTGTCTTCTCCTAAATCGATTCCATTACTTTCTGATTCGCTATCACCGCTGTTGTCGCCACATGCAGCTAATACGGTGATAAAAGTAATGATAGCCAATAATCCTAAAATTCTGTTCAATTTCCACATTACGTACCTCATCTCTCCTTTGTAATCATTTAATGGAAATTATACTGTAGTGAAGGTAGAAGAACAAAGGCGATTAAACGTTTTATTGGAACAAATATCCGCATTATTGCGTTATAAAAACGTTGTGTAACGACTATTCTCTTGATTTCTTTCATTTATGGAATAATACGCTTGCTATCTGATGAAATGTACCTATCAACCTGAAAATTACAATACAAATTCTTTTTGTTAAAGTGATAAAGAATCAAAGTAGGGACATTTGTAACATTGTTTTTAAAAGATAGGGCAACAGAAGCCATGAATTATTCCCCAGGAAATAATTTATGACTATAAAAAGTAAATATATTGTCATTCTTACCTCGTATTTCTTTTCAAAATCCCTCTTTTTGATTTAATATAGAGAAGAAGATATAAGTATTAAATCATGAATGATGATGTAATGGAGTAGGGGGTTCGTAACTGTTTCTGAATAACTATAAAAAACTATAAAACTATAAAAAGGGCTCTTCACCATAATAAAGGGTTGACAGTCTTTATATAGTTATGCTTTAGTAACCGCTGCGGAAAAATACTACGCTTTCCATGGGGACGGCTTCAGCTAACTTGAAAAGAAGCCCGCTTTTCAAGTGGATCTTCAGCTCGCCCTGTTCCCATAGGAGTCTCCGTATTTTTCCTTCGCTAGATTAGATATTGCTATCATATTTAATTACAAACTTCAACCATTGATTTTGGTGTTGACCCATAAAAAGATATTAAAAATTTGTGGTTTTTACCGATATAATGATGAAAGAGGGTATTTACCTATCGAGTTCAAACCGCTGTCTTACCGTGTCAGCCGAGAAGGATTGCACTGGTTCGTCAGCATAACGGTTGAGATACCCGATTCACCGGATTATTC
>NZ_JBHTKK010000035.1:0-34337 GCF_042675985.1 Oceanobacillus locisalsi
ATGAGGTTGATAGGTCCGAGGTGGAAGCGTGGCGACACGTGCAGCTGACGGATACTAATCGATTGAGGACTTATCTAAGTTTTTTCATGTCGCCTTACGCTTATTTAGTTTTCAGGGTACAAACCCTATTTTAAAGCAATTGAAGGTGTTCGATTGAAATTATCTACGTTTCGCAGGTAATGTCGAATGGCTTATATTGTGTAAGTCTGGTAACGAGAGCGAAAAGGTCACACCTGTTCCCATGCCGAACACAGAAGTTAAGTTCTTCAGCGCCGATGGTAGTTGGGGGCTTCCCCCTGCGAGAGTAGGACGTTGCCAGGCTTATTTTTTTATCTGTATTTAATCTATATTCCACAGTAGCTCAGTGGTAGAGCTATCGGCTGTTAACCGATCGGTCGTAGGTTCGAATCCTACCTGTGGAGCCATTTGCTTCCATAGCTCAGTCGGTAGAGCACATCCATGGTAAGGATGGGGTCAGCGGTTCGAGTCCGCTTGGAAGCTTTTGACCTAGAGGGCTTAGCGTAAATCGCAAGCCTTTTTATTTTGGGAAAATATAACGAAAGTACCGAATGTTTTCAGGTTTTTGAACACATCGCTGCATTTTCGATAGATAAAGCATCCAAGTATATTGGTTGTTGCTGACACCTGTTCTTCTATTCCATTGTGATGTATAAATATATTCAAAAAGTTAGATGTAATCTTTGATTCGTGTTAATTAGAAGCCAAAAACTTTTTCTGAAAAATTTCTTAATAAATAATGAAACCGTTGACACAGTACAAAAGTTGTGATAAATTATGATTATGATATAAAAGTTAACTTTTCTTAAGGGATGTAACCTTAATTGGGCATAACCTGAGTTGATTTAAAAACGTGCTAAGTGCGTCTTTAAACAATTCAGGTTTTTTATTGCCATCCGGTATTTCATGCATGAATATTAAAAATCGGAAGAAATGAAAGTGCATCAAGAATAGTCCGAATGAAATCTTTGTTAAGGTAAAAGTAAAGTAAAGATTGATTTGTTTTAGTAAAATGCGAATCAGGTGTGGTTAAAATGAAAATAAAAAAAATCTTAAATAATAATGTTGCTATATCCCATAATGAGCGGAATCAGGAAATCATTGTCATGGGGCGGGGATTGGCTTTTCAAAAAAAGGAAGGATCTTCTATTGATCCGGCTAAGATTGAAAAGACTTTTATTCTAGAAAGTAAGGGAATATCCAATAAAATCGCAGAACTATTACAAGATATTCCAGAAGTCTATTTAGACTTGGCTTATAGAGTTATTGCATTAGCTAATGAGAAGCTCCCTTATAAATTAGATGACTATTTGTATGTAGCATTGATTGACCACCTGAGCTTTGCTGTTGAAAGATACGAGCGCGGAGTAGATTTGAAAAACGCCTTGTTTTGGGAAGTCCGCAAGTATTATAAACAGGAATTTCAAATTTCACAGGAGGCACTTGATATAATCAATCAAACGTTGGATATCGATTTGCCAGAAGATGAAGCCGCTTCCATCGCACTACACTTCGTCAATAGTCAGATATCTGGGGAAAATATGGCTGAGACAATTCAAGTAACCGAAATGGTAAATGATATATTAAATATTGTTAAATATTATTATCAGATGGACTTAGATGAAAGTTCCATTAATTATGAACGATTTTTAACACACTTACGCTTTTTTGCCATGCGTTTTGTTCGCAAAGAAAAAACAGAAAGTAATTATGATGAATTTTTATATGATCAAATCAAAATCAAATACAATAAAGCATTTCGTTGTGCAGAACGCATTGCTGCATATATTGAAAACGATTATGATTGGACCATCTCGCATGATGAACTATTATATTTAACATTGCATATTTATCGTTTAACAAGTCGAGACTAAGTAATTTACTGAAAGAAACCTAAGAAAGTCCAAAAAACATAAATAAATGGGAATGTAACCTATTGGGCATAACCCGAATGATTTTGAAAAACACGTTCTTTTTGTGTTTTATAAAAATCATTCGGGTTTTTATTTTCAAAATACAAAAATGGGAGGGTATAAGATGAAATATGAACAATTAGCCAAAGACATTATTGAAAATGTTGGTGGAAAAGAAAATGTGAAGAGTGTTGTTCATTGTGTTACTCGTCTTCGTTTTAAATTGAAAGATGAAAGTAAAGCAAATACAGAGGTTCTGGAAAATATGGAGGGTGTTGTAACTGTCAGGCAAAGTGGCGGTCAATATCAAGTAGTAATAGGGAATCATGTGCCTGATGTATATAAAGCTGTTGTAACTGAAGGAGGATTTGAAGCAAGAAAAGAAGTGGATGCTGAAGATGAAGAAGATAAAGGAAGTTTATTCGATCGTTTTATAGAAATGATTTCTGGGATTTTTACTCCGATATTATCAGTATTAGTAGCTTCCGGTATGATTAAGGGGTTTAATGCCTTATTTATTGCAGTTGGATGGCTGGATGAGCAGGGTGGAACATATCAAATTTTGAATGCAATAGGAGACGGACTCTTCTACTTCCTACCTATATTTTTAGGTTATACGGCTATGAAGAAGTTCGGCGGAACACCATTTTTAGGTATGGTGATAGCGAGTGCTTTGGTTTATCCGGCTCTTGAAGGAATTCCTGAAGCAGGAGAGCCTTTATACACACTATTTGCAGGAACAGTATTTGAATCACCAGTTTACATTGAATTTTTTGGTATTCCAGTTATTTTAATGACTTATTCCATGTCTGTTATACCGATTATTGTATCAACATTTTTTGCTGCAAAACTGGAAAATGCTCTTTCAAAAGTTATTCCGAATGTTATAAAAACATTTGTAGCTCCAATGTTCACAATCCTAATTATTATTCCATTAACGTTTATTATAATTGGACCAATTGCAACTTGGGCAAGTCAGTTAATTGGAGAAGGAACAGTCGGGCTGTATGATTTAAGTCCAACAATTGCAGGGGCAATAATGGGCGGCTTATGGCTAGTATTTGTTATGTTTGGGTTGCATTGGGGTATCATTCCGATTGGCTTTAATAATATTGCTGTCCAGGGCGTAGATCCGATATTAGCTCTGATGTTTGTACATTCATTTGCGTTAGCAGGAGCAATCTTAGCAGTTTTAATGAAAACAAGAAATCAAAAAACGAAAACACTTAGTCCGCCAGCGATTATATCTTCTTTATTTGGTGTGACTGAACCTGGCATGTATGGTATTGCATTGCCGTTGAAGAGGCCATTTATTTTTACACTTATTTCATCTGCAATTGGAGGGGGAATACTGGGCTTTATTGGTACACAAGGCTATATAATGGGCGGTCTAGGTATCTTTCAAATCCCTAGTTTTATTGGTCCGGATGGGATAGATATGTCAGTGATTGGTGCTCTTATTGCTGCTGCTTTAGGGTTAATTCTAGCATTTGTTTTAACTTATTTCTTCGGCGGCATTAACAATCAAGAGAACACAACAGCAACAGAAGAATCTACTCAACCAGCTGAAGAAGCTGTTGAATCAAAGGTGGAAAATGAAGTGATAGAAAGCCCTTTAAATGGAGAGGTGAAAAGCTTGGCGGGCATTTCTGACTCTGCTTTTGCTTCTGGAGCACTAGGAAAAGGTATTGCAATCGAACCTACTGAAGGAAAATTAATTTCACCTGTTTCAGGAACAGTTTCTGCTTTATTTGGAACCCATCATGCGATTGGAATTGAAACAGAACATGGTGCAGAACTATTGATTCATATTGGAATGGATACGGTTCAATTAGATGGAGAATTTTTCATACCTCATGTTGCTCAAGGGGATAAAGTAGAAAAAGGTAAATTGCTCATTGAGTTTGATATCGAAGCTATTGAAAAGGCTGGATATGAAGTTATTACCCCCGTAGTAATAACAAATCATGATAAGTATAAAGTTATAGAAACTGAAACACAAGGGAATATTCAGATTGGGAACCCACTAATAAGTCTAGAAAAAAAGTAACTTTAATATAAAAGGAGTGTGTTAAAATGACGCGACAATTTCCTGATGGATTTTTATGGGGCGGTGCAATTGCTGCTAATCAAACAGAAGGTGCTTATTTAGAAGATGGCAAAGGATTAACGATTGTAGATTTATTGCCTACAGGTGAAAAGCGATTTGAAATAATGAAAGGAAAGGTTGATTCTCTAACACCAGTGGATGGAGAATATTATCCTTCCCATAAAGCAATAGACTTTTACCACCGTTATCAAGAAGATATTGCATTGTTTGCCGAGATGGGTTTTCAAGCATTAAGAGTTTCTATTTCCTGGGCGCGTATTTTCCCAAACGGGGATGACGAAACGCCGAATGAAGCAGGACTGAAATTTTATGATAATTTATTTGATGAATTACGTAAATATAACATCGAACCTGTGGTGACCATAGCTCACTTTGATGTGCCTGTTCATTTAATTAAGGAGTTTGGTAGTTGGAGAAACCGTAAATTGGTTGATCTTTTTGAAAGGTATGCTAAAACAATTTTTAAACGATATAAAGATAAAGTAAAATATTGGATGACCTTTAATGAGATCAATATGTTATTGCATTTGCCGTTTGTCGGAGCTGGACTTGTGTTTAAAGAAGGTGAAAACGAAACACAAATAAAGTATCAGGCTGCACATCATCAACTGGTAGCAAGCGCACGTGCTGTTAAAGCATGTCATGAAATTATTCCGGATGCAATGATTGGCTGTATGCTGGCAGCAGGAACCACATATCCATATACATCCAATCCAGATGATGTTTTCAAAGCTATGGATCGAGATCGAGAGTCATTTTTCTTTATCGATGTTCAAGCACGTGGTGAATATCCTGGCTATGCCAAGCGCTTCTTCAAGGAAAACAATTTGACAATTGATATGGAAGAAGATGATGAGGAATTATTGAAAAAGCATACCGTTGATTATATCGGGTTTAGCTATTATTCGAGCAGAGCAACAAGTACTGATTCAGAAGTGTTGAAGAATCAAACAAGTGGAAACGTGTTTGACTCTGTTGATAACCCTTATCTGAAAACCTCAGAATGGGGATGGACGATTGATCCAAAAGGCTTCCGTATAACGGCAAATCAGCTATATGATCGATATCAAAAGCCTTTGTTTGTTGTTGAAAATGGATTAGGTGCAGTCGATGAAATAAATGCAGACGGAACAATTGATGATGATTACCGAATTGATTATCTAAGAAAGCATATTGCTGAAATGAGCGAAGCAATTGAAGACGGTGTAGACATCATTGGATATACAAGCTGGGGACCGATTGACATCGTTAGTGCGTCTACAGGTGAAATGAAAAAACGTTATGGTTATATCTATGTAGATAGGGATAATGAAGGAAATGGTTCTCTAAAACGTAGAAAAAAGAAAAGTTTTTATTGGTACAAAAAAGTCATTGAGACAAAGGGCATTAATTTAGAAAAATAAGGAGGTACGGTCATTATGACAGAAACAACAATATTTCCAGAAGGATTTTTATGGGGAGGGGCTACTGCTGCAAACCAAATAGAAGGCGGTTTTAATGAAGGTAATAAAGGTTTAAATATTGCCGATGTACTTCCGGGGGGAAAGGAAAGGCTCGAAGTATTAAATAAACCAGGATTCAATTGGGAAATTGATAAAGAAAAATATCGCTATCCGAATCATTTAGGTATTGATTTTTATCACCGTTATAGAGAAGATATTGCTCTTTTTGCAGAAATGGGATTTAAAACTTATCGCATGTCCATCGCATGGTCTAGAATTTTTCCTGACGGAGATGAACATGAACCAAATGAAGAAGGATTAGCATTTTATGATCGTGTGTTTGACGAGCTGGCTAAATATGATATTGAACCAGTTGTTACATTATCTCACTATGAAATGCCATTAAACTTAGTGAAAAAATACGGTGGCTGGAGAAGCCGTGAAGTCGTAACATTTTTTGAAAGGTATGTGAATGTTGTTCTTAATCGGTATAAAGATAAAGTGAAGTATTGGTTAACATTTAACGAGATAAATAGTGGGGTAATGATGCCAATTATGGGGCTTGGTTTTGCTGTTCAAAAAGAAGAAGACAAGTATCAACCAACATTCCAATCTTTTCACCATCAATTTGTAGCAAGTGCGCTTGCTGTTAAAGCTGCACATCAAATTATTCCGGAGTCTCAAGTTGGATGCATGTTAATTTATGCCCCTGTTTATGCTTATGATTCAAATCCTGAAAATGTTATGTATGCACTTGAAGAAAGTCGTTTCTTTAATAATTTCTGTGGGGATGTTCAAGTTCGCGGGAAATATCCTGCTTTTATTAATCGTTATTTCAAGGAACATGATATTAACATTGAAATGGAAGATGGAGATTTAGAACTTATAGAACAAGGAACCGTTGACTTTATTTCTTTAAGTTATTATATGTCTCGTACAGAAAGAAAAGAAAAGACAGCAGATGAAATTGGTCAAGGAAATATGGTAGGTGGCGTTAAAAATCCATTTCTTAAAGCAAGTGACTGGGGTTGGGAGATTGATCCAATGGGGCTTCGTATTGCGTTAAATGAACTTTATGGTCGTTATGAAGTACCATTATTCGTTGTAGAAAATGGTTTAGGCGCTTATGATAAAATCGAAGAAGATGGTAGTATTAATGATGATTATCGAATTGAATATTTAAGAGAACATATTGATGCAATAGGCAAGGCGATTGAAGATGGTGTCGAAGTGATGGGGTATACTCCTTGGGGATGTATAGACCTTGTAAGTGCGTCAACTGGTCAAATGTCTAAACGTTATGGTTTTATCTACGTTGACTTGAATGATGAAGGGAACGGGACATTAGAAAGAAAAAGGAAAAAATCCTTTTATTGGTATCAACATATTATTAAAACAAATGGGGGAGAGTTATAAGAAGGTGCTGTCGCAAATCCTTATTATGCATTTGCGACAGCTCTTTTTTGAATGCGTTCTTGCTCAATGAACAACCTGTTCACAAAGATATGTCATTTACGTGTTTTTTCTACGTTTAATAATTAGAAATACCCCTCCTAAAAGAAGTAAAAGCAATCCGAATACCAAATAAATATTCATAGAAGTAGCTGTCTCAGGAAGTTCATTACTGGACGCTCCATCAAATTCGTATCTTTCAGTTCTCTCATCCTGGATAACACCATCCCAATTTAGACCAAATGCGAAATCGTAAGTGTTTCTTTCTGAATCTACATAAGCTATCATATCATGAGCTACATCTTCGTATTGTTCTTCTACCGTTTTCATATTCGCTGGCATTTGGAATGGAAGTAATCCGGAAGGCTCTTCCTCACCTGATAACATTTCTAATACTGCTTGATCCTGTACGCCGAAATTTACCAATATAGCATCTACTTGATCCTCAAATTCAGCTAGCACGGATGGGTTGTTCATAGAAATGGAAGCTATTACTGGTTTATCACCCATTTTTTCTTTCGTTTCAAGTACCAGATCAAGGTCTTTGGTGTTGGATGCAGTTACAGTCTTATCTTTGTAAGATCTGTTAGCAGAATCTTCTGTTGGATGCCCTCCAGCAATACTTTCTTCTCTGGCATGTTCAGCTATATACTCTCCGTATTGCAATGTAATTGGAAAATAGCCGTTTCCTCCATTTTCAACGTCTTCAGACGAATAACCAAGTCCGCCATCCGGTCCTTCTATTCCTACTAAAGCAAAATCTGCTTCATCTGGATTAGTGGTTGTATTAAAATATTCTTCAACAATATCAAGGTTGAGAGGGGACGCCCATTCTCCTTCCGGTGTTTCATCATCTCCTCCAAAGCTGCTTTCTTCAGGAGGAAACCACCTTTCCGGAACGTAGGCCGTCAGTTTTTCATTATCTTCTGATTGAAGTGGCAATACGTTATCTTTATTTTTTAACATTACAATGGATTGAAGTTGTGCTTCAAATCCTGCTTCCATATAATCAGGGTTACCGACAGTTTCCGCTGTTTCTTGTACATTTAAATAAGGATTTTCAAATAAACCAGTTTGAAAAACGTTCTTTAATAAACGAACGGCAGATTCCTCGAAACGGTTGCGCATAAATTCTTCCCCATGTTCCTCTATCCCAAGTTGATACGCTTCCAAAATACCATCTGCTTCATCTACTCCGCCAAATTGATCGACGCCATTAATTAGGACCTTATAGAACCTTTCTGGGTCAGAAAGTTCTTCCACTCCCCATGATTTACCGCCTGCAAATTGTTCTATATCTTCATTTGGATCCCCAATAATTCCCCAATCCGTCGTGACAACCCCATCATAATCATATTTATCTCTAAGAAGGTCTTGAATAATATATTCGCTATAGGCGTTACCAACGTTTTCACCATATTCCTGATCTTGGTTCCAAGGGATGGTGTAATAAGGCATTATGGCAGAGACGGAGTCTGTCCCTCCTTCTAAGTTAAATGCACCATTTAAAAAAGGGAGAAGATGTTCATCAAAGTTATCTCCTGGATAAACAGCATATTTTCCAAAAGCGTAGTGCGCGTCTCGGCCTGCTTCACCTGTTCCACCGCCAGGCCAATGTTTAGCCATTGTATTGACACTCGTATATCCCCATCCTTCAGCTATTTCATCTTGCTGAGTAGATGTCTGAAAGCCGTCTCCATAAGCTTTTGCCATATCAGCTGCTAAATCAGCGTTTTCTCCGAATGTTCCCGGAAATCGATACCATCGTGGATCTGTTGCTATATCGATTTGTGGAGATAAAGCAGTAGCAATTCCGAGCGCACGATATTCTTCCGCAGCAATATGCCCAAATTGTTCTACGATGTCCGGATTGAATGTTGCAGCTAAGCCGATTGCCTCTGGCCACATAGATATATCTCCATCAGCACCGGCATTAAATTCTGCGCTGGCGTCTGTACTATGTCTAGGATCAGAACTGTTGTTTAACGGAATACCTAAGCCTAAGCCTTCAGCCAATGTCTGTGCTTGATTATTCCATTGGGCAGCTGTTTCTGGGCTTTCTACATTGGTTATCAATACATGACGAAGATTATCATTTGTTATATAGCTAGTCTGTTCGTCTGTCAGCTCAGCAGAATCAATACTTTGATGGGAGCTATATAGCATAAGTCCTGCAATTTCTTCTATGGACATTTTAGATGCAAGATCCGCTGCTCTTTCTTCTGTAGATAATCTCCAATCTTCGTAGTCATCTAATTCACCATTCTGATTCAGGTCTTTAAATTGGTTTGCTCCTTCTTGAATAATCTCTACACCAGATGTAGAAGAATATCCAAGTACAGGTCCATTTTCTTGTTCAATAAATTCTATTTCGCCAGCATTTTCTTCGGTTGTGTTTGTGTCTGCTAGAGCCGGACTTTGCATGGATAAAAAAAGAATAAAGATGGAAAAACAACTTAGCAACTGTTTACCACGTTTTTGCATTTCTTTCACTCCTCATAGGTTCAATTTTTTCTTGCAAAGCGTTAATCTTTCCAAATAATTCCTAAGCAGATGACGGATACATTTTCAATACGATTATGATTGCGCTTTCATTTTAAAACAATCTCCTTTCTGTTTTGTTACATTTAATATTGCAAATTTTATGCCATTTATTATAGACGTTGATATAACAACATTTCATTGAAAACTAGACAAATGTGTGCAAATCACATGCACAAATTAGATATATGTATTTTTGGTTCACTGCTGTTATGATAGAGTTAGAGGGAATAACAATAAAAATATACAAATGAGGTTCATACTTATGAGTCGAATAACAGATATCTATCATTACTTAAGCCAATTGGAAGAAGAAGCAGCTTCTGCCGTAGAAATAGGAGAGCAATTGAATATTGACCGTTCTACAGCAAGTCGCTATTTAAACGACTTGGTGAAAAGGAATGAAGCAATCAAAATACCGGGGAAACCAGTACGCTATGCTTTAAAAGCATCTGATTCCTCAGAGAGTGAACAAATGGGTCTAATCGGATCGGAAGAAGCGCTTCGTCCTATATTAGAAACTGGCATGGCAGCGTTTTCTTATCCGTCCCGTCCTTTACCGATTCTCTTTACTGGAGAAACCGGGACCGGTAAATCCTATTTAGCTGAAAAACTTTCCCAGCTGGCGATTGAGCAATCGAATACGATGGATAATAATTCCTTTGTATCATTTAATTGTGCGGATTATGCTCAGAATCCAGAGTTACTAATCGGTCAGATTTTTGGAATTAAAAAGGGTGCTTTTACAGGTGCTGATGAAGATAAAAGAGGATTGGTCGATATGGCGCATAAAGGGATTCTTTTCCTGGATGAGATTCACCGTCTGCCTCCATCCGGCCAAGAAATGCTGTTTTATCTTATGGATAAAGGAACGTATCATCGTTTAGGAGATGCGACACATGAGCGGACTGCGGAAGTAGCAATTATTGGTGCTACAACAGAAAATCCGGATGATGTCCTGCTTCCAACATTGCTGCGGCGCTTTTCTATCAAATTAAATATTCCACCATTGCGGGAAAGAACGTATAAAGAAAGAGAAAAGCTGATTGATTCTTTTCTTCGGGAAGAAGCAGCTAAAATGAATGCAACACTTTCTATCGAAAGAGATTGCCGTGAAGCTTTCCTCACTTATGATTGCCCTGGGAATATAGGGCAATTGAAGAGCGATATTCAAATTGCCTGTGCACATGCTTATTACCGCTATTTGAATAATGATAATGAGCATGTGGTTATTCAACTGGAAGATTTTCTTAATTATGATGAAAATCATACCGAGAATCAAAAGAAAAAAGTACCGCTCGATATTGATCACGATGCAGGAAAGGCTTCCGCCAATGTTCCAAATATTTATCAGCATTTTGATTCTACCAACAAAAATGCGAAAAAATCGACTCAAGTATTAGAAAAGGTCGTAATGGATTATATATCAGAATTAAACCAAAAATACAGACATCTTCAAAATCAAAGAGAAAGCTGGAATCAATTAATCGATAAGGACCTTTTTGATGCCCTTCAATATGCAGGGGATGCGTTAAAAGAAACATTCGATTTTCCAATACCTAAAAGGCAACTTTTTATACTTGGTTTACATCTGCAGAATTTTCGAAATCACCTCCGAAACGATGTAAAGAAAGCTCCAATTCCGGTTGTAGTCCACCCGAATGCTACATACCGGCAAGCTGCTAATCAGATTGCCTATTATTTAAAGGAACAAATTGGAATGGCCTTACCTGCTGAAGAAGTTGAATTAATGACGCATTTTATAACTCCGGAGAATGACACAGTCGAGACCATGATGAATGATCAAGAAATAGCTGTTTTACTTGTGATGCACGGAAAGTCAACCGCTTCTTCCATGGCGGAAGTAATCAATTATCTGCTGGGAAACCATGTTATCCATGCAATTGATATGCCGCTGCATGTTACTGCCGAAGAAACGTATGAACAAGTGAAAACGCGTATTCAGCAATTTGAAACAACATTTGAAAATATAGAAGGGGTCTTACTTCTGGTAGATATTGGGTCACTTATTACCATGGGAGACGCGATAAAAAATGATGTCAATGTTCCCTTAAAAACCATCTCAAGTGTGAACTTATCTATGGTGATGGAAGCTGGAAGACAATCACTGGTATCTGAACAGACATTGTCTGGTATCTACGAAGATACCAAAGAAGCCATGCTGAAGTTTGTCAAAGAAGAAGAGGAAACGAAACATGTACAGAAAAAGCGTCTTATCGCCACAGTTTGTTTTACCGGAGAAGGTGCGGCACAGTTATTGGAAGATTGGATAAAAAAACAAATTTCACAATCAGATCAAGACGTGTTGATACGTTCTGTCCGCGTGGATCCCTCAACCAATGATACTTCTGTTTTACATGAATTGCAGGATTATTATGAAGTTATTGCTGTTATAGGAACTGTTCCGGTATCAATAGAAGGAGTTCCATATATACCTGCATGGGAATTGCTGCAAGAAGAAGGGGTTTCCAGAATGCACCGGCTGTTGGAAATCACAAGAAAATCAATGGTGGACTCAATGGAAAACAGTGCAGTGGAAAGAGAGGAAATCTATTATCTAATTATGGACGGCTTGCTGGAAATTACTACTTATGGAAATCCAAAATCCATCGCAAATATTTTACAAGCCAGTATTCCGCCGATACGTGACTATTACCAATGGGACTCGGGAAGAGAGTTAGGTATGTGGATGCATATTGGGGGCCTAGTCGACCGCTTAATTGCCAGTCGTATTCAAAGCAATCAGGACAAGTTGATGTTTTCTTTTCCTTGGGAAGATCAAGAAATAGTCCCTACAAAAAAAGAAACATCCATCTGGGAAACTTTTTATCAAAAATTAGAAAAAGAACTTCATCTTACAGTTCCCGAACATATCAAAAAAGAACTTGTGAAGTTATCTCGTTAAAAGTGTGCATGATGAATGCACACTTTTTCTATGAGAAATTCTTTAAAAATGAAATATCTATCTGTGAGGCTTTTGTGTTCCTTTTAGACTGTGTTGGCATACTTTTTGCATGTAATAAAGTGAAGGCTATAAAAAAGTGGTAAATGCGACTAGCAAAAGAGAGCTTTGAGCAGAAAAAAGGAGGGGGTTTCTTGAAAAAATTTCTTTTTACGTATGCAGCTGTTTTATCGACAATTTGGATTGGGTATGGCGTTTATGCACTTATTACTAACCAGCCTTCAGCAGGAGTAATTCTTGGATTCGGAATTGCTTTCTCGTTATGTCTATTTATTGCCAGCTGGTTCTCAAGTTGGATTATGCGTCATTATAAGAGAATAGATAGCATGGCAAAAACAATGTTTACAAAAAATAAAAAATTAAGAGGTGTTAAAGATGGCAAATAACAAACTAAAAATTATTATTCTTTGCAGTTGGGGAGCTACTTCCAGTCAATTAGCGAAAAAAGTGGAAGAGGCAGCAGAGAAACGAGAAATAGAAGTAGAAGTGTATCCAGGCGGAACTGGGGAATTCAAGCAAAAAGCAAGTGAATATGACGTTGCTTTATTAGAACCACAAGTACGTCATTTGAAAAAAGAAGTAACAAAAATAGGCGAGCAATATGATGTGCCCGTAGAATTAGTCGATCAACGTGCGTTTGCGTTAATGGATGGAGATAAGGTGCTGGATCAAGCGCTGGGAATGAAAAAATAAGGCGCTGAAACGGAATGATATACAAGTGAGGAGGAATACGCAATGAAGCTCGAACAATGGCTTGAAGATCATCTCATGGGACCATTGGGAAAAATAGCGCAGAATACGTATCTGCAATCTATCCGTGATGCATTCGTTATTTTTGCGTTGCCTGTTATCATTACAGGCGCAATTTTCCTTATCATTGCTAACCCGCCTGATACGATCGAGTGGGGGGTTGTGCAGGCGTGGGTAAATGCGGTTGAACCCATTCAGGCGGAACTTCTTTTCCCATTTAATCTGACCTTTGGGTTAATGGCATTGACAGTTGCGTTTGGTATTGGTTACAGTCTTGGTAATCGCCGGGATGTGGACGCAGTGATGGCAGGGATGCTATCTATGCTGGCGTTCTTTATGACTGCATTCCCGGTTACGGATATCGAACAGGTAGCATTTGGAGATATTCTACAATATTTAGGCGGTCAAGGTTTGTTTGTTGCCATTATATTGGGAATTCTCACGACAGAAGCCATGCGATTTTTAATTAAAAAAGGAGTTACTTTCGAAATGCCTGCGGGGGTTCCACCATATGTGATGCGAACCTTCCGAGTGATTATTCCATTTATGATTATTTTACCAATTGTATGGATTATTTCTTGGATTGTCTGGGCTAATTTCGGCATTACAATACCTCAAGCTGTATTAGATATATTCAGCCCGCTGGTAACAGTATCTAATTCTTATTGGGCAACACTTGGAATGATTCTGTTAATGCTTATTTTATGGGCAATGGGAATTCACGGAATGAACGTCGTATCTTCCGTTGTATATCCTTTTTGGATGACAAATCTGGCAAATAACGCCGAAGCAGTAAGTCAAGGAACGGAAGCAACAGGTATCGTTACAGAACCTTTCTTCCACATGTTTACGCATCTTGGCGGCTCAGGAGCAACGATTGGTTTAGCTGTCTTCCTTTTATTTGCGGCATCCAAACAATTGAAACAAGTCGGGAAAACGGTTTTTATACCTTCCTTGTTTAATATCAATGAACCTCTCATTTTTGGGGTGCCGATTGTACTGAACCCTATATTAATTATTCCATTTGTGCTGGGACCAGTTGTTATTGTAACGATTAACTATATCCTTTTTGCAACAGGTATTTTACCTCCTGTTATTGTGCAGCCGCCATTCACGGTTCCAATTTTCTTTGGAGGATTTATCGCAACAGGTGGTTCCTGGTTAGCAGGTGTCGTACAAATTGTTAATGCGATTATTGCAGCACTGATTTACTATCCTTTCTTCCGTAAATATGACAGACAGTTGTTGAGCGAAGAAGAAAATAGTAATGAAAATGAAGCGGAAACTAATTAACGAGGAGAGAGAATATGAACTACGAAGAAATTATGTCACAACTTATCTTGCATGGAGGAAATGCGCGTGGTGCAGCATATGAGGCACTGGATGAAGCGCAATCTTTCCAATTTGACGAGGCTGAAAAACTGCTGGAAGAAGCAGACCAAGAATTTGTAAAAGGGCATCAGTATCAGACAAAACTTATTCAAAATCAGGATGACCAGGCGAAACCAAGTTTTTTAATGATTCATGCGCAGGATCATCTCATGACAGCACAGGCAGAACTGCAGTTAATCAAACGTATGATTGAACAATTAAGAACAACAGAAAACCTGGAAAAAAGAATTGAAAAACTGGAGCAGTCCTAGGATTTGTACTGTCTCTTTAAAAGGTTACACCCTGATTTCGGTTTATTAACCGGAATCAGGGTGCTTTTGTTTTTGCCTGGCGTATAACAGTAACAAGCTTGCCCATGACATGTGAAGGACAGGCTTTCTAACGCATGTATTAATTTGTTGGTAAATCATCAATACTATCTATATCCATATATTCTGGAACAACAAATCCTTGTTGCGCACCTTCCAAATTTGGACCCAAGTCGACGATTTCATCTTTGTACTCTTCATAATAGGAAGCTGCTCCCACAGGAAGCCAAGCAATTAACATGCCATCCACATCGCCATTGGAAAGCGCTTCAAATGCAATTCCCATATCTACAGCAGTCAATGTGACATCGTAGCCTAATTGTTCAAGTAGAATCGCAACGACATTGGTTGATGAGACCTCTGTATCCCAATTCACATAGGCTAGTTCAATTTCTTCATTTTCGACGGGCTCCACATCTTCCATCCACGTGTCAACTTCATCCTGATTGTTTTCGATCCATTCGGAAGCGGCCTCGTGTGGTTCTACATCATCATCTCTAAAATTTGCCATAACTTCATTCATGTCTTCTATTTCCCAGTAAAAGTTATCTAATAATTGGTAAGCGGAAGTCTGTTCATCCTCAAGACCTTCTCTGACCATTGTATGTATATTTTCGGATTCACCTAGTGTTTCTTGCGGATCCTCTAAAAATTTTAAGTCAAATTCTCGAAACGACCAGTGTGGTTCCCAGAGCGTGACGACAATTGGTTCCTCATTTTCTATCGCTCCTTGCAATTCCGCTAACATGGCTGCTTCTGAACTTTCAATTAGGTCGACATCCAAGTCGTAGCCTTCAATTGCATTTTCAGCGATATCCATTGTTCCTGATCCCGGCTCGATCCCGACAATCTCCTCGATGTCAGCTACATCATTGTTTTCTTCTGCGACATTACTACTTGATTCTTCTTGGCATCCCATTAAAAGTAATACAGTACTAATACTAACGAGGATAATCCATTTCTTTGATAGTAAAATCATTATCACCCTTCCTGAAAAAGTTCTTTAATCTTATGCGGTACCACCATTTGTCGATTAACAAGTAGGATATACCAGAAAAAAGAATCGTTCAACCTCGATATAAGACGTTCTCCGTCGATTTCATGCATTAAGCTTGCTCAGAGAAGCTCAGTGACGTTCAGTGAAAGAAATACGAACCGATTTGATTTAGGAAATGAATCGAGAGCCAGCATGTATGCAAAAATATTTTCTCATACAATTTTGGAGATATTGGCTCACTGAACGTCACTGAGGCTCACTGAGCTTCACTGAAGCCACTCAATTTATGAAATCGGGTTTGCCAGTAATCAGAAGCTTTTGTAGACTGTGTATTAATTCATGCGCATGAATATACCAATTTCATCTGATGATTACTTAGGAAATATGAGGAGTGATTATATGCCAAAGAAGCAACAGAAGCGTCGTATTATCGACACAGATGTTCATGAACGAGTGATGTATTCGGATCTTCTCCCTTACTTGGATAATCCATGGAGACGATATATAGAAGATAACCACTGGATGCAGGAAAAACATATGCCGTATACACAGCCAACGGTAGCAGGTGTTGACCGCGCAGATGCCGTAACACCGGACGGAGGAGCGGCAGGAACGGATTTGGCGTTTATGCAAGAACAATTACTTGATGCGGAAGGGCATGAATACGCTATTTTAAGCGGAGCCTTAGATCCTTCTCCCTCATCCATGCACGGCTGGTATGAAATGGGGGCTGCTTTAGCAACCGCTTACAATGATTGGCAAATTGAAAATTGGCTGGAAAAGGACAGCCGCTTATATGGTTCGGTTCATATTGCAGCACAGGATCCGCAACAAGCGGTTCGTGAGATAGAACGGGTAGGTTCGCATCCCAAAATGGTGCAAGTATTACTGCCGATTGATACGCGCTCGTGGGGAGACCCTTACTATCATCCGATTTATGAAGCGGCTCAGCGCCATCAATTATCCATTGGTATGCATCATAATGAGCCGCCTACGCATTTCGGAGGATGGCCGCGTTATTTTATTGAGTGGCATACCATGTTGCCAACGGCGCATATGATTGAAGTTTCCAACATGGTGTTTAATGGTGTTTTTGATAAATTCCCAGATTTGCATCTTATCATGATTGAGGGCGGGTTTACGCATGTACCGCATCTTATGAAAAAGATGGACCAGCAGTACAAGGAACTTCGTCATGAAATCCCATGGGTAAAACGAATGCCTAGCCGTATTATTCAGGACCATGTTCGTTTTACCACGCAACCCGTGGAAGAATTAAATCAGAAAGAATTTATGCAGTACGTCGATCAAATGGGATCGGAGGAGATGATTTGTTTTGCCACCGATTACCCACATTGGGATTATGATTCCCCCTTAGAGGCACTCCCGAAACTAGATGAGACGTTGGAGGAGAAGATTTATTCCGAAAATGCACGGGCTGCTCTGCCTAAATTACCGAGACGGACAGGAGGTGTGGAATGATGAGAGAAGTTGTGTGTCATAAAGAAGAAATTGATCCGGGTAAAATGAAAAGTGCTTCGTTAGGAAAAATCCCAATTGTTGTTTGCCGTACCAAAGACGGAGAATTTTATGCATTTGTCAATAGGTGTCTGCATCAGGGCGCACCACTTTCAGAAGGCGTTTTATGTGGTGATACCAAACGTACGGATATTCATGGAAACTATGAATACATTAAAGATGGTGAAATCCTCCGTTGCCCGTGGCATGCGCTTGAATATGACATAAAAAATGATGGTGCTATGCTTGCTGAACCTGACAAAAAATTACGTAGTTTCCAAGTTTCCATTGAAGATGATCAAGTGGTCGTATATAAATAAGATTTGGAAAGATATATGAGGTGAGCGTATGAAAAAAATGTTTATCAACGGCGAATGGTTGGAAGCTAGTTCTGGAGAAACAAGAGAAATTATAAATCCTTATAATCAAGAAGTTATTGCCACGGTCACAGAAGGTAATGAACAGGATGCTCGATTTGCGATTGCAGCTGCCCGGGAGGCTTTTGATAACAAGGAGTGGGCTTTTATCCCGGCTTCTGAACGCAGTAAGTTTGTTCATAGTATTGCAGATTTAATTAAACGTGATCATGCACAATTGGCTGAATTGGAATCACTCGACACAGGGAAAACTGTAGAAGAAAGCCGTGGAGATATGGATGATATTGCAGGCGTTTTTCGTTACTTTGCTGAAATAGCTGATAAGGACGGCGGCGATATCATTGATTCTCCCATTCCACATTCAACCAGCAGGGTGGTGCATGAACCTGTCGGTGTCTGCGGTCAGATAACACCATGGAACTACCCGTTGTTGCAGGCATCATGGAAATTGGCACCGGCACTTGCAGCGGGTAATACACTTGTCATGAAGCCAAGTGAAATTACGCCGCTTACGTCGGTAAAGATTTTCGAATTAATGGAAGAAGCCGGGATTCCGGCAGGTGTCGTCAACTTGGTACTCGGATCTGGTAATACCGTTGGTGCTGAGCTTGCGGCAAATGATAATGTTGATTTGATTTCATTTACGGGCGGCATTGAAACAGGCAAGAAGATTATGCAGGCAGCAAGTTCCAATGTGAAAAATTTGGCACTGGAACTTGGCGGGAAAAACCCGAATATTGTTTTTGCTGATGCTGATTTTGACACAGCTGTTGATCAGGCGATGAACGCGGTATTTTTCCATGCTGGGCAAATTTGTTCAGCAGGGACGCGGCTCATTGTGGAAGAAAGCATACATGATGATTTTGTTCATGCACTTGTAAAGCGTGTAAGTAATATAAAACTTGGCAGTGGTTTTGACCCCTCAACGCAAATGGGGCCGCTGATTTCAGCGGAACATGTAACTAAAGTGTGTCATTATGTGGAAACCGGTAAGCAGGAAGGTGCAACCGTAGCAGTTGGCGGCGGCCGTCCCGAAGATCCACACCTGCAAGATGGATTTTTCTATCTGCCAACGGTATTGACCAATTGTACGACGAATATGCGTGTCGTGCAGGATGAAGGATTTGGTCCGGTTATTACGGTGGAAAAATTCCAAGATGAAGAAGATGCTATCCGTCTTGCTAATGATTCGATTTATGGACTTTCCGGAGGCATCTTTACAAATGATATCGCTAAAGCGGAGCGTTGTGTGAGGAAAATGCGAATGGGTACGGTCTGGATTAATGACGTGAACTTGTACTTCCCGCATGCGCCATGGGGAGGATATAAACAGTCTGGAATCGGGCGTGAACTTGGCAAAACAGGGCTGGAAGAATACCAAGAAACCAAACATGTTTTTCAAAATCTGAAACCGGAGCCAGTTCATTGGTTTTAATCAATAGGAAGCTGCTTTTTGATAACAACCTAAACAACATAAATGACATAGAAACGAAAGTCAGGAGTGATTACGATGCCACATTCTAAAGGGGAGAGTCCTATTTTAGATGATTCTTATATGTATGTGTGCTCTAGTACAGAGCTTGAAGATGATGATCTAATGGAATGTGAAACGGAGTCGGATACGATTGTAATTGGTCGTGTAGAAGGAAAGGTTTACGCTGTGGATGGAATATGTTCACATGCACATGCTGAATTGGTCGATGGGGAGTTGGAAGGAACCTGTCTAACATGTCCGTTGCACTTTGCATGTTTTGATATTCGTGACGGCTCTGTATTGGAAGGACCAGCAGAAAATCCACTGAATGTTTACGAAGCGGTTGAATATGATGGATCAGTGTGGGTTAGTTGTGAAAGGAGGTGATGGGATGCCTCACGTCAATACAACCATTATTATTGGAGCTGGTATTGCTGGTGTGCATGCCGCGGAGAGTTTACGAAATGAAGGCTATCAGGGGCAGATTATGCTGATGGATCGTGACAGTCAAATGCCTTATGATCGTCCGCCGTTGTCCAAGGAATGGATGAAGGAGGAGAGTGATAATGCAAATATTTTATTACGGAATCCTGCCATTTATGAAAAGTTGGATATTGATTTGAAGTTAGGGGTTGAGGTAACCGGAATCGATTCTCAGCGTAAAACCCTTGATACGAAAGATGGTTCTTCTTATGAATGGGAGAAGATCATCCTTGCGACTGGAACAAGTTTGCGAACATTGGCACTAGTGGGAGATGATTTGAGAGGCATCTTTTATTTACGAAAGATGGATGATGCCGTAGCTATTAGAGACCATATGCAACATGTGAAGCAGGCCGTTATTATTGGAGCTGGTTTTATCGGTGCTGAACTTGCCTCCACTTTGAGTGAAATGGGGATTGACGTTACGATTGTAGAAAGGTCTTCTTATCCGATGGAGAATATTGTAGGCCGGCAAGCATCAGCGTATTTTCTTGATTTGCACAAACGTCATGGGGTTCAAGTGATTACAGAAGACGCTGTTACGCAGTTTCATGGCGAAGGAAAAGTGGAAGAAGCAATAACAGCAGAAGGGAGGCGGATTCCTTGTCAGGCTGTTATGATAGGTGTAGGAGTAATCCCTAATACAGAAGTGTCGGTTTCGCAATTAGAAATAGACCAAGGCTATGTTGTTAATGCATATGGCGAGACATCCGTATCTGATATCTATGCAGCTGGAGATTGTACATCATGGCCATACCAGGGTGCTTCTATTCATATTGAACATTGGGATCATGCTGTCAATCATGCCAAGACAGTTGCAAAAAATATAATACATCCGCAATCGGCGCCTTATACGTACACGCCGTATTTCTGGTCGGATCAATACCATGTTCGGTTTCAATATTTTGGTCACGCAAAAGAGTGGTCTAAAACCGTATTACGAGGATCGGCAGAAACGGACGCATTCACTATTTTTTATCTGGATGCTCAGGACATCGTTCAGGCTGCATTTCTTGCCAACCAGCCGAAGCATGCTTTACCCGCAAGGCGGTTGATTCAGCAACAGAAGCCGATAGATACGCAAGCATTGGCAGATGTAAATATAGCTTTAAAAAAAGTGCCTCGTTTACAGGGTGAATCAAATACAAGTGTGTGACTTATTTGTTAGTGACTGGAAAATGGGACGTGTGCTTTCATGTATACTTCCGTAATAGAAGCATCAAATCAATCTGTTCTAATATATGGAATAGAATGATTTGATGCTTCTGTTTTTACTGCATTCTTAAATTTTGTCGGGGGGCATGTAAGTAACAGACGCCTTATCTGTCACAACAATATTGTAACGTCAGCAGGCATTTCTCCGGCCCGGCGAGTGGGTTAGTAGATTTAAGAAAAACTTCTTGGAAAATGGCTATTGTTTTTATTTTCATAGAAACGTATATTAGAATAACACTAATAACATAGAGAGTTATTTTTATAGGCAATTAGAAATAAACAAACGGAAATTTCTTTGTTGTTTAGATGCATCATGGAGCGGGACTGAAGTTTTCTGCTCAGCTGAAAGAGGTGAGGATTTGAAAAAATATATTGCGGTTTTTGATATTGGTACGACAGCTGTAAAAGGAGTCTTAATTGATCAGCAAGCTAAGATTATTGGGGAATATGATACGACGGTAGAAACCTATTATGGTGAAAATGGAGAGGTAGAACAAAACCCTGCTGATTGGTGGGAAGGGATGAAAGAGATTACGCAAAAGTGGTGGTCCGAATTAAACATTGAAGCCAAGCAAGTTGCTGCGATTACGTTTACGGGACAAATGGAAGATGTTATTTCGATTTCACCAGCCTATCCGAATCAAAGAGCCATGCTATATTCTGATAACCGTTTTGGGGAGGAAGCAGCGCACATTATGAAAAGGTTCCCAAATATTCAAGCGGAAACAGGAAATATTATCCGCTCATCTACGCCATTAGCTAAGTTACTTTGGATGAAAAATAATAAGGACGAGATAATGGAACACACCCAATGCTTTGTTTTCAGTTCAAAAGATTTTAGCATTTATAAATTAACAAATACGTTTGTCACAGATCCAACAACGGCAGCAACGACGGGCATGATGAATCTACATACACGTGCATGGATGCCAGAAATCATGGAAGCATTCGGACTTGATGCAAACAAACTTCCAAATCTATATGATTCCGGGGAAATAGTCGGATACGTAACACAATCGGCTATGGAAGAGACTGGGTTTTTACAACACACCCCTGTGTTGTGCGGAAGCGGTGATGCAGGTGCAACAGCAATGGGAGCAGCAGCAGTTCAACAAGGAGATACCTATTTTTATCTCGGAACAACTGGGTGGACAGCGATGGTGCAAGAAAACATGAACCATCATATCCAAGGTATGTTTCATTTAGCACACATCGTTCCACATTTAACAATCAGCATTGCGCCGCTGCTTAATGCAGGAAATGTACATGAATGGGCTGTAGATACATTCGCAAGTGAAGGGACAGAGGATAAGAATAGTGCGTTTGAAGCATTAGTAAAAGGTGCCTCAGTCGGAAGTAATGGATTATATTTTCTTCCTTATATACACGGGGAGCGGTTTCCAGTTCAAGATTCGGATGCAAAAGGCGCTTTTTGGGGAATTGGACCGAAAACTTCCAAAAGCGATATGGCTAGAGCGGTAATGGAAGGGATATGTTTCTCCTACAAACAATTAACGGATCTCATCATTGATTCCGGGGACAAGGATTTTCTAACGTTAATGGGGGGAGGTTCCAAAAGCGCTGCTTGGTGCCAAATCTTAGCGGATATGATGGGTGTTTCAGTGAGAGTACCTGCAGATAGTGCATATATGCCTGCATTGGGTATCGCTGTTCCAGCCTTTGTGCAGCTAGGTTGGGCTAAACATCACGATGCTGTTTTCGAACAGTTTTTAGTAAGCACCGAAGATAAAATATATAAACCAAATATGTTTCATCATGAGATTTATGAAGGGATGTATGAAACGTATTTGAAGATGTATCCTAGTTTGAAGGGGATGTATGAAAGAAAGTGAAAATAACAATTTTTTGTTTATAAATAATGATTTATGTAAGCTTCTAAACCAAGCTTACATATTTTTTTGAAAAAAATAAAAAAAGGGGTTGCTTTTTTGAATACGTTTACACTATAATATCTTTAAAAGATAGTGATGTTTGTTTAAACGTAATGATGTTAGAGGATTTGAGTTTGTATTTATTAAAAACAAAATAAGCGGTGATGTTTAGAAAAAGATGGGCGGGCAGCAATACAGTTAGACGTAGGAGAATAGGGAAATCATATTATTTTAAAGGAGGAACAAGGATGGGAAGTATGGCGTTTACATTAATAACATGTGCTTTCTTTATGGGGCTGGTGGCTTGGTATTCTTATCAAAAAACAAAGAATACGGTCAGTGATTCAGCAGGGTACTTTTTAGCAGGCAGAGGATTAACAGGAGGATTTATTGCTGGGTCATTAATTTTGACAAACTTATCTGCAGAACAGCTTATTGGCTTGAATGGACAAGGTTATAGCGCAAACTTGTCCAATATGGCTTGGGAAGTGACGGCAGGGTTTTCAGTAATTATGTTAGCTTTGATTTTACTTCCAAGATATTTGGGTGGCGCTTTTACAACGCTTCCGAGTTTTATCAATAACCGATTTGATCAGGGTACGAGAATATTAATTGTGTTATTGTTTATGCTGGGATATGGATTGATTACCATTCCTTCTGTACTTTATTCGGGATCCATTGCGGTGTTGCAATTATTTGATATACCCAATATGCTTGGAATCAGTTTTGAACAATCGATGTGGGTGACTGTGTGGGTTATCGGTATTATCGGATCTATCTATGCTATTTTTGGAGGTTTGAAAGCGGTTGCTATTTCGGACACAATAAACGGCATTGGTTTATTGATTGTAGGTTTACTTGTACCGGTTCTTGGTTTTATAGCTTTAGGTGATGGTAATTTATTTGAAGGAATGAAAACGATTACGACAGAGAATCCGGAAAAGATGAATGCAATCGGTTCCAGTGATGATGGTGTTCCATTTGGTGCCATTTTTACAGGGATGATATTTGCAAATCTGTTCTATTGGGGTACGAACCAATATGTTATTCAAAGAACACTCGGTGCCAAAAGTTTAGCAGAAGGTCAAAAAGGTGCTTTATTCACAGGCTTTCTTAAAATCTTAGTACCTTTCTTGATGATGATTCCGGGGGTCATTGCCTACCACCTGTATGGTCCGGGACTGGAAACAATGGATTTAGCGTATCCGACTTTAATCAGTGATATCTTTCCAACATTTTTAAATGGATTTTTCCTGGCAGTATTGTTGGGTGCTGTATTTTCCAGTTTTAACTCTCTATTAAACAGTGCTTCTACCTTATTTGTTTATGATGTGTATAAAGTTGTTATTAATAAAACAGCCAACGACAGACAAATGATTCGTGTCAGTCAGTGGTTTGGGACGATTTTAGCTTTAATAACATTTTTCATATCGCCGTTATTAATGAATGCGCCTGATGGGTTATGGACAATTATTCGTCAATTTACAGGATTCTTTAATATTCCAATTATCGCGATTGTGTTGGTAGGAATCTTTTCTAAACGGGTGCCATCTATCGCACCGAAAATTACGATTATATTGCATGTTATTACGTACTATTTCTTGATTTGGGGACTGCCGACATTCTTTAATACAGAACTGGCAATTAATTTCATCCATATTCAAGGGTTGATGTTTGTCCTTGAAGTAGCATTGATGCTGATAATCGGATGGATAAAACCATTAGAGAAACCATTTGTATTCAAACCAAATGCAGAAGTCAGCATGGTTCCTTGGAAATATGCAATTCCGGTAACAACGCTGTTGCTCAGTGCGATGGTATTCAGTTATATTCTCTTTTCGCCAATTGGTGTAGCTTCACAGGAGAATATTGTGTCAGGATGGTTCTGGCCGGCAACGATAGCATTGATTATTATAACCATTATTCTTTACCTGATTTCGCTTAAATCATGGAATAAAAAATATGCAGACAAGCTGATAAGCAGTCATGAAGAGCAGTTGAAGAAAGAAGCATAGCCTTATAAGGAGGAAAATGATGCCAAATCTATTAGAAAAATTGCAAGAAAATAATCCAAACCAGACCATTCACCCTATTACAGCAGAAGCATTTGAAAAATATGGTAGAGTCTTATCGGGATTTGATTGGGGGGATTGGCAGAAAACGATGGAGGGGATCGATATTCCTCAGGATGGCAACCGATATGTAGCATCTGAGGCATCGTTAGAGAATGCATCGTTAAAAACAGAAATGGAAGAAACATTATATGGAGGCATGGAGATACAAGCAGGCTATTGCAATGGTCCTAACAGTCAATTAAATGGCTTGGAATACCACAAGAGCAGTGAAATCAATATTGCGGTTACGGACTTAATGCTCATTCTGGGACATACTGGAGACATCCGCGATAATAATTACAATGCAGAAAATGTGGATATATTCTTTTTGCCTGAAGGAACCATGATTGAGATATATCAGACAACGTTACACTTTGCACCATGTAAAGTACATGAAGAAGGATTTAAATGCATTGTTGTTTTACCAAAAGGAACGAACGAACCGATTTCTTTTGAGAAGCCGGTTATCACAGAAGAAGATGAGCTGCTGTTTATGAAAAATAAATGGCTGCTCGCTCATCCGGAAAGGATACCGCTTATTTCTAAAGGCGCTCATCCGGGAATTATAGGAGAGAATATGAAACTGGAAACGGTATAAAAAGAGCATCAAATCATAGAGGGCAGGCTAAACTGTCGTATAAAACAGAAAAGGGAGAGATAGAAAAATGACAGTAGAAAGAGAAGAATTAGATATTTTAGCGGGCTTTGATAAAACGAAATTTGATTATTTACCTGGAGAGGATCGTTATTTAACTGCTCCGAAACAGGCTAAATTAAAATTTAACTTAATCGGAACAGGCAATATCGGCCAAGAGCATATGAGGGTAACGTTGTTGGAAGGTCGGGCAACTATTAATGGATTATATGACCCAAATGAAAAAAGTATTGCGCAGGCAAAAGATGTCTTTGAGAATGAACTGCAAGCAGGAGATATAAAAGTATTTGAATCATTGGAAGAAGCATGTAATGATCCGGAAGCAGATGCCTTATTGATTTGCACGCCGAATTATACGCATATTGATGTCGTTCGGGTGGCAGCGAAATCAAAAAAGCATATCTTTCTGGAAAAACCAATGACAACAAATTTGGAAGATGCTTATGAAATCATGGAGATTGCCAAAGACTATCCCAATATTTTTCAGATTGGTTTGCAATATCGCTATAAACCAATCTATGTAGAAGCAATACATGAAGCTTTGGAAAGAAAGACGGTTGGTGACATCAAAACAATTTCTATTATGGAACACCGCATACCATTCCTTGATAAAGTCGGCCAATGGAATAAATTTAGTGGAAAATCTGGCGGCACATTTGTAGAGAAATGCTGTCATTACTTCGATCTATTTAATTTATTTGCACAATCGAAGCCTGTAGAGGTGTATGCAACAGGCAGTCAAGCAGTAAACTTTCAATCTTTCCAATATGAAGGAGCGAATTCTGACATTATTGACAGTGGATTTGTGATTGTGAAATATGAAAATGGCATCCAATGTAATTTTAATTTATCCATGTTTTCACCAATGTTCTATGAAGAACTAGTTCTTTGCGGGAATGAGGGACGTTTAAAAGCATCAGAAACAGAGCGGTTTGTACCGCTGGAAGGGCCGGATAATTATCTGGAAATTATTCGTGGGGAAGGAAGTCCTTCTAAAACTTCTACGCCGGTTTATCCGACAGAAATTCAGAAAAGCGGTCATGGTGGTGCAACTTATTATGAGCATGTTTATTTTGTAGATAATATTCTGGGTAAAACCACATCGACAGCTACTGTAGAAGAAGGTTTTTGGTCCATAGTAGTAGGGTTGGCCGCAGAAGAATCGTTAAGAACTGGTGAGAAGGTAGATGTGAAAGATTTTTTGAATAATCATCAACAAGATACAGCCGTTCATGGTTAACTAGTGTCTGCTAGAGAGGAAATAGTTTCTATTCAATACTTTTGGAAAGTGAGGAAAAAGAATGTCTACCAAAGTAGTATATATTCCAATAGGCAGAAAAACATTTGATTTAAAAGCTGGTGAGGAGCAAAGGGAACAAAGTTCAAAACTATTAAATACACTCGCAGATATTGTTATAGAACCGGAAGAGATTATCACGGATACGGGGGATATGATAGAATTTCTGAAAAAAGAGGATTTAGGTGATGTATCCTACGTTGTCTATCAACATGCAACATTTGCTGATGCAGCAGCTGTGGAGGAACTTATTCAAATAGTAAAAGCGCCAATTATTGTCTGGAGTGTCAGAGAACCGAGTGTGGGCGGCAGATTAAGGTTGAACTCTTTAACGGGCGGAAATGCAACCAGTCACCATCTAAAAGGAGCGAAACATCCTTATGATTTTATACTTGGTAATGCCGAAGAACAACAGGTAAAAGATAGATTAATGAACTATCTAAAAGGAGTTCGTGAAGAGAAAGAACAACATGTAAAGGTCATTAATAGTCCAGTGGAAGTCAGTAATAAACAAAAATCAGAAGTAGAAAAGGTAGTCAGTGAGCTTCAAAATATTAAAATTGGTGTTTTTGGAGATCATCCTCCTGGTTTCTTTTTCTCAGGAACCAATGAAGCAAAACTTGGAGAACAGCTAGGTGTTTCGGTGAAGTATTTTGATTTGAATGAAGCATTTGAGAAATGCGTGGAACTCCCACGGGAAAAATGGATTGGGGCTATTGAGAGAGCAGAGAAGCAAGTCATCGGTTTAAACAGGTCGGATGAAACGGTAGAAAGATTTGCGCAATTCACGACCTATGTAAAAGAACAAATTGACCAGGAGGAACTAACTGGAACAGCGGTGCGCTGCTATCCAGAGTTCTTCAATAAATTAGGAGCGGCTGCTTGTTCCACCTTATCGCAATTTACGGAAGATGGTATTGTTTCCGCATGTGAATCAGACATCCACGGTGCTATCTCTATGTCGATTCTTCAACAGCTGTCAAAAGGCAGCGCACCTTATTTAGGAGATATGGTACATGTGAACGAGGAAAGCAATTCTGTTGTATTTTGGCATTGTGGAGCAGGAGCATATTCTTTAGCCAATCCGAAAACGGGAGCTCGTCCAGGAGTGCATCCTAATAGAAAACTTGGTTTTACCATGGAATTTGGTTTGAAACCAGGCAGAGTTACTATTTTCAGAGTCAGCTATACACCGGAAGGATACCGCATGCTGATTATGTCCGGAGAGGCACTGGATACACCGCAGCGTTTTAACGGCACCTCTGTAGAAGTAAAATTGGAAACAGAAGTAACCGATACGCTTTATGATTTAATGGATGAAGGATTTGAACCACATTACGCACTTGTCTATGCAGATGTGGCAGACGAATTAATTGAGTTAGGAAAGCAGCTAGGCATAGAAACTGTGGTGTATACCAATCAGTTGGAAGAAGTAAGCCTATGAAAAAGGTTGTAATCGCACAGGCTGGGGGGCCAACTTCTGTAATTAATGCAACATTAGCTGGTTTTGTTGAAGGAACCATGGAAGATAACAAACTTATTTATTCACGGAATGGTTATGAAGGACTTACTTACGGCAATTTCTGGGATGGAACAGAAGAGATGAATAAATGGGTAATAGAAAATAAACATGTACCTGGGGCATGTTTGGGGTCCGGACGGTTTCCTTTAGAAGATGACTATATCATGCAATGTGTGGATCAATTAAAAAAAATACAGGCGGATGCGCTGGTTGTCATTGGCGGTAATGGCACGATGGAAGCTTTAAGCAAAATGGAAGAGGAAGCGGCGAATAGAAGTTATGATTTACAGGTTATCGGGCTGCCAAAAACAGTAGATAATGATCTCGGAGCAACAGACCATGCACCCGGTTTTGCCAGTGCTGCCAGATATGTTGCGCAAACAACGAGGGATATCAGCAGAGATCTTTATTCCATGAGAAATTTTGAACAAGTCCGGATTTTAGAAACGATGGGGAGGAATGCTGGATGGCTTGCATTGGCCTCCGGATTCCTCCGTAAATACGAAGAAGATGGTCCGCATGCTATATTAATTCCGGAAAAAACCGTAAAGAAAGAGACACTTTTGCAAGAAGTTGACAGGGCGGTTCAGAAATATGGATATGCCGTCATTGTAGTGAGTGAAGGAGTGCAGTGGGCAGATGCAGGAACAGGACAAATTGAAAAAGAAATGGTTAATGGAAGGGCTATACTTGGCGGCATTTCCTCGGAAATAGAGCTTTTTTTAAAAGAAGAATTACATGTCATGGCCAGAGCAGAATTGTTGGGAATGAACCAGCGCAGTTCATCGGTTTTCGTTTCGCCAGTAGACTATCGAGAAGCTTATGAAATAGGAACCTGTGGAGGCAGATGGTTAAAAGAAGGTAAAAATAAAATCATGGTTTCCCTACAAAGAACGGAGCAATTCGACTATAATATAAGTAAAATATCAGTCGATTTGAAGGAAGTAGTTCAAGAGGGGGAAAGATTGCTCCCGGATTATTTTATTGATAATCCCCAAGCATACTATGAATGGTTGGAACCATTAATGGGAGATGACCTTCTTGCTTATCCTTCACCGATTCCTAGGAGAGATAGTCATGTTAAGGAGCCATTTCAATCCAAATAAAGGCGAGGCTTTATATTTACAAGTAAAAAATGAATTGTATAAACGTATCCAAGAAGGGGTGTGGAAAGCGGACACGCTTATTCCGACAGAACAAGAATTAATTTCAGAATTCGATGTCAGCCGTACGACCATCAGACAGGCTATCAATTTGCTTGTTCAGGACAATTTACTCGAAAAAAAGCAAGGGAGAGGAACGATTGTCAGACCTCAAAATCTTGTTGGACATCTGGGAAAACTGAAAGGATTTACGGAAGAAGCGAGAGAAAGAGGGCAAATTCCAAGAGCAAAAGTATTGCGAAGCGAGTTTAAATCAACATTTTTTTTCGAAAAGGATATGTTAGATATTCCGGAAGAAGATCCTATTCTGCTGGTAGAAAGAATCAGATTGGCAGATGATATTCCAATAGCGATAGAAAGATCTTGCTGGCCTAAGGATATTGGAGAATTACTGCAGACACATAATCTGAATGAAGCACATTACTATGAAATTTTAGAGCAGCATCATATTTATTTGAAACAGGCAAAAGAAACTATCAGAGCTATTAATGCCACGATGGATGAAGCGGATTATTTAGGAATTCGTCCGGGGGAGGCGCTTTTGGAAATGACAAAAGTAAGTTATGGAATGGATGATCGTCCCATTGAATATACGAAAACAAGGTATCGTAGTGATAAATATCAATATAGTATTGAATTAAAAAGATAGGGAGTGGACAGGTATGCCATTTATCAACGGAAAAGAAATGCTTCAGCATGCTTATAAGAACGGATATGGTGTCGGAGCTTTCAGTGCACATAATGCAGAAACGATTTTAGGGATTTTAGAAGCGGCAGAAGAAGAACAGGCACCAATCATGATTCAAGTAGGTCAAAAGGTTATCCAAACGTTAGGTATGGAATCGATGAAAGCATTAATTGATATCTATGCAAAACAGTTTGCGATTCCGGTAGCGATTCATTTAGACCACAGCAGAAGTTTTGATCAGACGATGCAGGCTGTACAGTTGGGATTCCAGTCCGTTATGTTTGATGGTTCTGCAAGATCTTTTGAAGAAAACAGTCAAATTACTCATGATGTGGTACAGGTAGCAAAAGCGCTGCATATCGGTTCTGAAGGAGAAATTGGCAAGATCGGCGGAACAGAAGATGATATTTCTGTCGATGAAAAAGATGCGCTTATTACCACAACGGAAGAGGCGGTTGCCTTTACAGAAGCAACCGATGTGGATTATTTAGCTGTTTCTATTGGTACGGCGCATGGCTTATATAAACAAACACCTAACTTACGATTTGAAAGATTAGACGCCATTTCCAAAGCAGTACAACGTCCGGTAGTTCTGCACGGCGGGTCAGATGTACCGGATGAGCAGGTCCAAAAGGCAATTCAATTAGGCGTTGCCAAAATTAATGTAGATACCGAATTACGTCAGGCATTTACAAATGGAGTGAAAGCTACATTTAAACAGGATCCGGATGAAATTGTTTTGGCAAATTCTTTAGGAAACGGGAAAGAATATTTAAAGAAAAAGGTGCAGGAAAAGATTCAAGTCTTTGGGAGCAATGGAAAAGCACAGGAATTATTAAAAGCAAAAAGGTAGTAACATTATATAATAAGGAGATGACGTTATGATGAATAATGTGTTATTAAAGAATTCGTATGGTCTTTTCATTGGAGGGCAATGGACGGAAAAGAATGAAAAACTGCCAGTATTAAATAAATATTCACAAGAAGTCATTGCTGAAATATCTGTTGCAGAAGAAAGCGATGTGAATGCCAGTGTAGAAGCGGCTAAGAAAGCTTTAAACACACCATTTTCACCATATGAGCGCTTTGAGGTTTTAACGAAAGCCTCCGAACTATTACTGGAACAAAAAGAAACGATTGCGAATGTTCTCGTCCAAGAAGTAGGGAAACCTATCGGGGAATCTATTGGAGAAGTAGAAAGGGCTGCTTTAACTTTAGAAGTTTCTGCAGAAGAGGCAAAGCGTATTCATGGTGATGGTGTACCTGTCGAATCGGCCCCCGGTTCAGAGAATAGAAAAGCGGTAACGATGAAAACACCTGTGGGAGTAGTGGCTGCTATCACTCCATTTAATGTTCCTCTAAATTTAGTTTGTCATAAAGTCGGTCCGGGTCTGGCTGCGGGAAATAGTGTGATATTAAAACCGGCTGAAGAAACATCTCTTTCTGCAATATTATTGGCAGAAATCTTTGAAGAAGCGGGACTTCCTTCCGGGCGATTAAATGTATTAACCGGAGAAGGATCGGAAATTGGCGGGTACCTGACCGCCAATCAGGAAATAAACATGTATACTTTTACAGGCAGTCCGAGAGTAGGTCAGCTAATTCGTGGAAGTACAGGGATCCGAAAAGTAGCGTTAGAGCTAGGAAATAATTCTGCGACCATTGTTCATCGAGACGCGGATATTGCAGGAAGTGCTATAGCAGCAGCACAAAAAAGCTTCAATAATGCTGGGCAAGTTTGTATTTCTGTGCAACGCGTCTTTGTCCATGAAGACATTTACGAATTATTTTTGGAGAACATGATTGAAGCAACTAAAGCTCTAAAAGTTGGCGACCCTGCGGATGCTTCAACCAATATTGGACCGATGATTGCTGAAAAAGAAGCTATACGTGTTGAAAATTGGGTAAATGAAGCTGTGAGTCAAGGTGCGAAATTACAAGCAGGCGGAAAACGGGAAGGTGTTTTCTACCAGCCGACAATCTTGACGAATGTAGATCCAGAAATGAAAGTATGCAGAAATGAAGTCTTTGGACCAGTAGTAGCTGTAGACACGTATCGTGAAGAAGATGAAGTGATTGAAAAAGTGAATGATTCGGAGTATGGGCTGCAGGCTGGTCTCTTCACCAACGATTTGCGGTTTGCAATGAAAGCAGCTGAGAAGATAGAAGTGGGCGGATTGATTATTAATGATACTTCCGGTTACCGTGTGGATCACATGCCATATGGTGGGGTGAAGAAAAGCGGCACTGGTAAAGAAGGTCCGAAGTATGCAATGGAAGAAATGACCGAAGAAAAATTAATTGTCTTTCAGTCATAATTATTCGATTGATGATTGTATAACAGGGTTATCCGCAAAAGGATAACCCTGTTATCAGTCCATAAAACAAAATGATATAAATAAGGTGATGACATGTTTATTCTGTCCATTATGCTGCCTATTTTCTTTGTGTTTGCAGTCGGCTATATTGGCCAATCTGTTTTAAAGTTAAATACAGCAATGATATCAAGGCTGACTATTTACATACTTGTTCCTTTTTTAGTTTTCCGTACATTTTATTCCCAGACGATAGATAGCTCCCTTATCTACTTTGTTATTTTTATATTGGGTCTTTGTTTTTGTAGTATTTTAATCATTACGTTATTTACCAAAATATTGAGATACTCAGAAGCAGAGCGCTGCGGGTTAATATTATCAAGTGCTTTTATGAATAATGGTAATTATGGTACCCCGCTGGTTCTTTTTTTATTTGGCGAAGAAGGGATGAAAGTGGCCATTGTATTAATGGTTTTGCAACAATTACTAATGAGTACAGTAGGGGTTTATTATGCTGCCAAAGGGAGTCCATTTAATGTAGGAAGTATAGATGCTGTAGGACAAGTATTACGGATGCCGATGATTTATGGAGCGATACTTGGAATTTTATTCAACTGGATGCATATTCCCTTGGGAAGTCTGAGGCATGGAATTGATTTTATAGCAGATGCTGCTATTCCGGTAATTATGATTGCTTTAGGGATGCAATTAGCGAATATGGTTATTAAAAAAGTGAATTGGACAGCTCTCTCTTTCAGCATTGTTATGCGATTAGCACTGTCTCCTTTATTAGCATTTCTTCTTGTATGGCAATTGCCGCTGGATGATTTAACGAAACAGATAATGATTATCATAGCGGCTACGCCAACCGCTGCCAATACAACCATGTATGCGATTCAATTTCGAGTACAAGAAAACAATGTCTCCGCAGCAACTTTCCTATCAACTATGCTGAGTTTGATTACTGTTCCTGTTGTTATTTTTTTAACTGTTTAGACAAAATTGGAGTGTTTGTAGAGGAAAGGTGTTAACCGGTCAGCCAACTATTTCTTATCTATAAAAAAGCAGACCTTAATATCAAGATTTGCTTTTTTATGGATTATTCATGTTAAAAAGGAAATAATCATAGTAGATTTATTAAATAGAAAAATTAAGGTGCCACCAATTCTACTTTTATTCTATCTGGATCTTCAAAATAAACGGCATAATGAGTCTCGCCGCCGGCATATGGATATAAATCGGGGTAAAGCATGGTAGTTCCTCTCTGCTGTAACTTTTGAGTCATTTCATCTACAAATTCCCGGGATTCCGCATGAAAGGCTAAGTGATTTAGACCAACCCTACATCGATGATAGGGGATATCTAAAAAACGATCTCCCGCTTGCACAAATACGAGATAAGTTTCTTCTAATTTCCAGCTTTGTCCATTTTCCCAATTTTGATAAGAGGTATATCCGAGCTCATTTAAGAACCAGCCCCAGAAATGGGTGGTTTTATTTAAATCAGAAACATAGATTTCAATATGATGAATTAAACCATGTGTCATAAAATCTCTCCTCGTATGATGTATTTCAAAGTTCTTTCTAAATAGTATTATCCTGAATTTCGAACCAATTTTATAAAAAAACATAAAAAAGTGCTCCAAACTTTGGTAGAATAGGATTAACCGGTCCAAACAAACCAAAAGAAAGGAGCACCTTATGGTGAATAATTATACC
>NZ_JBHTKK010000036.1:0-30401 GCF_042675985.1 Oceanobacillus locisalsi
CAGGACTACCATTCCCTTATTATAAGGTTTTTTTATGGATTTTTGTAGTGAAAACTCCCATTATTCCTAATTTTCCAATATATTATTTTTCTTGACTTTTAGTTGAAATTTTTATGCAACGCTAGTGATTTTTTTAAGAACAAAAGACATGTTTATTATTCAATTTATATAGTGATTTCCTTCCTTCTTCATCGTCAGTAATAGAAGTCTTTTTGTCTAATTTCTTTTCATACCTAAATTTATTTTTCAATCAGCTGATAATTCCCACTATGCCTTTGAGCGTTTGAAAGATTTTAGAGAAATGCTCGGAATGAAGCAAAATTAATCTCAAGCTCTACAATAGCATCATATACTTAGAATAAATAAAAACAACGGTTTCATTCGCTTTTTTCGTAGGGGTTTTCGTTCCATACTACGATGTTCATGATTGGCACTTCCTTTCTCATTTAACCTGATAGACTGATCGTATAATTACTTTCCTTTTTAAGCTTATATACTCTTATGAAAGAAGTGAATAAAAAATGCTGATAATACCTCTAACAGTATTTTTTATTCACTTCTTCAAACGAACAGAATCCCGGTATGCAATATGGTGCGGAATAATAATTCGCTTTTTACTCAGCTTTTGATTCGTACACATTTGAATAATTGCTTTTGCTGACTCTACACCGAGCTCATAAATTTGAATATCAACCGTTGTTAATGCCGGTTTTATAATCTCTGAAAAATAAATGTTATTGAAACTGACTAAAGAAATATCTTCAGGAACTTTGATTCCGTATTCCTCCAACATGCTAATAACACCTACACTAATTAAATCATCACTTACAACAACTGCATCCGGCTTTAGTTCAAGCCCTAAAATTTGTTCAACAGCTTGCCTGCCGCCGGATTTCAGAAATTCTGTATGGATCGTATACTCTTTCGTTATAAGTATACCAGCTTCCTTTAACGCCATTTCATAGCCTTTTTGCCGGTCAATAGTTACAACAAGGTCAGCGGCACCGCCGATAAAAGAAATCCTTCTGTGACCATTTTCTATTAAATACGTCGTAATATCTTTTCCTGCTTTTACATTGTCATTGTCTACATGAACAATTTCATCCTTATCCCCTGAAGGCTTTCCTACCATAACAAAAGGAAAATTCTTTTCTTGTAAGAAATCCACCACCGAATCATTTAAGCGGGAATAAAGTAATATTATTCCATCCACATACTTTCCTAAAACCATTCTTTCAATTTCTTCAAACTTTTCCTGTTCCGTCTGTCCGGATGATAAAAGTATCGAAAATTGTTTTTGGTGAAAATAAGAACCTATTCCTCTTAAAACTTCCGTAAAAAATGGATTTTGTAAAGACTCATCCGCTGAGGATGGCATAATTACACCGATCGTCTTTGTTGACTGTATTACCAAGTTTCTGGCAGTCAGGTTAGGATGATAACCTAATTCATCCATTGCTGCTCTTACTTTATTTTTTGTCTCCTCACTAATCCTCGAGTTATTTGCAATCACTCGGGATACCGTTGAAGGAGAAAAGCCGGTTACTTTTGCTATATCTTTAATCGTAACTATTTCCATCACCTTCTAAGTTAACTTATTAAAGAAAATATGAAGAAACAGAACCAGCCAATTCAACCTTTTTAAAATTGCACGTATTTCTCCCACTAACATTGTTTGTATATCAATATATTTTTAAAGCAGCTTTTAAGAATCCTGACATACTAACAAGATTTTACTTTTTCTAACATAGAATCCATACCGTGGTAGGTGTAAGTTTCTTATATCTTCTATCGTGCTTATGAGTTCTTTCATTAGAACTATTTAAAGTAGCATACATCATTTTAGCCTTTTGTACCACCAGAAGCTAAACCAGAAATTAAGAATCTTTGCAGGAATAAATAAATTGTTGCAATTGGTACAGCAATTAATACAGAGCCTGCTGCAAATCTAGTAAAATTATTAGCAAACTGATCATTAATAAAATTGTACAACCCTACAGCCAATGTGTAATTCTCTTCACTGGATAACACAATAGAAGGAAGTAAGAAATCAAATAATGGAGCCATAAAATTAAATAAAGCAACCACTGCCAGAATTGGTTTTGCTAATGGCAAAAGAATACTCCAAAAGATTCTAATCGGTCCTGCTCCATCAATTTTAGCTGCTTCATCCAGTTCTTTTGGAATCGTATCAAAATACCCTTTGACAAGCCAGGCATTAAATGGAATTTGTCCCCCTAAATAAATTAATATTAAACCGGTTAAAGAATCTAATAATCCAATCATATTTAAGAAAATGTATAATGCTACCATCGCCATCATTACAGGGAACATTTGTAAAAGTAAAAAGATATATAATCCATTTTTTCGTCCTACAAATTTAAACCTTGAAAACGCATAAGCAACAAAAGCTGTCAAAACAACGCTTCCAATAGCATTGGCAAAAGCAACAATTAATGAGTTTTTATACCATAACAGATAATCACTTTCTGGACTGAATAGCCATTGATAATGCTCCAACGAAAAATTATCCGGAATAATACTGGAAGAATATAGACTGGTGCCCTGATTCAGCGACATACCAATTGTCCAAAGAAGCGGATAAAAAATAACAACAGCAACAACGGCCAATATCAGATAAATAGCGGCTACTTCTAATTTAGATTTTAATCTTGAATTCATTAAATATCACCTTCTTCTTTAAAGGACCTGGTTCTGCGGAATTGATAAAAAGCAAATCCAGATACAATTAATCCCATGATAATTGAAATAACAGCTGCCATTGAATAATTATTTGTATCGAAGGTTAATTTATATACCCAGGATATTAAAATATCTGTACCGCCGGCATTTTGTCCCCGGACAGCTGGTCCACCTTCATTAAATAAATAGATGACATTAAAATTATTAAAATTTTGAGCGTATTGCATGATTAGCAGTGGTGCGGTCGCAAACATGACATGGGGAAACGTAATATTTTTGAACTTTTGAATCCTTGACGCCCCGTCAATATCTGCCGCTTCATACCAATCTTTTGAAATGCTTTGCAGGATTCCTGTAAACAGTGCAAAAATAAAAGGAAATCCAAGCCATGTTTGTACCATAATAATGGCTATACGACTATAGAGTGGATCACTTAGCCAAGCTACTCCATCTCCTCCAAATAAAGGAATAATAATATCCCGGTTAATCGCTCCAAAATCATCATTAAACATTGCGGCAAAGACAAGAATCGTCACAAATGCCGGTACAGCCCATGGTAAAATTAAAATCGTTCGAATTAATTTCTTAAATCTCAGCCTTTCGTCATTTACCAAGACAGCCAGAAAGAAACCTAAGGCAATCTGTAAAGTTGTAGCAACTACCGTCCAGACAATGGTCCATACGAATACACTGAAAAAGGTTTCTTGCCAAATCGGAACGGTAAATAAATTCTTAAAATTATCCAAACCAACCCAATCCACTAAGTTACGCGGGGGTGAATGATATAAATCATAATTTGTAAATGCTAATAGCAAAGAAAATAGTAATGGAAATATAACCACAAAAATCATTAAGAATAGGCCAGGGAATGTAATAATATAAGGAAATGAATAATTATAAACCTCTTTTACAACCTGTTTAAAACTTAAAGGTACCCATCCCTGTTTTATTTTTTTAGCTTGTTTTCTTGCATCCAGCACGTTAAATACATATAGTGTAATTGCTATTACTGTAACAATTAAAGCCAGTACACCCAGTACAAGTAACCGGATCGAATGATCGACTCCCGGAATGGTTCCTAATGTACGTAAGCCCCAAAGTCCATAATTTATCGCGTCTAAAAACGCAAATAAGAATGCTCCTTCAATAACAATAAAGATACTTCCTTTAACGTATCTCCGGTTATACAGCTGACCCAACCCAGCAAATAAGATTGATAGTACTGTAGCTAAAGCAGGATTGTGTTTTTGATAATTCTTTTTTGGCTTTTTTTCTGGAGTAGTCAACCTTCCTCCTCCTTTAATTTAAATTTGGGTCAATCAAAAAGAGGAGATAAACTCCTCTCTCTAATTATTCTCCTCCGCCTGCAGATTGGATATTATCATTAATTTGATCTACAGCTTCTTCTAATACTTCCTGAGCATCTTGACCTTCAGCCAGGAATTGTAATGCATTTTGCATCGGCTCCCATACCTGAGCCATTTCTGGAGAACTTGGCATTGGAACCCCAAATTCGATTTGTTCAGCAAAATCTGCATACATCGGATCTTCAATATTATTTAAAGCCTCTTCATTTGGAGGTAACTCTCCTGCAATATCATAATAAGTCTGCTGATTCTCTTCATTTGTAATAAACATGGCTAAATCTTGAGCCCAATCCTTATTCTCGGAATAATAAGAAACCATCCATGACTTAACCCCTACAAATGTGGCACTTGGTTCATCATTTAGTTGTGGAAAAGGTGCAAATCCTAAATCATCACCTAAAGCGTTTTCATAAACTGGAATACTCCAAGGTCCATTTATAACTGCTCCTATTTTTCCTTCTGTAAACAAGCCATCAATGACATCTGCATTCGTACCTGCCGGAATTTTTCCTGATCCAAAAAACTCCTGATAAAATTCTCCGCCTTCAATGGCGCCTTCATTCGCTAAACCTACATCTGTAACATCATAGTCTCCAGCTTCCCCGCCAAATATATATCCACCATAGTTAACCAGGAATGGATAAGCAAAGTAAAAATCATTTGGTCTCATTAAAAACCCATATTCATCATTCGAAGCATCTGTATTTTCTTCGAGGATCGCTAAAACATCTTCCATTGTTTCTGGTGCTTCATCCACAATGCTTGTATTATAAAAAATACCGTATGTTTCAATAACAGCAGGTAACCCATATATATCTGTTTCATCATCATAAGTGTAAGTAACCGCATCTACTGCTGCATCTACGTATCTATTTAATTCTTCATCGGTCACATCAAGAGGTTCTGCTAATCCCTGTGCAACAATATTTCCAATTTGATCATGGGGTTGATAGAATAAGTCCGGCCCATTTCCTTCAGGTCCAGCCAGTGATAACTGTTGTAATTGCTCAACCATTGGTTGTCCCTCTACTCTAACTGAGATTCCTTCTTCTTCTTCATATTTCTCAACAATCTCGTTAATAGCGTCCATTTGTTCATCTTGATCATTCATCCAAATCACTAGTTCTTCCGGCTTCTCCGCCTCACCGCCAGTACTTTCTTCCCCCGGTTCCTCTCTATCAGGTGCACATGCCCCTAAAATCAAAATAAATAAAAAAGAAATCAATGCAAAGAAACGTACTTCCCCTCTCATATTCCCCAACTCCTCTTTTTATTTTGTTATTTGCGCAAACGTTTGCACAAAAACTTTAAAATCAATTCTAATCTATTTATTTTATATTTGCAAGGGCTTTCAAAAATGTTTTTAATTTACTTATTTTCCTCTTGACTTCTGATTATTATTTTGTAAGTATTAGATTTAATAACAATGTTCAATTTACAACTTGAGGGCTATGCTTTGTCATTACAACAACCCCTGTTTTCTATTCCAGAAAACAGGGGTTGTTTATTTTAAGGAGGAGTTTCATGTTAAAAGAAGCTATTTATCACAGACCGAAAGGCAATTTTGCTTATGCTTATAAAGTGGAAACACTTCATATTCGTTTAAAGACAAAGAAAAAAGATGTTCAAAAAGTAAATTTAATTTACGGTGATCCCTACGATTGGAAAAAGAAGAAATGGGATTATAAGAAAATTCCTATGTCTATCAGTGCTTCCGATGACTTATTTGATTATTGGTTTATAGAACTCAATGTACCTAGTAGACGCTTAAGGTACGGCTTTGAAATAAGCGATAAAAAAGATATATTAATATATACTGAAAAAGGTTTCACTTCCAAAATAGAAACGGAAGATATATCTTATTATTTCTGTTTTCCATTTATTAATCCGGTTGATATTTTTGAAACACCGGATTGGGTTAAAGAAACCGTATGGTATCAAATTTTCCCTGATCGATTTTCAAATGGAAATAAGGAAAACGATCCGAAAAAGGTTTTGCCTTGGGCCAGTGAAGCACCTTCCTTAGACAACTTTTTTGGCGGTGATTTTGAAGGTATCATTAACAATTTGGATTACTTAACTGATTTAGGAATCAATGGAATTTATCTGACGCCTATTTTTAAAGCCTATTCCAACCATAAATACGATACCATTGACTATATGGAAATAGATCCGCAATTCGGAGACAAAGAAACATTTAAAAAACTTGTAGATGAATGTCATCAAAGAGGAATCCGAGTAATGCTAGACGCTGTATTTAATCATAGTGGCTTATATTTTGGTCCTTTCCAAGACGTTTTGGAAAATCAGGAAAACTCAAAATACAAAGATTGGTTTCATCTGCATGAATTTCCAGTAAAGGACGTCTATCCACCCAATTATGATACGTTTGGGTATGTTGAATCCATGCCTAAACTAAATACAGAGAACCCGGAAGTACGCTCTTATTTCTTAGATGTTGCAGCTTATTGGATTGAAGAATTTGATATTGATGGATGGCGTCTGGATGTGGCAAATGAAGTCGATCATTCATTCTGGAAAGCATTCCGTAAGAGAGTTAAATCGATTAAGCCTGACTTATATATTCTTGGAGAAATATGGCATGATGCCCTGCCATGGCTGGAAGGAGACCAGTTTGATGCAGTCATGAACTATCCGTTTACTTTAGCAAGTTTAGATTATATTGCAAAAGAGAAGATAGACACCAAACAATTTGCTAATCGCTTATCTACATCCTATGCATCTTACTTGGAAAATAGCAATGAAGTAGCTTTTAACTTGCTCGACAGTCATGACACGCCACGAGTACTAACTGAATGTGATGGTGATATAGAAAAGGTACGTTTATTGTATGCACTATTATTTTCTTTTCCTGGTACACCTTGTGTATACTATGGTGATGAAATTGGGATGACAGGTGGAGAAGACCCTGAATGCAGAAAATGTATGGTTTGGGATGAAGTGGAACAAAATACATCACTTAAAAAATTTGTAAAACAATTTATTCAATTGCGGCTTTCTGAAGAAGCATTTACACATGGAAAGTTATCTATTATACAACCAAATGAGAAGGACAATTACTTTCATTTTGTGCGATCTGTTAAAGATACTTCTGTTCATTTTTTTATTAATCCAACAAATCAACCAGTTAAAGTATCGCTGGATTGTACTTCTTCTAATTACGTTTTAGATTTATGGAATCAAAAAGAGCTAAAAACAAAAACTAATATACAAGTTGAATTATCAGCTAATAACTTTCTTATTTTAAAACAATCAAAGTAAATCTTTATCCAATGGAAGAATATAAATATTTTCTTACACTAGATTTCATTTAGCCTAATAAACAAAACAGTGGAAACATACTATACCATTTACTAGCATGTATAAAAAGCAACTTCCTCATTAAATCAGGAAGTTGCTTTTTAATCCTGATAACCTTATACCTTATCTTGGCCTTCTTTCTTTTGTCTCCGGAAATTGTGGAAACGGATGATGAGGTTTTGTTTGATACCAATATGCAACAGATGAAATGTCATCTGCGCGCTCAAATAATTTTATATCGTCATTACCTATTTGTTGAAGGGTCACTGTCAGCTTTTCATCAAATCGAATCGGATCCGGCAAATGCCAACGATATAGTCCATGCATTGGTAACGCATCTTTTCCAAATCCATGCGTCGGAATACTATCCTTCTTTGGGAAGTTATCTCTCGTATGATCCTCTGTAGATTGAAAAGCATAACCTAAAAACGGTGTATTGTAGGTAGATGAACGAATTATCCCGTCTTCATGTTTTTTATGAAAAGCCCACGCTCCGCCAAAATAGTCTTCTGTACCAGTACCGCAGATGGTCGGGTATTGTTCATCATCATCGATATAAAATTTAAATTCTCCTTCTCCCCACCAATAGCGTTCCAGCGCAGTTAATGCAAGGTAGGTTCCAACATAATGCCCTTTTCCTCTAATGTCACTGACTACCGTGTAGTCTTTCGCTTCCTGCGTATATTTTTCTCGACGCCATTGGGCATGAAAATATGCTGTATCATCGTCTATATCGTCTTCCACCGTATAGTTAATCGTGTAAAAGAAAGCATCAATATCTCCTTCATGTTCATTTGTTACTACGATACGTGCCTTTTTTCGAAACGGCATTGGGAAATAACAATTCATCGCACCTGATGGGTTAACTACAATAGGTATAGAATTAATATCGCAGCGTGTTCCAAAACCATTACAGAAGAAATCTCCTAATGGAGCTTCCACAGATGGTGTCTCTTCATCGTCCCAATACATCCGCAATACAATATCCCTTAGTACAAAACTGCCGTGTACGGTGGCATCTGTTACTGTCATCCAAATATGACGAATGGTTCCCGGCCCATCTATTTCTGCCAATGTAACCGTTTCTCCACTCTTCAAATCAGTCATTGGTCTTCCTTTTCTGCTTGGACCTAGGTCACTCGCCTCTTTCCCGCCTGCTCCAGTTGCTCCAGTAGGATTTTCTGGATTAATAGATCTGCTTTTATTATTCTTTAACTTTTCAATTCCTTCTAATGTTAACATCTTAAAACTCCCTTTCTATTATTTATCCTTTTATTGCTCCTCCGGTTAAGCCGGAAATAATTCCTTTTCTAAATATAACTGTTAATATAACAATTGGAAGCATAGCAATGATTGAGCCAGCAAATATAGTACCGTATGGAATGGAATATGGCCCGCTAAACAATGCAATACCAACCGAAACCGTACGCATTGACGGATCGGAATTTATAATTAATGCCAGGAAAAATTCAATCCATGTTGCAATATAAGTAAAAATTGCTGCTGTAAATAACCCTGGCTTAATTAAAGGTAAATAAATTTTATAAAAAATAGAGAATACGTTAGCTCCGTCGACTCTCGCACTTTCTAGCAACGAAGTCGGTATTTGGATAAAATAATTTCTTAATAACCAAACAGCAAATGGTAAATTAAAAGCTATATAAGGAATAACCAGTCCAGTATATGTGTTCAACAAACCGAGATTATTAAGCATAATATAGATAGCTGGAGCTACAGTAACAGGAGGGAACATAGATAAAATCAATAACCCTACCATCATTGGATATTTATTCGGTAATGGCAATTTTGCTATAGCAAAGGCCGCCATGCTGGAAAATATTAATACAATAATTGTTGCAGAAACAGATACAATCATACTGTTGAATAAGTTTTCTAAAAACCCGAAGTCAACTAATGCTTCCCGGTAGTGATCTAATGTCCAGGTTTCCGGGATGAGATTAGGAGGGTAATCCCCTAATTCGGATGCTGGTTTAAAAGACGTAATAACAATCCAATAAAACGGCGCTATAATAATTGCCAAAAACGTAATCAAAACAATATAACGGCCAGCAGTAGATAATCGTCGCATAAGTTAGGACTCTCCTTTCACAACAGAGCGAATCAGGGGATAAAATGTAATGGACAACATAATAATGAAAAATACAACACTTACAGCGATTGCTGATCCTAATCCAAAATTCAAGTTCTGGAACAATGATTTTTGTGCCAACATTGCAACAGGCTGTGTAGCATTCCCCGGTCCGCCACCTGTTAATACAAACGGTAAATCGAATACACCGAAAGCTTGTAATAAACGAAAAATAACCGAAACAGCAATACTCCCTTTAATAGCCGGCAACGTAATTTTCCAAAATTGATGCCATATATTAGCTCCATCAATGGACGCTGCTTCATATTGATCCTTTGGAACCATCTGTAATCCTGCCAATAATATAATGACAACAAATGGTGTAGTCTTCCATATTTCTGCAATCATCATACTGATAACAGCTGTATCCGGAGTCGCAAGCCAAGCAATAGGTCCATCAATCAGGTGAAGCGTTTCCATAATATAGTTTGCTACGCCATAGACAGCATTGTAGATATATGACCACATCTGCCCGGATACAACGGTGATTAACGCCCATGGAATTAACATAACTACTAAAGATACATTTAATAATCGCTTCACTTTATTAATCGCTAATGCAATCAATAGTCCCAGTACAATTTCAACAGCTACAGTGACAAAAGAGAAATAAAATGTAAACCATATACTATCCCAATAAACAGAATTTGTAAAAATATCAATGTAATGCTGCAGCCCTATAAAATCAAACACATAACCGCTGCTCGAGATATCTACATTGCTCAAACTCATGCGAATCGTATAGAAAATTGGATAGAACATAATCGCTGCAAGTACCAGAAAAGCTGGAAGTACCATTAAATATCCCGGAAGGTTCTTTTTCCACGGTCTATGCAAAGAATATTGTTTCGCATTTTTGTCTTTATTTGACATACCTAACTAAACCTCTTTTCTTGTATTATAAACCAGATTCGTTTGCTGATTTTATTTGTTCTTCCATAACTTCTAATATTTCCGTAACACTCCGTTCTCTGACAAACATATCATTCACATTCATATATATACCTTCAGAAATAGCATTATAGTTCGGTGATTTCGGTCTTGGTGTTGGATCTGCTTCTTGATAGATTTCTAAAATTGGATAATTTTGAATCATTTCTGGATCTTCCGTAATATTTGTATTGGTTGGAATCATGTCATGTTCTTCCAGCATTAATCTTTGAGCTTCTTCTCCTGTTAAATAATCCATAAAAGCTAAAGATGCTTCTAAATTCTCTGTATTTGGATTGATAAATACATTCCATCCAGATTGCGTTGTATTACTTTCTCCTCCTTCAAAACCTGGAAGCGGGACAATTCCAACATTTTCACTTATTGCGGAAGTATCGGGATCCTGTAATTGCCCATAATAACTCATCCAATTACGTAAAAAAGCTGCTGATCCTGAACTAAACGTATTCGTTGCTTCGTCTTCATGAAAAGTAGCTACCGCATTTGGTGTTGCACCACTCGTAAATAATTCTTTCATGAAGGATAATGCTTTTTCTGTTTCCGGTGAATTAATCACAACATTCTCATCTTCATCCAAAACATCTCCGCCTGCAGCTCGTAAATATTCTAAGAAATTTGTCGTCAGTCCTTCATAAGAAGCTCCCTGCCAAACAAATCCGTAGTCCACATATCCTTCTTCTTGTAATTGTATCGATGTTTCTTGCAATTCTTCCCAAGTACTTGGTACAGGCAATCCTGCTTCTTCTAAAATATCTTCACGATAATAAAGAACACCGATATTATCGTAGAACGGTGCGCCATAGACTCCTCCTTCATAAGTAACGGAATCAACCAATGTTTCTGAAAATCGGTCCCAAAATTCATCGGGCATTATATTAGATAAATCCATCGCAATGTTAGCGTTACCAAATTGTGCCGGCCAGTTTGAATCTCCACTATAAATGTCCGGTGTCTCGTTTTGACCTCCAATTGCTGTCGTATAATAAGTTTGTGATTGATTAGTGGTAGAAGGAGCTTCTTCTAATTCAACATTGACATTCGGATATTGCTCTTCAAAACCTTCTATTAATTCTTGTCTTAAACCCAAACCGGAGAGACCTCCACTTGACCATACGATTGTCCCTTCTGGCTCAGAATAATCAACAGGTTCCTGAATATCCTCGCTTTGGGAAGCGCTCTCATTATTACTGCAACCTACTATTAATAAAAGTAGAATAAAACTAGAAAACCAAAAGATTTTTTTCATTCTCTTCATCCTCCAAATAAAGTTAAACGTTTAACTTTTAATTTAAAATAACATACTTTATATAAGTATTTTTTTAAATTTTATTTTTGTTACACCCGCATGTTTCTCCGATAATCAACTTATTTTTCAATTCGTCTGTTCTTTTCTTATCTCCATGTTTTATATCTAATAATTTTTGTATGGCCTGCTCTCCTATTCTTTGAACAGGCTGTTCTACAACTGTGATTTGTGGGTATAAAAATTCCATCCAAGGTTCCACGTCGAAACCGATTATAGCAATTTCCTTAGGATTTTTTTTATTTCTGTTTTTCAGTTCTCTATATGCCCCCAAAAGTAAACGATTATTTGTAATGAAGACTGCTTCGATATCAGTGTTCTGATCCAATAATTGTTTCATTGCTCTCTGCCCTGTTTCTATACTGCCATCACCAAACGCTAAAAAAGAGTCTTTTACAGGTAAACCGGCATGCTTCATTGCTTCCAAGTACCCTTGTTTCCGTTCTTCCATGGAGGAAACCTTCGTATTTGCATAAATAATACCTATTTCTTTATAGAAATGTCTGTTAATTAAATGATTGACCGCATCGATGGACACCTGTTTGTTATTTGTAGTTAACGTATATTCTTCCAAACCAGGTACTTTTCGATCTAAAAATATAATAGAAGTGTTATTTAAATAGCGTTTTAATTTTTCTTTTGTCCACCCTTTTGTCGGTGCCATAATAATGCCTTCTACTCTTTTCTGCATTAGAGAATCTAGAAATGACTGTTGTGCTTCTAAATCTTCACCTGTACTTCCTACAATAATTTTCCATCCTAAAGCTTCTGCCTGAAACTGTATTCCATTAAGTATATCCGTGAAAAACTGATTATAACCTATGGTTAAAACACCGATTAACTGACTAGAACCAGATTTAAGCTGGCGAGCAGATGCATGCGGTATATAGCCTAAAGCTTCAACAGATCGTAATACTTTCTCTTTCGTTTCTTTCTTAACCGGTTTTGTTCCATGCAATACATGCGATACTGTAGCGGTTGATAAACCACAATGCTTGCTTACATCTTTTAAAGTTATATTCAATAGACATCCTCTCCGTAAAAAGTTAAACGTTTAATATTAACTACATAATAAAGATACCGCTTTCAATTGTCAATAAAAATCAAAATTTTATTACGGTTTTATTCTAAAAAAATAGTTAAATAAGTAAGTTTAAAATAGCTGTTTTCATTACTTTAACAGACAATAGTAATGATACAGCTATTTTTTTGCCTAAAATTCATATTCTATTTATAGATACACTATCATCAATACAAACTTACAATTTTATGGTTGCTTGATATTTTTTATAAATTAAAACAATATATACAGAAATTACGTAGATGTTAATCCCCAAATCTACAATAATTAAACAATTATTTAAGCATTCTGTTCCGCTTTAAGATTTCCATCGCGCAAATCCTCCTTCCGAATTAATCACCTGTCCTGTAATCCAGGATCCTTCATCAGTTAACAGCCAACTTATGAGATTAGCCGTATCAGTAGGTTGCCCAAAACGATTGAATGGAAATTTACTTCTTACCTCTTTCCATTTATCCTCTGTTAAATAACCTGTGTCAACTGGACCGGGATTCACTACATTAATCGTGATATTTTTAGCAGCTAATTCATCAGATAACGTAAGAACGATTTCTGCTAACCCTCCTTTTGCAGTAGCATAAGCAACTTCTCCAGGCATAGGACCTTGCTGTTGTCCAGATGTCATAAAAATAACCTTCCCAATATTTTTGTCTGGTAAGTGTTGTTTCATAAATGACTGTGCAAGTAACAAAGAAGAGCGTGTATTTATAATATAATGTTTATCAATCATCTCTGCTGTTAACTCTTCTAAAAAACCATCAGAACCACTCAATGCATGATTACAAATTAAACCATCTACATGTCCACAATACTTATTAATTTCTTTGAACAACTCTTCGGGAGCAGAAGCATCCATAAAGTTTCCTTGGAACTCATAAAATGTTGCGTCTTCTACAAGCTCCTTTTTAATTCCCTCTATTACAGCATTTAAGTCATCAGCCCCCCATTCTTGTTCACGATCATGCGCTTGATGGTGATGAATAATAACGGAAGCTCCAAGAGCAGCTACTTTTCTTGCTATAGCATATCCTATACCAGCTCGTCTACTAACCCCTGTAATTAATATTTGTCTTCTTTTTAAAGGATATCGTTCCCTTGTTAGTTCGCTCACAGCTTTCCCTCCTTCCATACATAGCTTCATTTTTATCAACTTCCCCAAAAATGAAATCGGTTACACAAACTAATTTTAGCATACAATATGAGCAATAAGTAAAAATAGTTGCTTTTAATACAATTATTTCGTTAAGTATAGACCAATGTAGATTAAAATGTTTCCTCACCATTTATTTAAGCTCGAATAACATTGGTATTTGCTTTGTTTATTTTCAAATCTTGGATCCATGTGATCCTATAAATGATTAAAGTTTGACAATAATTCAAATCAAATTTAAACTAAGATAAATGTAATCGTTTACAAAAGGAGGGTTCTATTATGGGGCAAAAACTTAAAATAGCAATTATTGGTTGTGGGGGGATAGCAAATGGAAAACATTTTCCCAGCCTTAGCAAACTAGAGCAAGTTGAAATGACAGCGTTTTGCGATATTGTAATTGAAAGAGCAGAAAAGGCTGCAAAGGAGTATGGAACGAAAGACGCAAAAACATACGTAGATTTTAAAGCGTTATTACAAGACACATCCATTGATGTTGTTCATGTCTGTACCCCAAACAATGCGCATATGGAAATCACAGTGGCTGCTTTGGAATCCGGAAAACATGTCATGTGTGAGAAGCCAATGGCCAAGTCAACAGAAGAAGCTAAAAAGATGGTAGAAGCAGCTGAACGAACCGGCAAAAAATTAACGATTGGGTATAATAACCGATTTCGCCCCGACAGCCAACATCTACATAAGCTTTGTGAGCGAGGAGATCTGGGAGAAATATATTATGCAAAAGCACACGCTATCAGAAGAAGGGCAGTACCTACATGGGGAGTATTTCTGGACGAAGAAAAGCAAGGAGGCGGACCTTTAATTGATATCGGTACACATGCGCTTGACTTAACGTTATGGATGATGAATAACTATAAACCCAAATCGGTTATGGGAACGGTCTATCATAAATTAGGAAAAAAAGAAAATGCAGCTAATGCTTGGGGGCCTTGGGATCCAGAGGCGTTTACAGTAGAAGATTCTGCATTTGGTTTTATAACGATGGAAAATGGCGCAACAATTGTACTTGAATCTAGCTGGGCATTGAATTCCTTGGACGTAGATGAAGCTAAATGTTCTCTCAGCGGTACCAAAAGCGGTGCAGATATGAAAAATGGATTGCGAATTAATGGGGAAGACTTTGGTAAATTATATACGCAAGAATTTGAATTAGAATCCGGAGGGGTTGCTTTTTACGATGGTAAATCTGAAAGTGATCCTGATGTTGAAGCTAGAAATTGGATTGAAAGTATTACCAATGATACCGAACCAGTCGTGAAACCAAGAGAAGCACTTGTTGTCACTCAAATATTGGAGGCAATATACGAATCTGCAAAAACAGGGAAAGCCGTTTATTTTAATCAATAAGAAAGTTAAAAGGATGCGTTTTGCAGAATAAATAGTTGAGGAGGAAATTTTATTGGTTAATATTGCATTGTTAAGCAGATGGCATGTACATGCGGACGACTACGCCCGAGAAATTCAAGCTAATGATAATTTATCTATTAAACTTGTTTGGGATGAAAATGCGGATAGAGGAGAAAGATGGGCAGAGGAATTGGGAGTCCCCTTTGAACCCGATCTTCAAAAGGTTTTGACAGATCCATCAATCGAAGGAGTAGTTGTCACCACCCCAACAAATTTGCATAAAGAAGTAATTATCTCAGCTGCAAAAAATAAGAAACATATTTTCACGGAAAAAGTTTTAGCTTTTACAGTACAAGACTGTAAGGAAATTTATAATACGATAGACCAATATGGCGTTGAATTAATGGTTTCCCTTCCTAGATTAACAGAAGATTATTATCTATATGCGCAAAAAGTGATAGATAATAACTGGATTGGAAAACTTACTACTATTCGATGCCGTACTGCACATGATGGCGCGGTTGTAAGCCCGGGAGAAAACGAGGGATGGTTACCAAAGCGTTTTTTTGAAAAAGAGAAATCTGGAGGCGGCGCCTTAATCGATCTGGGAGCCCATCCAATATATTTGACTAACCGATTAGCTGGTAAAGTAAAAAAACTGGTTGCCCGTATGAATCATACAAACAACCTCGGAGCAGATGACAATGCTGTCATCTTAGCAGAATACGAATCTGGTGCGATGGGCATTCTTGAGACCGGTTTCCTGTCCAAAGGCAGTCCGTTTCAATTAGAGCTCTATGGAACAGAAGGCACATTACTAATCGAAGAAAATAATATCCGCCAGAAATTTGGAAATGGTGAGTGGTCATCCCCGGATAACCCACCGAAATCACTCCCTATGCCGATGGAACAATGGGCACTGGCAATTATAAATGGGACTGCTCCTGCTATTAAACAAACGGATGTCATTAACTTAACCCTGGTTAATAATATAGCAGAAAAATCAAATAAAGAAGGGTGCTGGATAAATCCTGAGTCAATCATTAGCCCACTTGAATAACTAGCAATAAACCTGTTATAACAAACGTGAATGAAAAAACTATAATTTTATATCACATAGTAAGAGCGGATAACTCGAGGGTTATCCGCTCTTACTATGTTTTTTATTCTTTTACAGACCCTGATGTTAAACCTGAAACAATTCGTCTTTGGAAAATCAATACTAAAATAACAATTGGAATAGTTACAATAACCGTTGCTGCGCTGATATCTCCCCATGGGACAGAATATTCACTTTGATACATCGAAATTCCAACTGGCACTGTTCTCCATACATCATCACTATTAATGGTTAAAGCAAATAAATACTCATTCCACGCCGCAATGAATACCAGAATTGCAGTTGTGAAAATTCCAGGTGTTGCGAGTGGTAAAATAATCTTACGGAAAGTTTGGAACGGACTGGCTCCATCAAGTTTTGCTGATTCCTCCAATTCGAATGGAATCTTTTGAAAAAAGGTAGACAGAATCCAGATTGATAATGGTAAACTGATTGTCATGTAAGGAATAATCAATCCTGTATAACTATTTCGTAAACCTAACTCTGTCACTATATTAAAGATAGGCGAAATAACTGCTACTTGCGGAAACATAGAGGCAGCTAAAACTACTCCCAGGAATAAACCTTTCCCTTTAATCGGTAGTCTAGTTACCGCGTAAGATGCAAAGGCAGCACAACCTACCGCCAAAATTGTTGTTACCGTTGAAACTATAAAACTATTTAACATATATCGCAAAAGCGGGCGATTCGTTAACGCAGCTTCATAGGACTCTACTGTGGGATTTGATGTAAACCAGCTAAAAGATGTAAAAATTTCTCCTACAGGCTTTATTGACGTTAAGAACACCCAAATAAACGGAAACATCACTAAAAATACAAATATGACTAAGAATATATAAAAACCTATACCTGCACGTTTATTCATATTATTTCTCCTTCCTATTTCGTACGTCCTGCGAATAGATCTGAACCAATTAAGCGTACATAAATAAAGCTAATCAATGCTACCGCTAAGAATACAATCACCGATAATACGGAACCTTCCCCAAAGTTCTGTTGTGAGAACAAGGTTATGTAGGCGTATATCGAAATAGATTCGGTAGCATTCGCTGGTCCCCCGCCAGTTAGTACATAGATAAGATCGAATACCCGGAAGGCATCAAGCGTTCTAAATAATAAAGCAACTAAAATAGAAGATTTCAACAATGGCAGTGTTATCTTAAAGAATTGTTGAAATTTGTTAGCTCCATCTACATCACTTGCTTCGTATAAGGAATTCGGTATGGTCTGCAGTCCAGCTAAGAGCAATAATGCCATGTAAGGTGTCGTTTTCCACACATCAGCAAAAATAATCGAGAACATCCCACCGGATGATGTAGACAGCAGCCAAGATGAATTAGGTATCAGATTCCATTCATTAAAATAATGCGCTATGATACCCGTTTGACCATCTAATAAGAACCCCCACATCATGGCACCTACTGCAGTCGGTATTGCCCAAGGAATTAGCACGGAGGCTCGTACAATACCGCGACCGTTAAAGGTACGATTAATTAATAAGGCAACGGCTAAACCTAATGCAAGTTCAAAAGCAACAGAAGTAATCGTAAATATCATCGTGTTACTTAGAGATTTCCACATTCGGCTATCTTGAAGATATTTAGCATAATTTGATAAGCCAATAAAATTAGATTCCAAAATATTTGTACTGGCAGCCTCAAGCAAGGAGCTTGTTTGTTCATAATCCTGTACTAAGCTCTCATTCTCTGTGTCTGCAGCCATCACTTGCAGTTCTTCTGAAATGGAACTTAAAGCAGTGCGATAATCTTCTGCAAAATCATTATCTAATTTCGCATATTTTAAATCGCTGTCAGAAATCGGCTCGAAATTCATCAAAAGCTCATCAATTTCTTCCATTTTAGCATTGATTTCACTATCTGATTCCAATTCACTATGAAAACCTTGAATTGTCTCTCTGGCTTGCTGAATAGTCGCTATATCATCACCATCAGCACTGCCTTCTAAATTGCTAAGTTGACTGTCAATATAAAAGTAATTATCCACATAACGTTCCAAATCCATATTAGCACTCAACATCCGCTCCGACCTCGTCGGGTCATTTAAGCGATAATCAAATAAACTATTATAAAAGGACTGGGCAACTGGCCACAATGTTACTAATACGACAAGTATGATAGATGGAAGTATCATCAAATACCCCAGCCGCTTTTCATTCAAATGAAATTTCTTCACATTTTTTCCCCTCCCTTTCTGTTAAGCACACATGTAGATATGCTTAATAGAAAGAGCAAGATGAAATTCACAGCAATCATCTTGCTCATCTCTTTAGAAAGCCTTTATTCTTCCATAGCGTTTTCAATTTGGGTCTGCATATTCTCTGCAGCTTGTTCAGCTGTTTGATCACCTGTCAGCACCTGTGACACCTGAATCTGAATAATATCAGAGATCTCAGGGTAAATCGGTGATACTGGCCGTGGAACAGCTGCACTTAGTCCCTCAACAAAATCTGGATTTTGGAATAAAGGGGCAGCTTCTTGTACTTCTGGATCATCATAAAGCGCTTCGACAGTTGGAGCATGGTTTCCTACAATTGCTCCGGTTTTTTGTCCTTGTTCACCAGTTAAATATTTTACTAATTCCCATGACTCTTCCGGATGCTCGCTATAACGATTAATCATTGCTGTCCAGCCGCCTAATGCCGAAGCACTTCCTTCATCACCTGCTGGAAGCGGAGCAATAGCTATATCCCCCGCAATTTCAGAGAGATCCTCATCTTGGGAAGTAGACTGCATATATGGCCAGTTACGAGCAAATACGGAGTCTCCAGCAACCCATGCATTTTCTGTTTCAATTTCTTGGAAATTCATGATATTACCTGGTACAAAATCAGATTGAACAATTTCTGCTAATTTTTCCAGACCTTCAATCGTTTCTGGACTATTTACCACTACTTCACCATCTTCGTCTAAAACAGCTCCGCCATATGAAGCAATAATTTCAACAAAGTTTGTCACTAAGCCTTCATATTGAGATGCTTGTAATAGATAACCAAACTCTGTGTCCTCTTCACCTTGCAATTCATCAGCTTGTTCGATTAGTTCATCCCAAGTAGTTGGCGGTTCCTCTGTTATATCTGTACGATAATAGAGGAACGATGCGTCAATAAATAATGGAAGTGCCCATTGTCTGCCATTAAAATTACCTGCTTGAATCGGTCCTTCAAAGTGTTCTTCTAAATCAATGCCGTCTGCTTCAATGAAACGATCTAATTCTAGTGCATAGTTTGCTTGGGCAAATTCAGCCGGCCAAATACTATCACCGTTGAATACGTCGATCTCGGAACTTTGCGAACTAAACATCGTTACATATTGATCATGCTGTTGTCCCGTATCTGAAGGCATTTCACGGTAATCTACTTTAATATTTGGATTTAATTCCTCAAATTCTTCAATCTGTGCTTCTACTTTACCAGTCGTATCCACTCCCGTAGCATAAACAATCGTAACTTGCTCATCATCATTGGAAGCGCTTTCATTTCCTTCATTACTCTCTGCTTCTGATTCATCTGCCCCCGAATCGCTCTCCCCACCACATGCAACCATAAATGCAGCTAATAAAAATAATAATCCAAACAATAATAATTTCTTTACTTGTGGCATTACAGACCCTCCTCTTTTATTAGTCGATCCCTCTTTGAAATCGATTACATTTATTATAGCAGAACGTCGCTTCTAGTCAATCATTTCTTTTAAAAATTTTCAGTCATTTTTTCTGCTATATTTTTATAAATAGTTCTATGGAATGATAGCAGCAGATGTAACCGACGATTTTACGTAAATAAGAAGCAAGGCGAACAACCTTTAATTACCTATCCACCTTGCCTTTTATTAATCTTCTAAAGCTTCTTCTAATTGTGCTTCCATATTTTCTACTGCTTGTTCAGCTGTTTGCTCTTCTGTTAATACTCGGGAAACTTCAATTTGAATAATTTCAGATATCTCCGGATAAATCGGCGATACCGGACGTGGTACAGCCACGCTTAGCCCTTCTACGAAACTTGGATTTGAAAATAATGGTCCGGCTTCCTGTACCTCTGGATCATCATACAGGGATTCTACAGTTGGAGCACGTGCACCTTCTACTGCTCCAATTTTTTGGCCTTCTTCACTTGCTAGGAACTTTACTAATTCCCAGGATTCTTCTGGATGTTCAGAATATCGATTAATCATTGCCATCCATCCGCCTAGTGCAGAGGTGCTTCCCTCATCACCTGCAGGAATAGGTGCAATTTCCACATTTCCCGCAACTTCCGAACGTTCTTCGTCATTGGATGAAGACTGCATATATGTCCAATTTCGGGCAAATACAGCATCCCCTGCAATCCATGCATTTTCTGTTTCAATCTCTTGAAAATTCAAGATATTCCCTGGTACAAAATCAGATTGTACAATTTCTGCAAATTTTTCTAAACCTTGAATGGTTTCAGGACTATTAATTACTACATTATTATTTTCATCGATAACACTTCCCCCATAAGAAGCGATAATTTCAATAAAATTAGTTACCATCCCTTCATACTGAGAACCTTGCAGTAAATAACCAAATTCTGTTCCTTCTTCTCCCTGCATTTCTTCCGCTTGCTCAATCAATTCATCCCAGGTTGCAGGTGGCGTGTCTGTTATATCCGTACGGTAATAAAGAAATGAAGCATTCATATATATCGGCAAGGCCCACTGTCTGCCATTGTAATTACCAGCTTGAATGGGACCTTCAAAGTGGCTGTCTAAATTAAAGCCGTCTGCTTCTATAAAACGATCTAACTCCAAAGCATAGTTGGCTTGAGCAAACTCCGCTGCCCAAATAATATCTCCATTGTATACATCCACTTCCGGGCTCTGAGAACCAAACATCGTTACATATTGGTCATGCTGCTGACCTGTATCTGCCGGCATTTCACGATACTCCACGTTAATATTGGGGTGAATTTGTTCAAAAGCTTCAATTTGACTTTGGGTGGCGCCAGTTGTATCTACACCTGTCGCATAGACAATCGTAACCTGTTCTTCGGAAGCGCTTTCATTTTCGTCATTATTCTCTCCCTCTGAACTATCTGTCTCTGCATCATTACCTCCACTACATGCAACCATAAAAATAACTAGTAAATATAACACTCCAATCAGCAATAATTTCTTTACCTGTGGCATTTCAGACCCTCCTCTTTTAATACTCGACCCTTCGTGAAATCGATTACATTTTATTATAGCAGAATCCCCTTCCTAGTCAATTGTTTCTTTTTTAAATTTTCCGACTTCCATTAGCATTAAAACATTGATACCTCATATTCTTAACTTGTAGTAGAACGAGTTAGATAAAATAAATCCTCTTTTATAAAATAGTTATGTCTCCCGTCAGGTTGACTCTCTTATAATAAGCTCATGCTCTAGGACTATGTCTTCCACCTTTTCTCCTTGTATTTTTTTTATCAGCATGTCCACCGATATCTCCCCCATTTTATACATCGGTTGTGCAACGGTGGTTAAAGAGGGATAAGTAATACTAGTAAACTCAATCTTGTCAAATCCGACTACTGCCATCTCATTTGGGACATCAATCCCCCTGGTATTTAATTCTTTCAATGCTCCAATCGCTAACATATCTGAGACAGCAAACACTGCTGTAAGATCCTGTTTTTTATTTAATAAAGAACGCATAACCTGCTGTCCTGATTCAAGTGACACATCATTAGCAGAGTAAAACCAACCTTCTTCCGGCTCGATATGGAATTCTTCTAACGCACGAAGATATCCTTTTTTTCTATCCCTTGCATATAGAAAATACTCGCTGACATTTATAAGCCCTATACGCTGATGACCTTGTTTTAATAAATATTTTGTTACTTGATAAGCTGCTAATTCACTGTCTATTGTTACATAAGGCAAATTTTTCGCATTTACATATTCACTGCATTGCACAAACGGATACCGTTTTGCTATATTAATCAATGTTTTACGGTCAATTGTTGGATCCATTGTAATCGCCCCAGCTGCCAGCTGATTTTTTAATAAATCAAAATACACTTTTTCTCTTTCCAATTTAGAATGAGTTTGACAAAGCAGAATATTATAACCATATTCAAGTGCTTTCTCTTCTATCCCTTCTACAATTTTCAAATAAAATTGGTTAGATATCTTTGGTAATAATACTAATAACATTCTACTTTTTGCATTCCGTAAATTTCTCCCTAGGATATTTGGTGAATAATCCAATTCTTGAATGGATAGCTCGACTTTCTTGCGTGTTAACTCTGCAACCGATGAAGGATTGTTTAATACTCGCGATACAGTAGCAACGGATACCCCTGCATGTTTAGCAACATCCTGAATTGTCGGCAATATAATCCCCTCCTTTTCAACATATAAATCTACCTTTTTTTATTAGCTATATCACCTCTCTAAAAAAGAAATCAAATTTAATGTAATCCTTTACATTGTATTTTTATCATAATACATAATTTGATAAAAGCAATAGATAACTATTTCATATCGTGCAGATAAGACGATTATTAGGCTATATAAAACTAGTTACCTTCTATGCAGCTAGATTACTTATCCCAAGTTAATAATGTATGAGAACAGATGATTGGAGGACTTTTTTCACCTGCAAAAGAAAGCTGTTGCACAATCAGTTACCTAATTATACAACAGCTTCCTTTCCTTTTATATTCCTAAAGTATTCCCTCCATTTACAGATAACGATTGCCCTGTAATAAATTTTCCTGCATCTGATGCAAGAAATAAAACCGTTTCTCCTATATCTTGTGGAACCCCCATCCTGCCAAGTGGAACCCCTTTTTGATACTCACTCGTGTCTTCTGCTTCATGTCTTTCAACCGGAATAAATCCTGGATTAATCATATTAACAGTAATACGAAAAGAACCTAGCTCATTCGCCCAAGAACGCGTCAATCCTAGTTGAGCAGTCTTTGCCATGACATAGTTTGAATGATTCGGAGTACCTAACTGGACGACTTCACTCCCGATATTTATAATTCGTCCTTCCTTCTGTTTTTTCATTCCTGGCAGAACTGCCTTTGTTAATAATAATGGTGCTTTCACAAAAAAATCGAGTTGCTCCAAATAATCTTGCCACACAAGTTCTTCAATTGATATTTCAGGCTGTGGACCAGTAGCGTTATTAACCAATATATCAATATTTGCTTGCGTCTCTTCTTCAGCCTGTTTTATCAGCTTTTCTACTGCTTTTTCATCCCGGACATCACCTTGAATGGCTATCGCTCTTCCTCCATCCGATTCAATAAAATCAACAGTATCTTGCGCATTTTCGTAATTATTCGCATAATTCACGATAACGGTAGCTCCCGCTTCAGCTAATATTTTACTTATATGTTTTCCAAGTCCTCTTGAAGCTCCTGTAACCAATGCTACTTTCCCATTTAGTTTGTGAGACATCATTATGCTCCTTTATTTCAATATAGAGTTGTTAGCATTTTCTTTCTTAAATAAAACTCTGCGCCATTCTTCCCGCTTTCAGAAAATCCACGTAAAAGAAAGACGCAGGTGCTGACATCCTATTTTTATTCTACCATCTTTGAATGAAATAATTGCTCTATTTTAGAATGTTGTTTCATCCACTTGAAAATGTTTCTATTTTTCAGTGGTACCGATACAAATCTTTAATCTCTTTGACAGATTGATAAATCATATAGTTAACGACTCGAAGCGTCTCCCTTTCAACAGGTTCGAAGTTTTGATCCTTTGGCAGCATGTTCAATTGTTTGAAGTTTTCATATCCCATTTTTTTACGTCCAAATATCCTTCTGTATCATCAGCAAATATTTTAACCCCTCTACTCTCCTCCTGCGGGAAAATTCTTGCTGTAAAAACAAATTCCCCTTCATTTACAAAGATTTCTACAGAAGAAACATCTACAAAAATACGTAAAGAAACTTTTTTATCTGCATAAGCAACCTGACGTATACTACCATAACCTTCAGATACCGGCTCACCCGAATTAGTACGATCGAGAACTACTTTCTGAAGATTCGTATCTAGATAAATTAAAGTCTCCTCTTGTTTTCCTGTGCGAAGCTTTAATCCAGCTTTACCATTTTCTAACTCCAAATCACAAATTAACTCATATGTTTGACCTGAGAAGTTTTCCAGATGTCTTTCTTCTTTGTTCACATACCCTTGCCATTCTACCAGTGAACCTCTCCTTTTATTCATTTCTTTTACTGGAGTTTGATATATCTTATCATGTATAATACATAGTTCTCTAGGAATTGTCAGACAGTTCGCCCACATATCTTTATCAGAAGGATAATTCATATCAGGAAGACCCATCCACCCAATTAAAATTTGCCGTCCATCCGGGGCTTGAGTGGTCTGCGGTGCATAAAAATCAAAACCAGCATCCAGTTCCTGAAAAACATTACTATGAAAATAATAATTTTCTAAATCAAGTTTCCCTATAAAACATCCTGAGTTGTGTATATTTTGGTAAAAGTCCCCTTCTGGTTCAAGTCCTTGAGGAGAAATCATTAGTACATCTTTTCCATTCAATTGAAAAATATCAGGACATTCCCACATGTATCCGAAATGTTCAAAATTCGTTTTTAATTCTCCTTCGAAATTCCAATGGAGAAAATCTGCAGATTTATAAATCAACACACATCCTGTATGGTTTTCTCTTTCCGCACCGATAATCATATAATATTGGTTACCGGACTTCCATACTTTAGGATCTCGAAAATTCGCAGTATATCCTTCCGGCTGTTTGGAAATAATCGGCTTTTCCTGCTTAGCAAGCTTTCCTTCTTCATCCATAACAGCAAAGCTTTGAGAAGATTCACGATTCCAATTCTGATCACGTTTATTAGCTGTGTAAAATAAATACAACAAGTCATCTTTGACCATTCCTGTCCCTGAGAATACACCATGGCTTTCATGATCATACTCAGGAGCTATTCCAAGTCCTTTTTCTTCCCAGTGAACTAAATCATCTGATTCCACATGATACCAATGTTTCATTCCATGAACCGGGCCAAAAGGGAACCATTGGTAAAATAAATGATACTTTCCCTGATAAAAAGCAAAACCATTGGGGTCATTTAATAATCCATAAGGAGGCTGTATATGAAACTGCTGCCTCCAAATGCTATTATTCACTTTTTCTAGCAATTCTTGCTCTTCTGCTTCCGTCATTTCACGATAGTGTCGATACCGCATTTCTTTTGTCCAAGACATATAATTTTCTAAAGCTCCCTTCCAAAATTCCATGAGCCAATCTAATTTATTCCATTTTCATTAGTAAAGAGATGCTCTCTACTAATATGTTATATTATTGAAAAACCATTTAAGCACTTTGGGTATCCTTGTTTTCATCTGGTACATTTAATAATTCTTTTGGAACCGCAAAGAGAGTAGTCAAAATATAAGCTACTATGAAGGTTACAATCCCGACAATAATATACGTTATAAAGTGATATCCGCTGTAAATATACATTAACGGTGATAAAATAACTGCTAGTCCATATGCATTCGCCTGTACTCCCAACATAGACAGCACCATGCCACCTAATGCTGAAGATAGAAGCATTACAGTCAATGGCCGAGTTCCATAACGGATGGTGATACCGAATAACGCAGGTTCACTGACACCTAACAACTGTGTAACTCCCGCACTGTTACCCATTACTTTAATATTCTTTTTCTTGCTTCGACGGCTGATTGCAAAACATACTGCAGCATTTGCAAACCCATACATCGCACATATTGTAATCAAAGGATTAAATCCAGTCGAAGCCAGCAAGGAGGTTTCAATCATAATGAAAAGGTGATGCATTCCTGTCATAACAGCCAGTGGATAAATTAATCCTATAATAAATCCGCCAATTCCCAATGGTACATCAATCAATCCTGTAACAACATATACAAGTCCACTTTCAACGATACGGAGTGCTGGCCCTAAAACAAGCAATCCTCCCAACACACTGATAATAATGACAAAAAATGGTGTAAACATTAAATCAAGAGAATCTGGCATTTTTGCTCGTAATTTCACTTCCACTTTTGCTGCCACAAAGCCAACAACAAGTGCAGTTAAAACGCTTCCTTGATAACCGACAATTGGAATAAATCCAAAAGCCATCATCGGCTCCACGTTCGATGTTGCATCCGCGACGTCATAAGCGTTTGGCAAAGCAGGAGATACAAGCATCAATCCGATAACGAACCCAATAATCGGGGTGCCGCCAAACTTCTTATTGGCCGACCAGCAAATCAAAGCCGGCAGAAAAGCAAATACTGTATCTGTTAACACGGTAATCAGGGTTAATATCGACTCTGGAATAGCATCCGGACTTGTTCCAAAGAATCCTAAAACGGTTTCATTCAGGATGACACCTTGTAATCCGAGAAACAGTCCTGTTGCTACAATTCCTGGAATAATCGCAATAAATACGTCCGCTAAGGTTCTTACTCCCTGCTGTATTTTTCCCTTTCCTGTGTTTTGATTTTGTCCGCCCTGGCTTTCTTGATTTCTTTCATCATTGTCTGTATCACCAGCAATGGCTTTATAAACTTTATTTACAACTCCTGTACCAAGGATTACTTGAAATTGTCCTGAATAATAGAAAACACCTTTGACTAATTCCATATCTTCAATCGCTTCTTGGTCGATAGACTCTTTGTCTTTAACATTGAAACGCAATCTTGTTGCACAATGCGTTACCGATTCTATATTGTCCTCACCTATAATTTCTATAATCCGGTCTCCCGTTTGTTTGTATTGATCTGCAGACATACTGCTTCCCTCCCGTCAGCCGATTGTCATTCCCTGATATGGTTGCAAGGTAATCTCTTTCCCTGCTACCAAAGGTTCCGATTGACTGTGTAAAATAATGTTCTCTACTGAATGATTTAATATCACCGTTTTCTTTTCGGTACTTAAATTAATTAAAATGCTGACACTTTTATCTTTATCTGTACGTTCATATGCAATGACTTCTTCAGGGACATCTTTTATCTCGGTTATATTTCCAAAAGTTAATACGTTACTCCATGCGCTGTCCTGTCTCAGCTGAATCATTTTCTGATAAAATGTATAAACAGAATTATCCACTGCATTAACTGTCGGGTATTCTTCCGCCATATCCAGCCATGGTTTTCCTGTCGTGAATCCACCATACTGTTTCCCCTCCCAAGGAAATGGTGTTCTGGTATTATCGCGACTTCTTAAATTAACAAATTGTAGCGCTTCCTCTTTTGAAAAACCTTCCTGGATGGAACGGTAGTAATTATCAATACTTGAAATATCGTTAAAAGCGTCAATCGTTGACCGTCTAAAGTTTTTCATCCCAAGCTCTTGTCCTTGATAAATAAACGGTGTTCCTCTTAGAAAGAAGTACAGCATCCCAAGAGTTTTCGCTGTTTCCGGCGTTCGCCACTTTTCCTCTCTTATCAATTTAGACAGCACACGCGGCTGGTCATGATTTTCCAAAAAATTCGCACCCCAACCCGCTTCCTGAAGAGCATTCTGAGAACGAAATAATAATTCTTTAAATTCGGAAACAGTCCAATTAGTGCGCTTAAACCAATCCGACCCTGATTTCACATCAATATCTGCATAGTGAAAATCAAAAATCATAGAAAAGTAACCATCTTTCCCAATGAATTGATCGTAATCCTCATAATTTACCCCTGGTGCTTCACCGACTGTTACCGCATCATATCTTTCAAAAGTATTCGCTTTCAATTCGTTAAGAAAATATTCTATTCCGGGACGATTTCTGGTTTTATGTTTACAAGATACTAATCCATCTGCTCCATCCGCCGGCAAACCAGCATAGTCACTGTCTTTTTTGATGAACGTGATGGAATCAATCCGAAAACCCGCTACACCTTTATCCAGCCAGCGATTAATCATGGCATATAATTCCTGACGCATCTCTTTATTTTCCCAATTTAAGTCAGGCTGTTTTTTATCAAATACATGCAAGTAATAAAGGTCTTCTTCAGGAAGCTTTTCCCAGACCGATCCGCCAAAGATAGATCGCCAATTGTTCGGCGGGTTTCCATCTATACCTGGTTTAAAAATATAATAATCTCTATATTTACTTGTCGGGTCTTTTATCGCTTTTTGGAACCAGGGATGCTCATCTGAAGTATGATTAATAACAAGATCCAATATTATTTTTATGTCTCGTTTCTTTGCTTCTTCTAAGAGCTGATTAAAATCGTCCATAGTTCCAAACTCTGGATTAATTCCTTCAAAATCAGAAATATCATAACCGTTATCTACCATAGGGGATGAAAAAATCGGACAAATCCAAATCATAGTAATTCCTAGCTCTTTCAGATAATCCAACTTTTTTGTAATCCCTTTCAAATCACCGATACCGTCTCCATTGGAATCGTAAAAACTTTTTGGGTAAATTTGATAAACTACTTCATCCTGCCACCATTTCTTTTCCATGGTAAAACCTCCTATAATTTCACACATGGAATCGATTCCATGTTTTTGATAAGGAACCGATTCCATATCGGTTAAAATAATTATTAATATTGTGCAATATTATCGCTTTCTTTTTGATTTGTCAATACTATTTTTGGGCATTATTTGATAGTCAACTTTTATCGTTGATGAGTTAATTTTTTTCCCTTTCATTTGAACAATATTTTCCGCAGCTAGATGACCAGCTTTATTATAATCATAATGAACGGTTGTCAGCGCCGGGTTCAAATAATTTGATATTTGGTAATTACCGAAACCGGTTAAGGAAATATCTTCAGGAATACGAAGGTTTTTTTCGTAAATAGCTTTCATTGCACCAATGGCAATGTTATCTGTTGCACAAATTAACAAATCAGGATGTATTTGATTTAATAACTCTTTGGTAGTATGCATCGCATTATCCATAGAAAAATCTGTATGATAAACCATTACTTCATTTTTATGATCCTGAGCAAATCGATCAATAAATCCATTTTTTCTTCGTACACCAACTGCTTCATCCACTTCATCTACACCAAGATAGACAATTTTAGAAAAATGGTAGTCAGTTAAATATTCTGCAAGGTCAAATGCCGCCTCATAGTCTTTGTACACAACGCAGTTAAGCCGTTTATCTTCTTGCCCAATAACGATTACTGGAACTTCAATCGCTTCGATCACATGAATGTGTTCATCTGTTATTTTTGTAGCTAAAAGTATTATTCCAGCCACCTTCATCTTTGCCAAGCGCTTCAAATATTCAATTTCCATTTTAGAATTTCTATCTGTATTCTCAATAAGAATATTATAATTTAATTCCTTCAATTTCTTATCAATTCCTTGCAAAGTTGTGGTTACGGAATATGAATCAAATCTAGGTATAATTACACCAATTGTAGGGTTACTTTCTAAACGTAAATTCTGCGCATAAGAATTCGGAATATATTCCAGCTTTTTGATCGTTTTTTCAATTTTTTTTCTTGTCGCTTCACTAACATATCCATCATTTAGGTATCTGGATACTGTACTCTTAGCAACACCTGCTTTTTCAGAAATATCTCGAATTGTAGCCATAATTTCTATCCTTTCAACGCTGAACGTCTTCTGCTTTTATAAACATTATATCTTATTATCCTGCCATTTTCACTCATAGTATAAATTAAAGTCAGGCATATGCCTGAAAACGATGTCATGTTTCATAAAATGCATCAGATATATAACGTATCAAACAAATGAATTCATAACATGCAGAGAACAAATTATATTTCCATTATGATATCATAACAACTCAACTTTCGCACCTAGAAAAATTTAATAAAATCAAGAGACTCTAGTGCTCGTAGTTACTGTAATAGGTTCCTTGACAAAGTATTTCAAACAAGAAAAACACCTCTCCATTTGGTATAGTTGATTT
>NZ_JBHTKK010000037.1:0-25938 GCF_042675985.1 Oceanobacillus locisalsi
GCTCTGATGGGATGCTACAGCTTTTGGAAGAAATAACATCCTAATGGAGTTAAATGATTTTATTTGTTCAACTATTTCATGTATAGAACATCCCACTAGCGGAGGCGGACCGTTTTGACTCCTGAGGAATCAGCACCCTCTGAAGATCCACTTTTGCCAAGTGCACTTCTTGGCAAAAGTTAGCTGAAGAGCGTGCCCCTAGGAAAGCAAAGCGGTCCGTCGCAGCGGTAGCCTTACACTTTACCTTCTATTCTTGTCGAGGGAGTTAACAAAGGAACGATCAACTCCTGTTTCTCTGAAAATGAAACTACTTTTTAAGGTGCGAAAGTTTGTTACCAATAAGTAAACATAAAATCACAAATAGGAGCTTGTACATTTTATTATGGAAATTTTTGTAAAATACTTCTTCTTAGTTAACATCACCTTCCCTCCCCAAATTTTTCATGTATTCATATCGAATGAAAAAGTTATATCCAACAAATAATAATAAAAACATTTAATCATTGATTATAGCCATGAGTTTATTAATCAGAATTTAGAGGTGTTAAATGAAGAAAAAAATACAACATACCGTCACTTACTTCCTGCTAACTGTTTGTTTTTTCTTATTAGCCCAAGATCCAATACATGCAAAAGATAGATTTGATTATGAAAAAGATGGAGATATTTTTTGGGATGCTAAAACAGAGGAAAAAGTGATCGCTCTGACATTTGATGATGGTCCTCACTCAATTTATACTCCAGCTGTTCTGGATATTTTAGCGGATTACGAGGCAAAAGCTACTTTTTTTGTACTCGGTGCTCATGCAGAAAAATTTCCAGATATTCTTTACCGGCAATTTTCAGAAGGACATGAAATTGGTAATCATACTTATGATCACACTACAAAGTTATCTAGACTAAGACAAGAAATGAAGGAAACCTCAAATATCATATACGCCATTACAGGAAACCGGCCCAAGCTTTTTCGGCCCGTTGGCGGTGAATATAATAATGCAATTGTTGATAAAGCGAAAAAGAATCAACTATCCGTTGTTTTATGGTCCTGGGATCAGGATACAAAAGATTGGAGTGACGTAGACTATCAATCGATTGCTGATGATGTCATTAACAATGTATCTCCAGGAGATGTTGTTCTTTTCCATGATGCAGGTGGTAATAGGGAAGAAACCGTGAAGGCACTTCCGCTTATTCTTGATTATCTAACAGAGCATGGATACGAAACCGTGACACTTTCTGAAATGAAAGAACTGGATGAAAAATAAAGCTGTACAATCCAAATACCGACTCCCTATCTTTGTAACAAGTTTGCTTGCTCTTTTTATTCTATATAAAAGTAACGTAACTTACAGCCCATTTCCGAAAATGAAAATTTGCAATAAAAGAAGAACATTATCATTTTTTAATTTGTTTTATCCCTTCTTTGTAAAAAACGGCTTATTTCGATTATATTCAAAGCTATTGATAGTCAATGGCATGTATTTGATACGCATCCCCTCTCATCATGAATAATCACGCTATTTCCCGTTTTATGCTTTTTGACGTTATTTCTGCATGTGTTAGTCTTATATAGGTAAGTAAAAAATCCACTCAGGAGGTGAAAGCATTAATACAAACACTACAAATGACGGGACATTAACGATTGAAAAAGAAACCGATTTTTATTTTCGCGCACCTGCAAAGGATGACGGAGCAGCTGTTTGGGAACTAATCAAAGATACGAAAGTACTTGATCTCAATTCTTCTTACAGTTACTTAATGTGGTGTGATATCTTTTCAGAAACTTCCATCGTTGCAGAAAAAAACGGAGAAACGCTTGGATTTATTTCCGGGTATAAAAATCCGAATAATTCGAATAAACTATTTATCTGGCAAGTTGCTGTAGATGCTTCTGCTCGAGGTAACGGATTAGCAACGAAAATGCTGCGCCAATTATTAAAGCGTGAAACTTGTAAAGATATTCATTATGTGGAAGCAACCGTTTCCCCATCTAATCGACCTTCCCAATCTCTATTTAAAGGTCTCGCTAAAAAGCTGGATACGGATTGCCATATCAGCGACTGCTACGTAACAGAAGATTTTCCGGATCAAGAGGAAGAACACGAAGATGAGTTACTATTTACGATTGGACCGATTACGACAGAAAATAAATAATCAAAGGATGATTTCATTGACAACGGCAACATTAAATGATGCGAAAATGAAAACGTTTGAAAATTTAGAGTCAGAAGTAAGAAGTTACAGCAGAGGCTGGCCGACTGTTTTTGAAAAATCGAAAGGCTATAAGCTGTGGGATACAGATGGAAAAGAATATGTTGATTTCTTCGCAGGTGCAGGCACATTGAATTATGGCCACAACAATGATGCGATGCAGGAGAAATTAATTGAATATATTAAAAATGATGGTGTGATTCACAGCCTTGATATGGCTACAATTCCAAGACAAGATTTTCTGGAGCGTTTTAATGAGGTTATTCTCAAGCCGCGAAATCTGGATTATAAAATCATGTTCCCTGGCCCTACTGGCACAAATACAGTTGAAAGCGCATTGAAAATTGCCAGAAAGATAACTGGCCGGGAAACGGTTATCAGCTTTACCAACGCATTTCACGGAATGACGATTGGTTCGTTGTCCGTGACTGGAAACTCCTTCAAACGTCATGGTGCCGGTATACCATTGCACCACGCTGTTTCAATGCCATTTGATAACTATGTGGAGGACCATGATTCGATTGCTTATTTGGATCGCTTTTTAGAAGATAGCGGAAGCGGTGTTGCACTTCCTGCTGCAATTATTCTGGAAACGGTACAAGGAGAAGGCGGAATAAATGCTGCACGTATGGAATGGCTGAAAAAAGTGGAAGAACTATGCAGACGCTGGGATATCCTTTTGATTGTAGATGATGTACAGGCTGGAAATGGACGGACTGGCACCTTCTTCAGCTTTGAACCGGCAGAAATTAAACCGGATGTGGTCTGCCTGTCTAAATCCATCGGAGGCATCGGTCTGCCGATGGCGATTACGCTAATCAAATCAGAATATGACCAATGGGGTCCTGGCGAGCATAACGGAACTTTCCGCGGCAACAATATGGCCTTTATCGCAGCAACCGAAGCGCTGAAAAATTGGGAGAATGATGAATTTGCTCATGCTATACAAGAAAAAGGCGCATTTTTAAAATCAGAAATCAATCGACTCATTGACCAATATCCAGAATTAAACGGAGAAGCTAAAGGCAGAGGTCTCATGCAAGGTATCTCCATCGACAAAGAAGGTTTGGCAGAAGACATTTGTGCAGAAGCGTTTCATCGCGGCTTGATTGTAGAAACTTCCGGCCCTGACGATGAAGTAGTAAAATTCCTGCCGCCATTGATTATAGATCAAGAAGGATTGGAAAAGGGATTAAAGATTCTGGAAGATAGTATAAAACATGTACTAAAACAATAAATATAAAAGAAATACCGTTTGCTGAGAGGAGAATAAATCAATGATTGTAAAATCACTGGAAAATTTACTTGGAACAGAAGCGGAAACAAAATCCGAAAATTGGGAAAGCCGCCGTTTTATTCTAAATAAAGATGGTGTAGGTTTTAGCATGAATGACACTATCATCAAAGCAGGAACAGATAATTTCTTCTGGTATAAAAACCATATTGAAGCAGTTTACTGCATCGAAGGCGAAGGAGAAATTGAAAAAATCGCAACGGGGGACGTGTATCAGATTAAGCCCGGAACAATGTATCTTTTAGACGAAAACGATAAACACCGTCTTCGCGCTCGTACGCAAATGCGCATGGTGTGTGTGTTCAATCCTCCTTTAGTTGGAACTGAAACGCATAATGAAGAAGGGTATTACCCGCTTTTAACAGAATAGGTTAACTTGATAAACACCTGATAAGAGATCTCTCTCGTATCAGGTGTTTGTTTTACTTATGAATAAGAGTAATTCATCGCCAGATATCTTACGTTTTTCCTTTGCCAAAAAACATGGATATCATTTATTTAGTGATCTCTTCCAACCCCAAATGCAGCAGCGGATAATGTCTTCCCTGCCCGTCTTGTTCGGACTCTCCAATCACTTGAAAGCGATGCTTGAAATAAAAAGCGGCAGCGGATGTATTATCCTTATTTACATCTACGAATTTAATATCGTCTTCTTGTATTAGTTTATTTAAAATACTGCTGCCAAACCCCTTTCCTATTTGATCCGGGTGTAAAAACAGCATCTCCAAACTCGTATCGTTCACACCGGAAAATCCAATCATTTTCTCATCTTGATCCCACAATTTTATATCTAAATATGGAAAATAAGCAGGAATTTCTGTTTTCATTTCTTCTCTGTCTTTAGACTTCAAAAAATCATGTGTTGCTAAAACGGATTGCTCCCATAATTGAACCAGGGCAGCATAATCTTCCCTATTCGCCTTTCTCCACTGCATTCTTTCTACCCCCCCAAAAATCGAATAAAAACATGATCTCTCATAGCATATCATAGCAGCAACTTCTGTCTCGATTCTATATTCATTTTCTTACGATACGCTCATACATAATAATTTTTAATCATAGCAAAGACCCTCAGCAGACATTCATGCTCAGGGTCTTTATAATCCAGGCTTCCTATGGTTTTTGTTAATGTTTTCTTTCACTTTCTGAATCGTTCTTTGATTTCGTCTTTCGTTTCTCATCTTTAATTTCTATTTTTAAATCCTCCAAGGGAACATCATCTACAAATAATTGTTCCTCATGTTCATCAAAATGCGGTCTTTTCTCTTTACTCGTGTTGGTGTTTTCATTCGTGTTGGGATTCTCGTTCGTGTTGGAGTTCTCGCCCTTGGAAGAACGCTTGTCTTTATTGGACATTCTAACTCACCTCACAGTCATTTTACTTTTCTTATTCCTTTTTTACGGTCTTATTAAACATCATTATTCGAAAATTGTTGCTTGAACAAAATTTTGCAACCAATCCGCATAATAGCCACAAGAAATGTTGTTTTTCGATTGTAAAAAGGAATAAGTATCGTAAATCGGTTAAAAATACAGTTGTGTCCGTGCAGGTTTTCTTAGGCAGCTTAGAACGAAAGCGATATTGCAGAGTCGCCGTTACATGGCAGTTCGAGTGCACCGGCTTTCAACCTGTCTGGACAAGACAATGACAGACCAGTTCATTGTCTATACAGTATAAAAGGAGTGTTTCAAATGGGCAGAGATGAGCATAAGCAACGAAAAAATAATTTTTTAGGACAAACGCCAAAAAATCAGAAAACAGACGGCATTGATGTCGAGTTTGCTGATGAATTTGCTGACGCAGAAGATAGAGAAGCTCAAGCAAGAAGCCAAGCTGCTGATAAACGGGCACATGACAAATAACTTATAGACGAAAGGAGTTCCTTGCTTGAAAGGACTCCTTTCGTTCTGCCCTCTCCTTTCCTTCAATTTCAATGAACACAGAATTATCTAAGAACACAGTTCATTCAACCTGGCAAGAGTTTGGTTTCTATATTCCTGCTTCCTTTTGTATATTTTCGTTGCATACAGGAGAGATTATGTATAGGAGGGGTTGCTCTATGGAACATGGATTTTTATCTATTGAAGCGTTTAATACGCAGATTCAACAGTGGAACGGAAGAACCGTTCAGATTACAAAGCATGAAATAAACGACATCGATCAAACAGTAATCCATCTGCAAAGCATATCCTACGACCAAAATACACGCAGAATTGATGATTATGTACCAAAACATAGTTTACTCTTACATGGAGATGGTCAAATAGAAGCACTGCCGACAATGAGCGATACGCCGCTTCCATCATCTCATTATGAAATTCCTTTAGAAGATGATTCGCTATTTGAATTTAATGGACAAAAGTTTTTCATCTCCACCAATCGCGGCGTTTATAAGATAGAATTGGTGTAAAATGCAAGAAGGAAAAGTACTTTTTACAAGTTTATATAACATCCTTATAGAATGAAAACATACAGGAGTCGTTCGTTTTATGAACAGCTCCTGTATGTTTTTTTACATAAAACTTCCGAAAAATGAATTGTTATGTATACAGCGCAAACTATGAAACTCGTATTCCAAATCTTACAAAATAAGAAAGCATCTGCTACAATAAAGTTAATCAGATGACAGTATCGTACTTTACTCGAAGTGATTTTCGATATCAGCTGAAATACCAGCTATTAATCAGACAGAATTTTGCATTGTAAAGAAGGAAATGGTTCATACAAAGGAAGGAAAATGAATGGTACATAAACAAACAAAACGACCTATCGTGCTTGTTGCCTTGATATTATCTATGTTTATGGCAGCAATTGAAGGAACCATCATCGCCACCGCTATGCCTAACATTGTATCCGATCTGGGTGGATTCACATTATATAGCTGGGTCTTTTCCAGTTTTCTATTAATGCAGGCAGTCACTACGATGGTATATGGCAAATTAGCCGACTTATTCGGGCGCAAACCAATCTTTGTCATCGGTGTCATTATATTTTTAATAGGTTCCTTATTATGCGGGTTAGCAGAAAGCATGACTGCCCTCGTCGTGTTTCGGCTTATCCAGGGACTTGGAGCCGGTGCTATACATCCGATAGTAACTACGATCGTTGGTGATATGTATCGTTTAGAAGAACGAGCTAAGGTACAGGGATACTTAGCAAGTGTCTGGGGCATTTCCTCTGTTGCAGGCCCACTTTTAGGAGGAATGATCGTTCAATACGTGGACTGGGCTTGGATTTTCTGGATGAATATCCCGCTTGGTCTTATTGGATTGGCCGGTGTTGTTCTGTTCTTTCATGAAAAAGTGGATAAAGAACAGAAAACCATTGATTACCTTGGGGCAAGTTTCTCTTTCATAGCCATATCTGCGTTGATTATCGTATTTGTACAGGCAGGCACAAATTGGGCTTGGCTCTCACCGGAAACGCTCGGGCTGCTCAGCCTCTTTGTCATTGGTATTTCCTTGTTTATTTGGCAGGAGAAAAGGTGCGCTGCACCGATGATGCCTTTATCCTTATGGAAGAACAAATTAATGGTCATTGCCAATATCGCTACCTTGCTCTCTGGGATGATTATTTTGGGTTTAAGCAGCTTTCTTCCTACTTATGTGCAGGGAGTCATGGGCGAATCAGCGATTGTGGCGGGCTTCACTTTAAGTACCTTATCTATCGGCTGGCCCATCGCATCAACACTCGCGGGACATCTGGTATTACGGATCGGCTTTCGAAAAACAGCCTTTCTTGGCGGCATCGCTTTATTCGCCGGTACGTTTTTCTTTTTCCTGCTTGATGCTGATAAAGGACCGATTTATGCTGGTTTTAGCTCATTTGTCGTTGGAATAGGGATGGGACTGACATCAACCACGTTTATTGTCGCGATACAAAATAGTGTATCCTGGGAAGCAAGAGGTTCCGCTACCTCTTTAAATATGTTTATGCGTATTATTGGCAGCGCAATTGGTACTGCACTGCTCGGCGGTATTCTGAATCTGCGCCTGCAGCAATATTATCAGCAGCAGGCAATAGAGGATATGCCAAATACAGATGCCGTCTTAAATGAAGGGATAAGAGAGACCCTCTCACCAGAAACACTTGCTTTGATGCAGGATGGATTAACACATGCATTTCATACCGTGTTCTTTTGCTTGTTTTTAATTGGTACACTGACTTTTGTTATATTGTGGTTTTTCCCAAAAGATATGCTATCCAAAGAACCGTAAGGAAACCGGACAAATTCTGCCCGGTTTCCTTATTTTAATCAATAATTCTTGAAGCTCCCTCTTCTGAAGGCTGCTCATTAATTATGTTGTTCGTTCTAACGCCAACACTGGATAAGATCACAATTACAAATACTAATGCGAATCCGATAATAACATATCCTAGTATCTTATATCCTCTGGTTGGACTTTTTACAATCAGATAGCATCCTAAAATGAAGATAGCCAATAAAATGAACCATAACATCGTATAACAGCTCCTGCCCACTGATTCCATTTACTCTCATACTAACATACAGAATAATAATAAAAAATATTTCGATTATTATACTTGATTCTATTTATTACAATCTCTTCGCTATAATTGCTTTCAAATACTAACTGCTATTTCCGAGTTTTAAAAGCATTCATTCCTGCTGTATAAGCCAGAAGAATATCACGAAATTGTCGAAATTTTTTGTCCTGTTGTACTTGAATGGTTCCTTCTTATGCCTCATCATTATAAGTGAGGATACATTTATCTTATAAAAGAGGTGATGAATGATGGTGTAAATTGGAATAAAACGGTAACTTTTGATAATAACAACAGTTATCCATTTCGTTTTCACTTTTAAACTTTCTAAAACGTTTGAATGCTAGTTCACGCAAAGTACCAGACGGAACCGGGATGAAAGGAGTTCGTGCTTATGGCACAGAAAAAATGGTTTAACTTACAAACAGAACAAGTGGAATCGGAGCTAGGGACAAATAGAAACCATGGATTAGATAAAGAACAAATAGAACAACGTAAACAGAAATGGGGAACAAATGAATTACCAGAACCAGATAAGGATCCAAAATGGTTAAAATTTTTACGCCAATTTAATGATACATTAATTTATGTTTTATTAATTGCAGCTGTCCTTACGGTTGTTTTACAACATTATGCAGATACAATTGTCATATTACTGGTTGTTCTCATTAATGCTGTTATCGGCTATTTCCAAGAAAACAAAGCCGAGAAAGCATTGGAAGGCATTAAAAAGATGCTCTCGCTTGAGTCTACAGTTATTCGTGACGGGGAGCGCAAGGAAGTCGCTTCAAGCGATCTCGTGCCGGGCGATATCGTGTTATTGTCTCCTGGAGATAAAATTCCCGCAGATTTACGGTTAACTGCCACCAGCCGGCTGACAATAGAAGAATCCCCTCTTACTGGAGAATCGACATCCGTCGAAAAAAATACAGAAACCCTGGCGGAAGATACGGTTCTTGGCGACCGGTTAAATATGGCTTTTTCCGGTACAGCGGTTGTATCCGGTTCTGGACAAGGGATTGTTGCAGCAACTGGAGCAAATACGGAAATCGGTAAAATCAATCAGTCGATTGCAGAAGTGGAAGAATTAAAAACACCTTTACTAAAACAAACAGCACATTTCGGAAAAATGATATCCATCGCTATTGTCAGCATTGCAGCTTTATTGTTTGTTTTTGCAGCAATTTTCTATGACTATCCCATCGGAGAGCTGTTGCTTTACGTTATCAGCTTAATTGTTGCCGCTATCCCGGAAGGTTTACCTGCTATTCTTTCCATTATTCTTTCATTAGGTATGCAGATTATGGCCAGAAACAAGGCCATTATGCGTAATTTACCGTCTGTAGAAACACTCGGAGCAGTAACTGTCATTTGTTCGGATAAGACAGGAACGCTGACCAAAAATGAAATGACCGTCCAATCCATTGAACTATCTGACAGACGCTTAGATATTACAGGGACAGGATATGCACCAGAAGGAAAAATCCTTGAAAATAACCAAGAAGTAAATATTGCAGGAGATCAAGAATTACAAATGTTTTTAAGCAATGTATTAACGGTAAACGATGCCTATTTGCGAAAAGATGACGAGGAAGAATGGACAATCAGCGGTGAACCGACAGAAGGCTGTCTGGTCACACTGGCAGAAAAAGCAAATCAGGATATAGACCGGCTTCCCATCCTCTCTAAAATTCCTTTTGATTCCAGCTATAAATATATGGCAGGACTTGTGGAAAAAGACGGAAAGAAAATCATTTATGTCAAAGGAGCCCCAGACCGGCTATTTGATATGGCAGACCTGGCAGAAGGTTCCGAGGAACGTAATCTTTGGGAAGCTAAAATGCTCGCACGCTCCAGCAATGGCGAAAGGATCATCGGAGCTGCGTATAAATATGTAGCAGCCGATAAAATGGAAATCGATCATGAAGATATTTGTGAAGGGTTGAACATAATTGGTTTAGCAGGCATTCTCGATCCTCCAAGAGAAGAAGCCATTGAAGCGGTGAAAGTTTGTAAAAAAGCGGGCATCCAGGTGAAAATGATTACAGGCGATCACAAGGCGACAGCGCTTGCTATTGCCAAACAAATGGGCATTACCGAACAACACAATGTTCTCGAGGGGCGCGAACTGGACCAAATGTCGGAAGAAGAAATGCAGACCGCAACCCAACACGTAGATGTTTTCGCCCGTACCAGTCCAGAAAACAAATTACAGCTGGTAACCGCTATGCAGGAAAATGGAGAAATTACCGCAATGACAGGTGACGGGGTTAATGATGCTCCTGCTTTAAAACGCGCAGACATTGGTGTTTCCATGGGCATCAAAGGAACCGAAGTCTCCAAAGAAGCTTCCGAAATGGTGCTGGTCGATGATAATTTTAATACCATTGTCAATGCCGTGAAGGAAGGAAGGCGTGTTTACGATAATTTGAAGAAAACGATCCTGTTTATCCTGCCAACCAATGGCGCGGAAGCATTTTTGATTGTTTCTGCTTTAATCGTCGGAATGAACATGCCGCTATCCCCGATTCAAGTCCTTTATGTAAATATGGTGACAGCAGTAACCGTTTCTTTCGCATTAGCATTTGAAAAACTGGAACCTGGAGCAATGGAGCGGCCGCCGCGTCCGTCGAATGCCAAACTGCTTAGTCCCTACTATATTTTCCGGATTATTTTAGTATCCTTACTGGTCGGCGGAGCGATTATGACCATGAATGTAACCCTGCTCGGTGATCCGGAACACTATACGCACGAACAGGTTACAACAATTACGCTGCATTCTATTGTCATTGCACAGGTTTTCCATCTATTTAATGTCCGGAACGAACGGCATTTTGCATTTAATAAAGATTTCTTCTCCAACAAGATTGCTTTTATGCTTGCAGGCGTACTGATTGTTCTTCAATTAATGGTAACGTATATTCCATTCTTAAGGAATGTATTTGATTTATATCCTATCGAGGCGCAATACTGGATATATCCTTTTCTCATTGGATTAATGACCTTTATCATTATTGAAATCGAGAAGTATATTACCCGGAAGATTTCTGCCAAAGCAGCGCTAAACAAAGAAAAGGCAAAAGAATAAGATAGAAAAGACAAGGATCACCTTCCTTGTCTTTTTAAACGTTATTAGTGTTATTGTCATCAGATACTGCAATTATGCAAAAGAAGCAGAAAATTCCCTCCCTGTCTCACTCTGACAGTTCTTTTTTGCTTGTTATTTCCATTCCTTCCAATGCCTGCGTAGCTAACCGATCCGCTTCTCGATTTTTCTTACGCGAAATGTGCATGTACTCTGGGGTCACTCCTAATTGATTCACTTTATTTTCAATTCGTTCTGCCCATTTTGTTAATTCTTCCTCATAACACGGCCATTCTCCCATTAACTGATTTACGACAACCTGGGAGTCACCATAAAAAGAAACAGGCAGATGATGGACACCCAACCTTTCCAATTCCATCAGTGCCAAGTGCAATGCAGCGTATTCCGCTTCATTATTCGAACAAAGCTCTTCCACCAGTGCATTTTTCCGCAAGCGGTAAAAGGTATTATTCTGCTGATAGTAGATGGCGCATCCCAAACCGGAATGGCTTGTTTCACGCTCAAATCCCCCATCAAAATAAACAGTTACATTATGCGGATCGGTTTGAATCTCCTCCATCTGCTTACGTAATTCTTTTAAACTCCACGTATGCTCCTGAAAATCGAAGAATATTATATTTTTCATACGTCCCGTTTTCTTGAAATCTTCAACAATGGCTAATGCTTTTGACGCGTCCATCTCTTCAGAAGTAAAAGTTGCAGCAATCCCTTTTGGTGTCTGATAAGTGCATTCTATTCGTACTTTCATCATTTTGCCTCCGGTTTATATGTTGGGAAACGAAAAGGTGCTTCCTATCTTCATAGTATTCCCTTCCCCCTGTGTTTATCCAATAATCCGAATCCAGCACATGAAATCAGCTGCCTGAGCGGGCCGCACTTTTTAAATAATAAGCTTCCAATAAAAAAAGATACTCAGAAAAACGATAATAAGCCAACCTGCCATTGCCGGAATTCCTGTACGAAATAAATCACCTTGGCTGTAATAACCGTATGCATACGTAATTAAATGCACCGGAGATTGTGTGATGAATAAAAATCCTGGAATGCCGACTAAATAAACAGCCATGGCCACTTCCAAAGAACTGAACATTGCTATTTGTTCCCCCAAAATCAAAGCAAGCGGCAAAGCAATTGTTAAAAACCCCAGCACATTTACAAATAATAATCTTGCCAGAGCGATAAGTATACATAAACCGGCGATGACTGCAACTGGATGAACATGTGCAAAAATTCCTGTTATCCAGGCTGCAAATTGATTCATTGCTCCAGTATCAATCAGCACATTAGATAACATTAAAGTGGATCCAAAAAACAGCATCATGTCCCAATCAATTGCCGTTCTTGCTTTATCCCAGTCCATCACTCCTATATAGGGGAGAACAGATAACGCGGCTCCCAACATTCCGACAAGCGGAATGGAATATCCATGCCATGCATGCGTCAGCCATAATATAAGTGTAAAGGCAATAATAAATGCCATCTTTATTTCTTGTTTACTCCATTTACCTAGCATTTGTTTTTTGGAATATACCAACTTCCTGACCATGTGCTGGTCAACATTCCCCATTGGAAATATGATTTGGAACAAAATCCAAAGCATGAACACAAACAACAACATTGGAAAACTGAAATAAATAAGCCAATGAATATAGTTCATCTCACCAGAAACAGAGGAAAACATCCCGAACGCATAGATAGTGGAACTGGCACCAGTAGGAACAAACGCAGCTGAAATGGGACTAATATACGCCGTTCCGATAAAAAATGATTTCCCTAAATTTGCTGTTTGCTGTATTTCGCTTAATTTTTTTACTAAGTCATCCAGAATATCGCTGGTTAATTTGCCTTTTCCGATATTGGACGGTATAAATACAGTCAGTACAAACATCATGATAAAGGATAACAAAAGCAGTAATCTGCTGGATCCTTTAGCAAGGTTTAAAATAGAAAGAGCTACTCTTCCTGCTAAACCAGTACGAACAAATGCATGTGCCAGTATAAATGTGGAAAATAATAACCAGACCAAACTAGAACCCAAGTAACTTAGCACCTCATCATATGAGGTGAAATGAAAAGACAGCAGCAATATTAATAAAATGGAACTGAAAGCTAAGGGGAACACCCTCCCTATCCATAGAATCTGGATAATCAAAAGTGTTCCCACTGCTTTTATTTCAAGACCCCAATCTGCACCAAAAATGAAAAATATAATATAAAGTAATGCAGAAACAGCCAACAAGATGTTCTTTTTCATTTCATCCCTCCTCATCAAGAAAGGACATCTTCATTTTATGCATTTTTGTTTTTACGTTTTTGTATCCAGCTGATAACGAAAGGATAGCAAATGGACAGAATCGTCATAACTACCAAAAAGATAGTGATTGGTGATGCAACTAATACATTAAACACATTATCGTAGGAAACGACACTTTTTCTAAAGTTCTGTTCCATATCCGCACCCACGATGACTGCAAGAATTAATGGAGCAATTGGAAACTTCAGCAATTTCATCATGACACCTATTAATCCAAAGATAACTAATATATAGAAATCAATGATACTGTAACTTAATGTATAGGTACCGATAAAAGCCAGCACCAATATCAACGGATAAAGAATTTTTGGAGGTGTATCCAAAATCTTTACTAGTAATCCAATTAAAAGAATATTGATTAACACTAGAAATAGGTTGCCGATAAACATACTGTTCACTAATGTCCATACCGTTTCCGGGTTGTTTTCAAACAGAAGCGGCCCAGGCTGTAATCCCAGCATGATTAAAGCCCCTAAAATAACTGCTGTCGTTCCAGACCCAGGAATACCCATCGTCAGAAGCGGGATAAATGTCCCAACAGAAGCAGCATTGTTGGACGATTCAGGAGCTGCCAGACCTTCTATAGCTCCCTTACCAAATTTTTCAGGATGCTTAGACAACTGTTGTTCCGTTGTATAACTGAGCATAGCCGCAATCGAGCCGCCTGCACCTGGAAGAACACCAATCACAAATCCAATCGGTCCCTGCCTCAACATTGGCCATTTCGTCTGGTTCCAATCATCCTTTGATATGCCTTTCTTTCCAACTTTACTTTTTTGCTTTTTAATTTTATCAATATTTATGAGATTATAAAGTACTTCCCCTACCGCATAAATCCCGATAATTACAACTAGAAAATCGATCCCTTCACTCAGCTGCGGTACATCAAATGTAAAACGATGTACACCTGTTTGCAAATCGATTCCAATCGTACTTAAAAGCAATCCGATACTCATCGAAATAAACCCTTTCACCATATTCCCTCTGGAAAGAGATACAATTGCCGACAGCGTAAATACAAACAAGAGAAAATATTCTGCCGGTCCAAAATTAAGAGCAAAGGATGCTAACGGCTTCGCAAGTAAGATAAAACCTATAATGGCAATCGTCCCGCCAATCAGAGAAGCAATTGCCGAAATGGTCAATGCCTTTCCTGCCTCGCCTTTTTGTGACATTGGGTAGCCGTCGAATGTAGCGGCAATAGCCGAACCATCCCCCGGTGTATTAAGTAAAATCGAGCTTCTAGAACCACCATACATAGCCCCGTAGTAAATCGCTGCCATAAGTACTAATGCACTTGTCGGATCCATACCGAAAGTGATCGGAATTAACACAGCTACTGCTGTAGCCGGTCCTAATCCAGGAAGCATACCAACTACCGTTCCTAAAAATCCGCCGATTAAAACCCATAAAAGATTCATAGGCTGCAATGCTGTGGTCAGCCCTTCCATAAAACTTTGAAAATCCACCCCCATAATACATACTCCTTTCTATGGTAAGCTTACATTTAGTAATTCTGAGAATGAATACCAAGATACAACAGAAAATATCACGGCAATCACTATGTTTTTTATCCATGGTTTTGTTCCATTTATGACAAATAATAGCCCTGTTAAAAATAGCATTGTGGAAATTAAAAAACCTATTCTTTCAAATAGGAATGTATATATAAAAATTAAAACCAATGTAGATATAATTAAAAACGGAGCTCTTCCAGTAAATAATTCCTTCAATTGGTCAAATTTCTCTCCCCGTTGTTTCCACTCCTGAATAAAATAAATAATACTGAAAAGAAACAGAAATCCTCCGATTAAAAGCGGAAAATACAGCGGTCCATTTTCATCACCAACTCGTGCTCTTGTGAGATTAAATGTCAAAATAAGATAAATAATGCTAAGCACTAAAAAAAATAAAGGCGTAATTAACCTAGCCACATTCAACCCTCCTGAACTTTCTATATCCGGGATGAATCGATTATGCGAGATTCATCCCGATAGAGTATTTATTCTATTAAACCTGCTTCTGTCATTAACTCATCGAATCTTTCCGTCTGCTCAGCTAAAAATTCCTGTGACTCCTGGCTGTCATGGTAATAAGGTTCCCACTCATTATTAGCCATGACTTCTTGCCAAGCTTCTGTTTCCGTCATTTCAGCAATGGTCTCATCCCAATAGGCAATTTCTTCTTCCGTCATATCTGGCGGCCCCATAACGCCTCTCCAGTGAGGAAACACCATGTCTACTCCCTGCTCCTGCCATGTACCGACTTCTTCCAAGCCTTCCAATCTTTCTTCGGAACTTACCGCAACCATGTTGATTTCTCCAGCCTGATGCTGTTCTTTCGATTCAGAAACGGACATCGTTGCCACATCCACATGACCGCCTAACAGCGCTGTCAATACATCTCCGCCGCTTTCATAGACCAGAAATTCTACTTGCGAAACATCCACGCCAAATTCTTGCGCAGCTTGTACAAAGGATAGATGATCACTATTTCCTAAGCTCGGGCCAACACCAATTTTTAACGATGTCGGATCTTCTTTCAACTGCTCCATCACTTCTTCTCCAGTTTCATATTCAGAATCCGGCGGAACAGCTACAGAAACCCACTCCGTACTCAAAATAGCCAATGGTGTAAAGTCTTCATAAGTCAGTTCACTTTGTCCCAGAAGATTGTTAGCGATAAGCAAACTGGAATTAATGGAAACCGTATGTCCATCTTGTCCCGACAAGTATTGCCAGCCTACTTCTCCCCCGCCGCCAGGTTTATTCGATACATTAATATTTTCTTCAATAATTCCTTCATCACCTAAGATTTTCTGCATCGCTCGTGCAGTGGCATCCCATCCACCGCCTGGCGTAGCAGGAGCTACAAATTCAATATTTCCATTTGGAAAATTTCCTTCAGCCTCACTGTTATCTGAAGAACAACCTGCGACTACAATCAATGCAATAAGAATGAATAATCCCAGATATTTTTTCATTCATATTCCCCCCTCATTTATTTAAATAAATTGTAAGGTGAAAGCGATTTAATGTAAACGTTTTCAAACTAAATGAAATAAAGTATTTAAACCATGTTTTGTACATTGTGTTCATGATCCGGATTCTTGTAAAAAGTATCTTCTCTGCGGACGCCCAATGATGCCATACTCCTGCTCCACCTTTACCACGCCTTCAGAAACCAGATATTCCAAATAGCGGCGGGCAGTTACTCGTGATGACCCTATCGATTCACCCATTTCTTCTGCTGACAGGGACTTACCGGCATTCTCCATGATGCGCTTTACCTTTTGTAAAGTGATCCAATCTATTCCTTTAGGTAAATCGGCTTCCTCCGTTTGTTTATTCGACGATGGAAACAGCAGTTCATCCACTGTGTCCTGATCAATATAGTCTGTCTGTTGCAATACATCTTTTTGTTTTTTGTATTCTTGTATGACTGTTGTAAAACGTTCCAAACTTACCGGCTTAATCAAATAGTTTGAAATCCCTTTGCGCATGCATTGTTCCAATAATTCTTTCTCCTTTGCTGCTGTTATAATCATAATATCTACAGCAGGATGCACTTCCCTTAATTTGGGGATTAATTCTGTCCCCAAATAATCCGGCAAGTAAATGTCAAGCAATATTAAATCCGGCTTCTGTTCTTGTGTCAGCGAGAGCGTCTGCTCACCAGTCAATGTTTTGCCCGCGACTTGCACCCCTTCCATTTTTCCAAGAAATTCCTCATGAATATTGGCAATTCTGAAATCATCTTCTGCAATGATAATCTGAATCATTTTCAAGATCTCCTTTTTGAACATCCTCTTTTATTATTATTTAGGAATGTAAACCGTTATTGTCGTTCCATGACCACCTGTATCTATCTCCATACTTCCGTGCAGCTTATTGAGGGCTGCCTTTACGTTATACAAACCAAAACCTCTTTTTTCATCATAATTAACTTTTGTAGAATATCCTGCTTGAAAAACTCTTTCCTTCTCTTCTTCCTTCATACCGCTGCCGTTATCCGACACTTCAAAAATAATATCCTCTCCAATATCCATCGCAGAAAAACGCACGGATGGCTCAGGTGCAGCTATGACTGCCTCCAAAGCATTATCTATTACATTACCAATGATGGTAATCAGCTCCACTGCTTGAATATGGGAAGGTAATGAACAAAGGTAGCTGGCTTCATCAATAATAAATTCAATTTTTTTCTCGGAAGCCCTGCCTATTTTTCCAATTAAAATTGCCTGGATATTTTTATCTTCTATTTGATTGAAGATACTTCGGTTATTTTTATCCATCTGATTCATTTCTTGATCAATCAATTCGATGACTTGTTCATTGTTTCCCAACTGCAGCATCCCATAGATAAGGTGCATCTTATTCGAATGCTCATGGTTCTGCGCTCGTAAATCATCTGAGTACTTTTTTACCTCGGAAAGAGTATGAATCATTTCTGTAATTTCAGTTCTATCCCGGATAGTCGCAACCAAACCTGTAAATTCCCCTTGCGCAAACATAGGTACTAAGTTTACAATCAGTGATTTATTATGTAAATACACTTCCTGGTTCAGCTGTTCATCTTTGGTTTCATAGACTTGGCTATATTCCAGACTGGGAAGCAGGTCACGGATAGGTTGGTGTAAATATGCATCCGTTACATCTAATAGGTTCTGTGCAGACGTATTAATCAGCATAATCTTGAAATCCTTATCAACAGCAACAACCCCTTCATTCAATGAAGAAAGCAGCGTATCATGTCTGCTGTATAACGCAGCAATTTCCCGAGGCTCGTATCCGAACGTTTCCTTACGAATATGCCGCGCCAATAAATATCCCAAAATAATACCGATGGCAATAACAGCAACGGAAATATAAAGAATGAATTTTATTCTATCAAATATTAAAGTATATAAATCCGCTTTCAAATAACCAATCGTCGTTACACCTAAGACAGTGCCCGTCTCTGATAAAATAGGAGCGATACCTACAATGGACGGACCGATAAATTCATCGGACTCCATATTATAATACCCGCCAAAAACCCGCGCTTTAAAACCATCATTAAATGGCTTTATCTCGCCCAGCTGGTCAGGATCCGGGTGGGTTAAGATACGTCCTTCTTTATTTTGAATAATAATAAAATCCGCCTCATTTTCTATACTGAACTGTTCTGTCAAAAATTGCAGTGAATTATCATTTTCCTCCTCTTCCAGCGCTTCAGTCACCGAGGGCAAAAGAGACACTGTTCTTGCAGTTTGCATACTCAGCCGATGCTTTTCCGAAATAATTTGCTCAACGGTCGAATAGGCATAGAAAGCTGACAAAATCAAAATAAGCACAAGAATAACACCTAATAATAATCCGGTAATTTTAATTTGCAAGGAAACATTAAATAATCGATGAAGCATATCTATCACCTAATTTTCTGTAAATAATAACAAACAAGGATTCAGCAAGCAGAGTTCATTAGTCAGTTTACACGAATATTTCTGGAACATCAATCCACGCAAGACCTGTGAACAGCACATTACACTCCCTAACACAAATAACTTCTCAGTAAATGTTCTTGTCATCTTACCATTACTCTGATATTATAATGAGTGATTACTCACTTTTAAATGAAAGGTGTTTTGTTTTATGATGCGATTAGCCAACATGACTAAGAACTTTGGAAAACAAACGGTTCTGCAAGATGTATCCATAGATATTAGCACCAATCAAATTACCGGATTGATTGGTCCATCGGGTACAGGGAAAACCACATTGATTAAATGCTTGATGGGAATGGAAAAATACGACACCGGCTCTATCCGAATCGATGATACAACGGTTCCCAATCGTAAACTTCTAAATAACATCGGCTATATGGCGCAAAGTGATTCGCTATACCATGATTTAACCGGTCTGGAAAACATTCAATTTTTTGCTCATATGTATGGGAAGAAGGTTTCCAATAAGGCAGTCCAATCAGCTCTGAATCTCGTCCAGCTTGAACAGGATAAAAAGAAATTGGTAGCGTACTATTCTGGCGGGATGAAACGCCGCTTGTCACTTGCAATTGCTTTGATTAATCAGCCTGCGTATTTGGTTTTAGATGAGCCGACGGTCGGGATTGACCCTGTACTCAAATTAAGTATCTGGGATCGGCTGCATGATTTAAAAAAAGACAGCACGCTGTTAATTACGACGCACATTATGGATGAGGCCATGAAATGCGATCAGCTGCTGTTAATGAAAAATAAAGGAATCGCAGCGAATGGTACCCCGCAGGAAATATTGGAGAAGTTTGACGTCAGCAATATTGACCAAGTCTTTTTAAAATTGGAGGAACAAGCATATGCGGATGCTGCAGCTGATTAAACGGATTTGTAAACAGGTCCTTCGTGATAAACGTACTCTAGCATTGTTATTTCTAGCCCCTATTTTTGTCATTACGTTGCTGAATTATATTTTTCCTGATCCGGATGATGAAGTAACCATTGCAGCAGTTAATGTTAGCGATGAAGTCATTGATATTTTAGAAGACAATGATATTATCGTGAAGCAAGAAAACGAGGTCGATATAAAACCTTATTTGGAAGAAGGAAATGCCAGCGGTGTCCTTGAGGAATCAGACGGTGAATGGACATTGAGCCTTCTGAATGATAATCCAATGGATGAAGGATCTGCTATCCAGGGCAGTTCACAAGCTGTGATGGAAACGAACTTAAACGACCTTTCCGAAAATATCGATGACATGATAAGTCATATGGAAGATATGTCCACTGGTGTAGAAGAAATGATGGAGCAGCTTCCTCCTGAAATTGCTCAAACTATAGATATGGATATAGATACGAACATCCAAACAGATATGAACTCCGAACTGGATATGGATGAAGATACGCTAAACGTTGACTATATCTATGGCGATGAAAGCTATACTTTTTTTGACATTTTAAATCCGATTTTAATTAGTTTCTTTGTCTTCTTTTTCGTTTTTCTGATTGCCGGCATGTCGATGCTGAAGGAAAGAAGCAGCGGTACTCTGGAGAAATTACTGTCCACGCCGATTCGAAAATCTGAAATTGTCTTCGGTTATTTATTCGGATACGGGATTTTTGCGATGCTGCAGACAGCTGTGATTATCTTGTATTCCGTGTACATTTTAGACATGGAAATCGCCGGTTCCATTACCAATATGTTTATTATTAATATGTTATTAAGCTTGGTTGCCCTTGGTCTTGGCCTTTTATTATCTACCTTTGTCAGCAGCGAGTTCCAGATGATTCAATTTATCCCGCTCGTCATTATTCCACAGATATTCTTCTCTGGAATGCTGAATGTAGATACCATGGAAACCTGGCTGCAGTGGATTGCACCGATTATGCCGTTGTACTATGCAGGAAATGCAATGATTGATGTGGTCTTAAAAGGGTTTACACTTGAGGAGATGATGATTCCCTTAGCTGTTTTGGTTTTATTTATTGTTGTTTTTGTAACGCTGAATATTTTGGGGATGCGGCGGTATCGGAAGGTGTGAATGAATAAGATAGCTGCTTTATTGTGTAGAATTTAATGTGAATTCTATTTGGATTTCAAATATTTATCGGCAAACGCTTTCTACGTATTCGCGGGAAAGCGTTTTTTAATAGAATTAGACCTATTACAAATAAATTATCTGTTAAATCTTCTCGTTCAACGCTCATTTTATTCGTTTTCGTTTTGATCGGGATGGCAATATATTTATAACATCAATTTCTTCTTCTTTGTTATAAACTTTATAAAAAATGATATAATTTAACATACGATGATGACTTTTTCCATATGTAAGGCAACGCAACCCTTTAAAGGCTCCCTGCTCAACCATCTTTCCGGCGTATGGAAAAGAAGATAACAGCTAATCAATATCATCAATCATGTTATCTTCTTTAGAATACCACCATTCAAGCACATCTTGTCCTTGTTCTGCAACATACGCTAAATTGTAAATCTATTAAGAAATTTCATTTAATAATATTCTATGAAATTATACAATAGGCTCTTCGTTTTCTGTAAACTTATAAAAATAAGGTGCAATGATTAAGAAAAGAAGTATGATGAATAATCCAATAATAATCATATTTAATGTGGAGAGCTTAACAAATAAATTAAACAGAAAGATAATTGTCATCGGTATAAATCCGAAAAGGCTGGTATTAAACCTGCTTTCTTTGGTTAGAAATTGTTTCTTACCGCATACTGGACATTTTTGCTTCCATGGTAAAATAATCTCCCGTAATTTAAAATGATGCTGGCAATTCCAACAATAAGGAAGTTTCATTTTGAATTCATCTCCCTTCCTTTACAACATTTTCCTTTATGATTCCACAAAAGCGTGCTTCTTCTTGTAATCTGCTATCAATAAACAGATCAACAGAAAGAAAGGGATAACCCATAAGTGCGCTCCATTTAGATAGATCCCTAATATCATAAGTACAACCGCAATAACCGGCGCCATGATATAAAAAGGTTTCGCATTGTACAGCCATCCATATGGAAAAAAGTGTGCGCCTGTGATGATGGCAAAAAATAATACCACATTTTCCGGGCTGCTTATCATACTAAAAAAGATAATGGGAAAATAAATAAGCTGAGCAACATTGAAGATGAAACCTAAATTGCCAAGCGGATTCCTCTTCAACTGCCAATCGGCTTTTATCACGACAGATATTCCAATAGATAAAGGAAACATAATTCCCGTAGAAATCAGCATAAAGATATTTTTCTGCTGTATATCCACAGGAAGTAAAAATATAACAGTAACAATAGACCAAATAACAATTGCCGCTAATAAAAATCCGATTCCATTTTTTGCTTTAATGTATGTTTCATTTCTAATTTCATGCAACTCCAAAAATTTCTCCTCTTTTCTAAATCGGTTTTAATTTTTACTACCTCCATTTTAATACCGGTGTTATCGCATTCAATCACTCGATTCATGACGCTTTTTTCTAAAGAAATTAAATGCAATTAACAAAATAATACCTGTAATTATCAAGGGAATGGAAAAAGATGCAAAGAAATCAGATACGTCCAAAGGCCCCCATCTCTGATTGAATGCAAAACCTAAGGCAAATACCCATATCCCTATAAACGATAATACTTTACCAGTTCAGCTGGATTTTTGAAAAAACATGGATGACTCCTTTCTTATTACTTATTATTTGAATCATAAAATGATCCTTTCGAACCTACTAAATATGATTGTACCAAACTTTTCTAAATAATCGTAGAAAAAATAAATATCAACTTAAAATCTAAATTGTCCCCGCTATTCAGATGAATAGCGGGGACAATTTAACACTTCCAGCATCGTTTATTTTCTTTTTATCATTTTAGAAATAACCCATATTCCCCCGCCTAAAAGAAGAGACATCCACCAAGAAAAGTGAATGGAGGGTCCAATTTCAGGCATCCATACACTGAGTAAAATAATGATGCCCATACCTGCTGCAGCTGCTGCTCCTACCTTCACGGAATCTTTCCATTCTGCGTGATTCTCTTTAAAGACCGACTGATGGATGACCTTAAAAATATATCGTGCGATTCCCATTATCAGGGCACCTATACATATAACTGTAATGAGCATGGAAAAAATATTGATTTGATCATTTACTTCGGTAAACAGAGGCAGCACCAGTAATACCACACCTCGAATAATCAAAATATACACGACAATTTGCACAAGAAACTGGTTGGTCATAAAGGCAAACCATGACCTCTTTTTTTCTCTGGGAAGCTGTTCAATTAACTGATCAGCATAATGTTTAGGGTCTCCTCCAAATATTTCATTTGCTGTCTTCCCATCTTGCTGTCCTTCCAGCAAATGGTCCAGCAATTCCAGCAATATCTCTTCTGTATGCACCTCTGACACTTGCCAATTTGTCCGAAGATACAGCAGAAGGTCTGAATAATATTTTTCATTTTCTTCGGTTAATTGTTTTCGCTTTTGATTGTTCTCTTCAATCATCTGCTTTGCGTTCATTGATTTTCCTCCTTGGAAAAAATGCATTATTTATAAATATTTAGGATTGAATGATTACATCTTTACTTCCAGCGTTTACATGAAATTATCATAACAACTGAACTGAATTTGGAAGAATATATGCATTTAAATACTCTATCAACAGTTATTTCTGCGTACGTATCACTTCAACCGCTTATTTTTACTTACTTTTTTCCAACTTCGACAATATCCAAAAGTAAATACCGATACCTCCAAAAGAGATAATGGTGCTCAGGGTAAGTTGTGTTTCATATTGCAGTGATGTTATATGAAGAAAATAATTCGGCAATGTGAACATTCCTATTATAACGATTAGAATCCATGATTTTGCCCAAATGGATATCCCTATTATAAAAAGTGCTGTAATGATACCAACAGCTAGACTTCTAGCACTTCCAAAATGAATGACAGGTGTCTCGATAACTTGATTCAGATAAATTAAACCAACAAACAGCACCATTGGCAGTACTGCTATGCCTGCAATTACAATTCCTTGTTTTTTGATGAAATGTTGACCTGTAGAAATATATTTCGCACCAGGAAAAAGCGTAGCAATAAATACAGCAACAATCACAATATGTCCGACGATCTCTAAGATAGAATAGGAAAGATTTCCTTCTGCTAAATCAAGGAAAATCGTAAATGAAAACGAACCAAAAATAATGATGCAAATGTATTGAAACCACGTTCTGTAGTCAACAGTCATTTCATTCGAAATCATTTCCATATATTCTTTTGGTGATTGACCAATAATTTTCTCAACAGATTTTCCATTTTTTTCGGCTTCTGATAAATGAGTTTCCAACTCTTTAACGATATCTTCTACTTCGTCCGCATTTTTTCCGCTCCAAAATAAGTACGCACGTAAGTTTTCCAAGAAATCTTGGCTTTTTTTAGAAAGCTCAAATTGATTATTCAACCTGCTCATCTCCTTTTATAACCTCATTATCCGTCTCATAATCCAACACACTGTTCACCGTGTTCTGCAGTGCCCCCCAGCGCTCAATGAAATTTTTTAATTCCTGCTCCCCTTTCCCAGTCAGAGCGTAATATTTTCTTTTTGGCCCTGCAGTAGATTTTTTTAACGTTGAAGTTACTAATTCTTCTTTTTGCATTCGCATCAATAATGGATAAATCGTTCCTTCGCTAAAAGAATCAAACCCATAATCACCCAGCTTTTCAGCCAACTCATATCCATAAACTTCTTTATTTTTTATAATTGCCAGCAAACAGCCATCAATGATTCCCTTCAGCATTTGTGTTGAGGACATATTTTCTCCCCTCCTTTTTACAGTAACTTGCATTACAAGGTATATGGATAAAAAAATATCTTGTATTACATGGTAATATTGTGTTCAGTATACCTTTATTTATCTTGTAATGCAAGGTAAATTTCCTTAATAATAGCATACATTCAACCGATAATCCGGCATATTTTCGTTATATATTCATCGATGACATTGTTTGGAGACTGACCTGAGGCTATTTCATGAAAAGAATCCATATGGGTTACCTTTTAACCATTATGGATTCTTTTCATGACCTGATCCTACAGATTGCTCAGCCGGAATCACTTACGAGCCAAGCACATAATACCGCTGATAAGTAAAAAGATGCCTGGAAAGATACCAATTCCTACTGTGAAAATGGTTCCCAAAACGGAGGTAATAATGAGTATGATACCAGCAATTTTAGGCCGCTTATTTCCTTTAATCAAAACCATTGCCACAATACTTAATACAATCGCAAGAATGGAGGTAATGACAAGAGCCCATCCGCCAGTTCCCATTCCTTCCATAACCATATTCAAATCCTCAAAACTGGCCTGGGGAGTTTCCTCTACTGCGTCTTGAAGGAGGCCTTCATTATTTTGCAGAAACAACATAAACCCGCCTAAAGCAGTAACCAGTCCATATACTAAAATTCCAATAATGCCTAATACAATTTCACCAGTTCTTTTCATAAATTATCCTCCTCTCTATTGACCTGTGATGGCACGTTTATTGAATATTCCCCTTGAAGCCGCTATAAAAACTACAAAATAAACAAGCAGCGCCATGCTGGAAAATGGTAACGTCCTCCCTTCCAACCAAGGAGCGTGAACCTGCTCGACATCTCCTTACTTTCCATTTATTTTCCGATTTCGAATAATACCATAAACAGCTAAAGTCAATGTAAACAAACACAATACCATTAAAGCAATAGAAGCTGTTTGGTCATCACTATAAAGACGATATGCAGAAAATCCATTTCCCAATGTATTGATAAATAAGGCAGCAATAATCAGCGGATGTATCTTTACTTTTTTCATGGCTAATTACTCCCTGTTTCAAAATGTCATTTGGATGCTTCATAAGCGTATTAAGAAAAACCGGGCAAACCCCGCCCGGTCCTTTTCTTTCTATCCAAATTAGAGAACATCTGATAATTTGTATTCCTGTCCATGGATGCCATTATAATATTCTGGATACATTTCTCCTCCGCAA
>NZ_JBHTKK010000038.1:0-23182 GCF_042675985.1 Oceanobacillus locisalsi
GGACTCTAACCAAAAGCATGCATAATAATAGAGAGCATGTTTATCCTGGAACAGCAAGGATTATATGCTTATTCTTTAGCGCATAATTTGAGTAAATTTCACAAAATTCATTAACCTGACAACATTGCTATGATTACTCGCCCCACCGAAAACCATTGCGCTTTCCCACAGGAGTCTCCGTGTTTTTCCTCCGCTAGTTACTGTCTTAATCCTTAAAGCATAAAAGACAGGTTTATTATTTCAATTTATATATAATAAAGATAAGCATTTTGAAATTGAAGGATGAATGGAATGAAACTCCGTGAACAAACCGAACAGTTAAATCAATATCTGGATGCACTGCGGGAGCGTTTTGAAAATGAGGAAGCTCCTCCTGATCGAAAAGACCGTGATTTTTTTAATATGGTTAAGACAGAGACAGCTCCTGTTTATGATGCTTTAGAAATGTGGGAAAGAGATGCATCTGCCGCAGTTAAAGAAAGAAAAGCAGCTGTACATCCTAATCAGATTCAATCCACGCGGGAGAATATGGAATTATTGCTGATGCACAGTTATTATCTGGATGTTAGAAGGAAAAGATATATCGAGCTATATACATCGATTCGTTATGTTTTTGATTTGCTATTAGATACATTGGAAGAAGATGAAAAGCAATAAAACGATAGACGTAAAAGGGGCAGGAGGAACAAACACAATGAAAGAAAAATTACTGAAAGAAGCCATTCAAATGAGAGACAGAGCCTATGTACCTTATTCGGAATTTCCTGTAGGTGCAGCATTATTAACACGTGCCGGAAAAGTATATACAGGATGCAATATTGAAAACGCAGCTTATCCATCGACTTGCTGTGCAGAACGGGTCGCTATTTTCAAAGCCATTTCCGATGGGGAAACAGCATTTACAGAAATGGCTGTTGCGGCAGATACGCAACGTCCTGTACCGCCATGCGGCACTTGCAGACAAGTAATGAGCGAATTTTTTGCTCCGGATATGCCCATTCACTTAACCAATTTGCAGGAAGATGTCCAAACACTTACCACGGATCAATTACTCCCTTTTTCGTTTCAAAAGGAAGATATGGATTAACCTGAGACAAGTTCATGCTAGAAAATGCTAAGTTTGAAAAGGAGACTGATATTCAGTTTTCTTTTTTATCACAGTGGAACACTTTCTATGAACATTCAGAGAAAGTGTAAAGAGTCTCTCGCTGAACAAAATGCCACTTTATGTTATAATAGCTTTAATTTACAGAGAATAATGTTAAAATATAAACAAATGAAGAAAAAGAATAAGAATAGTATATTTCAGAGGTGATTTTGTAATGAGCATTGACCGCGTTCAACTTAGTGGAAAGAAAATTTTAGAAAAAGATTTTAAAACAGGAATCAGAGGCTATTCTCAAGAAGAAGTCGATGAATTTTTAGATATCATTATTCAAGACTACGATAATTTCAAACAAGAAATCGACCGCTTAAATCAGGAAATTGACCAATTAAAAAATAACCGGCAGCAGACAACAGAAGCACCAAGAGCACGTTCAACATCACAAAATACACAGGTGAATTATGATGTGTTAAAACGCTTATCCAATCTTGAAAAAGCTGTATTCGGGAAAAAATACGCTGACTCTGAAGAATAAGGGCAGAGAGATTTGATTTATCTTCAGAACTTTGCTAGAATATGATAGGCTATTTAAATGTCTATGTAATCGCTATGTCCATCCGGGCATAGAGGAAAGTCCATGCTCACACAGGCTGAGATGCCTGTAGTGTTCGTGCTTGATGAAATCATAAGTCAAGGTAGTTTAGATAAACTAACGGCAGAAGGGCTTTGCTACGTCATATGTTATGTATGATATGTGAAGCTCTCTTGAAAGTGCCACAGTGACGTAGCTGGTGTGGAAACACATCAGGTGGAACGAGGTAAACCCCGCGAGTGAGCAACCCAAATAATGGTAGGGGCATCCTCCAGTAGGGAAATGAACCGAACGAGGGACAGCAGCAGCTGTAGATAGATGATTACAACCGGCGTACGAGGCTTGACCACCGTTTGCAGTACAATGGAACAGAACATGGCTTACCGGACATTTAAGGGTCGTGCTGATGAACGAACAGATTCTATTTCCAAGTTGAATGAAATAGAATCTTTTTTTCATTTTATGATAAAGACGGATGACCGAGAGGAATATTTAAAATGAAACAAGTAACTTTAATTGCTACAGCAGCGATGGGACTTGAATCAATTGTTGCTAAAGAAGTAAAGGATCTTGGATATGAAGCAACTGTAGAGAATGGAAAAGTTATCTTTGATGCACCCATTTCAGCCATCCCCCGATGTAATTTATGGTTGAGGACAGCGGACCGTGTAAAAATTCTTGTCGGCAAATTTGAGGCTAAAACATTTGATGAATTATTTGAACAGACCAAAGCGCTTCCCTGGGAGCTGTATGTGGATGAAGCGGGTCAAATTCCTGTATCCGGAAAATCGGTTAAATCGACACTGTACAGCGTTTCAGATTGCCAGGCGATTGTAAAAAAAGCGATTGTTGAACGGATGAAGTTAAAATATGGTCTGGTAAATAAGCTGGCAGAATCTGGCGCACTCTATAAAACAGAAGTCGCTTTATTAAAAGATGAAGCAACGTTAACCATTGATACATCTGGAGCAGGCTTACATAAACGCGGTTACCGTACCGGACAAGGGGAAGCTCCCTTGAAAGAAACACTGGCAGCAGCCCTCGTCTTATTAACCAATTGGAAGCCTGATCAGCCGTTAATTGATCCATTCTGCGGTTCGGGAACCATTTTAATTGAAGCGGCTTTAATCGGACAAAATATTGCTCCCGGATTTAACCGGGAATTTGCTTCGGAAGAATGGGACTTTGTGAAACAGAAACATTGGGATGCTGCTTTTAATGAGGCAGAAGAACTCGCAAATTACGACCAGCCTTTGTCCATTACAGGGTCGGATATAAGCCACCAGATGATTGAAACGGCGCAGGCAAATGCGCTCGAAGCAGGACTCGGTGATTTAATTGAATGGAAACAGATGCAAGTCAGCGATCTTGCCATTAAACAAAAAAACGGCTATTTAATTAGTAATCCGCCGTATGGGGAGCGGCTAAGCGATAGAGAAGAAGTAGAGAAGATGTATCGGGATTTAGGAAATATTATGCGTCATCATCCATCATGGAGTGCGTATATTATTACAGCGTATGAACAATTTGAGAAAGTATTTGGAAAAACGGCCACCAAAAAACGTAAATTGTTTAATGGGTTTATTCAGACGAATTATTACCAGTATTTTGGGGAGAAAGAAGATTAAATTACCCCATGAATCAAATGGCAGGGAGGCACCTATCAAGAACAGGCGTTTCCCTGCCTTTTTAACATGTCATGGAAAATACCTTGAAGGCATAAACAAACCATTTTGAACAAATAAATCAAAATGGTTTGTTTCTTTTTATAGTATACCGTCAAATGGAGGAGACCCTGGCGGTGCGTTTTGAATAATATCAATCATCGGAATCGTATACGCAAACAAAATTAAAGCAATGGTAATACCAATCCATAATTTCCAGTTCTCCATCCAGCGCGGTGTAGGTTGTGCGTCTGGTTCTTCTTCTGCGATAGGGTACTCTTCTTCGCCCTTCGGAGCAAATGCGATTAATTCCACAAAGATGTAAACCATCAGAACAATCCCGATAAACAGCAATGTTCCTCCAACAGCCTGAGCGGTCTGATATCCAACCCATTCCGCAGCTTGTTCTGTGCCGCCGTATTCAGAGAAAGAAGATCTCCTCGGTCCTCCTAAAAGTCCTTGAATATGCATAGCTCCAGACATAATCAGCATCCCGACAGCCCAAATAATCGTTTGGTAAATGCCCAGTTTATGGATTTTGGGTGTCAGCTTTCTGCCGGTTAAATGCGGTATTAACCAATACGCGATTCCAAAGAAAGTAAGAATAACCGTTGTTGCAATAGTTAAGTGAAAGTGGCCTGTAACCCAAATCGTATTGTGAACCAATGTGTTTAATTGGTGTGATGCGTTAATGATACCGCCGGCTCCACCTGGAATAAATGCCAGCATGCCGACAAATGGTGCTACAAACCGGACATCTCTCCAAGGTAATTTTTTAAACCAGTCAAACAATCCCGTTGCACCTTGTTTTCGGCCAGTCGTTTCAAACATGGCAAACATGGAAAATGCAGTCATCAAACTCGGAATAATAACCATAAAGGTTAGTACCACCTGGATAAACTTCCATGTCGGATCAATTCCTGGCTCTGTAAGCTGATGGTGAAAACCGACAGGAATAGAGAAAAATAAGAATAAAACAAAGGATAATCTTGCTAAAGAATCACTAAATATTTTCCCGCCGATAATTTTTGGGATAATTGCATACCATGCCATGTAAGCTGGCAATAACCAGAAATAAACAAGCGGATGGCCAAAATACCAAAATAACGTACGGCTCAACAAAACATTAATCGTTTCTGCATACCCTAAAGACCACGGAATAAATTGAACAAGAACCGCTACAGCAACACCTATGGAACAAATCACCCACATAATCATATTAATCGTCACCATAAATGCTAAAAGCGGGGTTTTTTGTTCAGGATGTGCTTTTTTCCAAGCGTAGACCTGATGCCAATTTACAAAAGCAGCAATCCAGGATCCTACCACGACAAGTGCAAGGCCGATATAGAAGATAGGATGTGCTTTTAAGGGTGCATAAAATGTATAGAGCACATTCGCTTCCCCGAGTAAAATTGCTGTTCCTGTTAAAGCAGTACCAGCCAGCATAATCCAGAAAGACAACCAGCCAAGTTTCCTTTGCTTATCGGACATACCGACTGTCTTACCTAATAAAGAATATTGGAACCCAATAATAAAGAATGTCGTCAGTACCAGCGCCAGAATAACGCCATGTAAAGTAAGTATTTGATAATAGCCGATACCAAGCGGCAATTCAAAATCCCCTGAACGTACAAGTACCTGCAGTAACCCCATTAACCCACCGATAAATAAGGAAATAAATGCTACATACATAAAAGATAGATATAATTTTGCTTCCGGTTTTGTAATACTTAAGGGAGTTACATCAATTTCTTCATTCAACTGCTGTTTCATTGCCAGACTCATCGTCGACCACCTCCACTGTTGCGAACATCATGTGATGCCCGACGCCGCAATATTCATTACATACTAAGGTGAATTCCCCAGTTTGGTTCATTTCTACTTCTAAGCTGCTGATATAACCAGGTTCAACCATCATATTGACATTGGTTCCAGCAATATTAAAACCATGAATCACATCTTGTGTGACTGCTTGGAATAAAACAGTCGATCCTTTCGGAATTTCAATATGAGATACGGGGTTGCCTTCCTCATCATCTCCTAAATCATAGTTGAAGGTACTGGCAACAACATTCACAATATACCTATCCTCATCAACTTGGGTAAGCCCGAGATTTTCTCTTTCAAACGCTTCATTTGCTTCCAGGTTGTCAGGATCAATCGTCGCTCCGTGACTTTGTGGATGCGTTCCTAAATAAAATGCTCCGAATCCGAGTATCAATAGAAATACAACGAGTGATCCGCCGCCGAAGATAAGCCATATCTTCTCATATTTGTGTAAATGCATATGCTTTCTCCTCCTTCTTTAACGCGATAAAAATAATAAAAATACTGCGACCCAGCTGATAATAATAATGACACCTATCGTGATGACGGAAAAAAATGTACCTCTTAAATTAGGTTCAGGTTTTTTCATGTGATTCACCCCTTTTGTAACTTCTTGCCTATAGGTCTATCATATCGGAAAAAAGCCTTGTACACGCCGTCAAATCAAACATTTCACAATTCGTTCAATTTTTCACAAATAGGTTGATTTAATGTTTTTACAAACCTTTTGGTTAGAAAAGTTTATGACTTTTTTACGAACAAATAAATGAAATCATTGACAAAATGAAATGCATGCATAAGGAACAGATAATGGGAGCGGGGGGAAGGGAGTGATAATGATATGTAAATGATCGAAGCGTTTTATTCCATAAAAAAAGCAGAGCTCTATAGAAGAACCCTGCTTTCATTTATAATGGTATTTAATTTTTTACAACATTTGCAGCTTGTGGGCCGCGTTCACCTTCAACAACATCAAAAGAAACGTCTTGTCCTTCTTCTAGTGTCTTGAAACCTTCTTCTTGAATGGCAGAATAGTGTACGAAAATATCATTCCCTTCTTCTAATTGAATAAACCCGTAGCCTTTTTCTGCGTTAAACCATTTTACTACTCCGTTTTCCATGTTAAATTTCCTCCTAAATACTTCCACGTAAAACGCGTGTGATTACAAAGCAGAAGAACGAAATTACGAAAGAAAGGCAGCATCCGATAGAAGACGGGATCATAAGTATCCACTTCTGTCTATCGAAGCTGCCTTTACATTCTAATGATTCCGTACTTTCTTCTTTGCTTGTACCTATATTAGCTTATTTTTTTTTCGCAGTCAAGAAAACCCTGCCATTTTTATAAAATAATAAGAATGTTTTGAATTTATTGCTGTGTCATTGTTAAGATACTACCCATGACAGAAGAGACAACCGTTTATTTTTTCAGAGACATTTTTATAGAGGATGTTCAAAAAGTCCAATAAAAATGACGCGGCGAATTTCTGCGTTGACTAGCAAATTCCAATACTCACGTATTATAAAACATACGCTCCGTTTGGAATTTGCTAGTCGCCTTGAACTTCTTGGTCCTATTTATCGGACTTTTTGAACACACACTTATAGCGAATTCTGTTATAATAGATGTTGTTTAAATAGCGAATGATATAGCTCATATACGTTCTTATCCAAAGAATAGATATACATACAAACATAGGGAGGATTATCAATGCAGGGAGAACAAGGTTATTTAGAATTATGCCGTAACATATTAGATGCAGGGACAAACAGAGATGACAGAACAAATACAGGAACCTATTCTATGTTTGGGCACCAAATTCGTTTTGATTTACAAAAGGGATTTCCTTTGTTAACCACGAAAAAAGTGCCTTTCCGTTTAATTGCGACAGAATTATTATGGTTTATCAAAGGGGATACGAACATACGTTATTTATTGGAACATAACAATAATATCTGGAACGAATGGGCTTTTGAAAAATGGATTAATAGTTCAGATTACACCGGACCGGATATGACGAACTTTGGTATACGAAGCCAGAAAGATGCTGCCTTTAAAGAAGCATACGATGAACAAATGAAGCTGTTTAAAGAGAAAATCTTACATGATGATGCTTTTGCTGAAAAATTTGGAGATCTTGGATCGGTTTATGGAAAACAGTGGAGAGATTGGGAAACAACTAGAGGGGAATCCATCGATCAGTTAAAAGAAACCATTGAAGCCATTAAAAATAATCCGAATTCCAGGCGCCATATTGTATCAGCTTGGAACCCGGAAGATGTTCCAACAATGGCATTACCTCCTTGTCATACGTTATTTCAATTTTATGTAGCGGACGGGAAATTATCTTGCCAACTGTATCAGCGCAGTGCGGATGTCTTCATCGGCGTCCCTTTTAACATTGCCAGTTATGCTCTGTTAACGCATTTGATAGCACATGAATGCGGCTTAGAGGTAGGGGAATTTATCCATACTTTTGGAGATGCACATATTTATTCCAATCATATTGAGCAAGTGCATCTGCAGTTAGAAAGAGATATCCGTGAAATGCCCGTATTAAAAATAAATGCGTCTGACAAATCCATATTCGACATCGATATAACGGATTTAGAAATCGAAAATTATCATCCGCATCCAGCTATTAAAGCTCCCATTGCGGTTTAAAAAGGAATCTAACACTAATTGAATGGAGGCTAAAGCATGATTTCATTGCTGTTTGCAGCTGATAAAAATAACGTCATTGGCTATCAAGATGGCATGCCTTGGCATCTGCCGGAGGATTTGAAATTTTTTAAAGAGAAAACAACAGGAAATACCATTATTATGGGCAGAAAAACACTAGAATCGATGAATGGACCATTGCCGAAGCGGCGTAATGTCGTGCTGTCCAGAAATACAGATCTAACGATAGAGGGTGTAGAAGTTATCCACGATTTATCTGCCGTAGAGCATTGGAATGCAGAACAGCCGGAAGTAGAATATTTCATTATCGGCGGCGGAGAAATTTATGAACAAGCCTTACCGATTGCTGATCGAATGTATATCACCCGGATTGATGAAGCATTTCCGGGTGATACATTTGCTCCGGCATTTGATGAAACCAAGTGGAAGCTCACAGAAAAGAAAAAAGGCATAAAAAATGAAAAAAACCCTTACGACTATTACTTTCTGCAATACGACCGCGAAAATTAACTTGTCTATCGTTTTCGAAACATGCTATGATATGGAAAAGAGACAGTGTCCTTCTCGTACGTTTTTGAAGGTGGACTTTTTGAACATCTTTTACAAGAGGACACAATATAAATAAAGAAGGTGCCAATAGATGTTAACGAACATAGGTATTCCAGGACTTATTTTAATCGTGATATTAGCCCTGATTATATTTGGGCCGAATAAACTGCCGCAAATAGGGAAGGCTGCCGGACAATCACTAAAGGAATTTAAAAGTTCCACACGTGATTTAACACAGGATGTCACAGATGGGGCAAAAGAAGTTAAGTCAATTATAAAAGAAGAAAAATGAGTTCAAGCTCATATACGGAGTGATGGATAATGAACATATTTTCAAATATCGGATTCCCAGGGTTAATTCTAATTATTATTGCCGCTTTATTTGTCTTTGGACCAAATAAACTTCCTGAAATCGGAAGGGCTTTAGGAACAACATTAAAAGAGTTTAAAAATGCAAGTCAAGATATTTTAAATGACAATCCTAAAAAGAAACAGTAATTAACGGCAGAGGTGTAGGGATTATTCCTTGCATCTCTTTTATGTCATCAGCTTAAAAGGTGGGTTGTACAATGTCTGAATCAGAACAGATACCTGAAGAAAAAGAAATGAACGTTGGAGGGCATTTAACAGAACTCCGGAATCGTTTAATTGTTACTGCAATTATATTTGTATTATTTTTTATTGTCGGCTTTATCAATGTGAAAAGCATCTATCAATTTTTTGTGAATGATATTGATATGCAGCTGACGGTCATCAGCCCTGCTGAAATTATTTGGATTTACTTTTCCATAGCTGGATTATTGGCGTTCGCTGCAACCATACCTGTGATTGTCTATCAACTCTGGGCATTTATCAGTCCAGCATTGACAACCAAAGAAAAACGCGTTTCCCTAGTATATATACCAGGTTCATTAATTTTATTTGTACTTGGGCTCGTATTTGGTTACATGGTATTTATTCATTTAATTTTTCCGTTTCTATTGTCCTTGAATGATGATATGTTCAATGTCATGTTTACGGTAGATCGTTATTTCGGCTTTTTATTAAAAGTGACTATTCCATTTGCCTTTTTATTTGAACTCCCGGTAGTTACCATGTTTTTAACAAGTTTAGGTGTTCTGACGCCGACATTTATGATTAAAAACCGAAAGTATGCTTATTTTATTTTAATTGTTGTGGGTGTATTGATTACACCGCCTGACTTCTTTCTGCAAATCGTTGTAGCGGTACCGCTGATTATTATTTATGAAATGAGTATTCAATTATGTAAAGTTGTTTACCGAAAGAAACAAGCACAGCATGAAGCCTTTATGAATGAGGGAGGGGAATAAATGCGTCTAACTTTTTATCAATTTTTATTAACACATCGCGGGAAATTAGATGAAGATGATTACTCTGCATTAGCAGGCTGGGCTTTTCATGATCACTATTTCCCCAAACACGCAACAAGTTATGATGAAGTCAGTGATTATCTGGAATGGAACAGCCCATTTCCCGGGGCACTAAGCGCCTTTGATGAACTTTGGACAGATTATGAGTGGAAATACAGCAGCTGAAACGGGCTGCTTTTTTCATGACAAAAGGTTTAATCAAACGTTTGATTAACAAATATATGAGGAATAACGGGGCATTTCGACATTCTTTTATTGTTATCGCTGGTGATTGTTGATTCCTGCGGTTTCCCGGGAAATGATTTCGTATGTAAGAGGTATAAGATGAATGTCTACACAGTTGCATGACTATCGCATATTCTATAAGAGAATAGAAATAGATGTATAAGGGGTAGATAGTGATGGTTTTCCCATCGAGAAATCAATTGCCTCGTTCGCCGCAGCAACGCCCTTTTCGTAACGGACCTCCTGATTTAAGAGGTATTCCGAGAGAAATAAGAAATACAAATGGGGCTGCAGAAGCAAAAGGCGGTTCAAGAGGTTTATCACGTTTATTATCTGGCGGTGCTGCACAGAGTTTAGCGCAAACAGGAGGCGTTTCTACGCTTTCTAAAACACTTGGAGGGGTACAGCAGGTTTTAGGCGTCGTTCAATCCACAGCGCCATTAATTCAGGAATATGGGCCAATGGTTAAGAACCTTCCTTCCATGTACAGGATGATGAAAGCTTTTAAATCGTTTAACAGTGAAGACAATGAAGCAACGACAGAAACACTTCCTCCACAGCCTTCAAAACCAAAACAGGAGATCCATCATCAACAGCAGCAGAAGAAGCCAGAGCAAAAAAAGGAAGCGCCTGTGCCTGCACCAGCAAAAGAAAAAGGTATTTCCACACCAAAAATGTATATTTAAATCAAGCGAAGGCAATCGCGATATTCTTAAAAGCCTTCTGCTTGATTTTTTTTTATAAAAAAGGAAGAATAGGGGGAGAATATATAGTAAAAATAGCCATGAATAGGAGGCAATAAGATATGTCACAACAAAAAAAGCTCGCCACTTTTGCAGGAGGTTGCTTTTGGTGTATGGTAGAACCGTTTGATGAACGACCAGGGGTAATCAGTATTCGTTCCGGTTATACGGGCGGACACGTTGAAAATCCAACCTATGAACAGGTTAGTTCTGATACAACAGGGCATGTTGAAGCGGTTCAAATAGAATTTGATCCCACTATTATGCCTTATAAAGAGCTGGTGGACACATTTTGGCAGCAAATTGATCCGACAGATGCCGGCGGACAATTTAATGATCGTGGTGAATCCTATCAAACAGCTATTTTTTATCATGACGAAGAACAGAAAGAAATAGCAGAGCATTCCAAGGAATTGCTGCAGCAGAGCGGGAAATTTAAAAAGGATATTGTTACGCCGATTCTTCCAGCTCAGCCTTTTTATGACGCAGAGGAAGAGCACCAGGACTACTACAAGAAACGTTCTTTCCACTATAAAATGTATAAAAAAGGCTCCGGCCGGGAAGATTTCATCAAAGAAAATTGGCAGCAGAAGCCTTCTGAGGAAGCGTTGCGAGAGAAGCTGACACCGCTTCAGTATCAAGTTACTCAAGAAAATGGAACGGAGCGCCCGTTTGACAATGCATATTGGGATAATAAAGAAGAGGGGATTTACGTTGACCTTATTTCTGGAAAAGTCCTTTTCTCATCCAAAGATCAATATGATGCCGGCTGTGGCTGGCCAAGCTTTACAAAACCGCTTGATCCGCAGCAAGTGACAGACGTAACGGATACTTCTCATGGAATGGTTCGTACGGAAGTGCGCAGCAAACAATCTGATTCGCATTTAGGACATGTTTTTGAAGATGGCCCGAAAGAAGCAGGTGGATTACGTTATTGCATGAATTCTGCAGCGATGCATTTTATTCCGAAAGACCAAATGGAAGAAAAAGGTTATGGCAACTATTTATATCTATTTAAATAGATTATAATATTATTATGTAAACAAGAAGAGGAGAACAGAAGAATGATTCACAAAGATTGGGAAAACAGAGAAACCATAAAACAAATTAAATGTGTTCATGCAAATGCCAAAAAATTTATCGTAGATCGTAAACTGACGCCTGGTAAAGTATACGATGTAAAAAATGAGACAGACGAATTTTACTTTATTATTGATAATAGTGACCGGATAGCCGGATTTCGAAAAGAATATTTCCAAGAAACGGTTTAAACAGGCGATATATCAGGAGATCTGGATTTGTTTTAGATACAATCCGATCTCCTTTTTCATAAATAAGGTCGTTTTCTTTTATTTTAAAATGCGTTATAATAATTTAATATGTAAAAGATTTTGGTAAAGAGGAGGGAAAACGCTTGGCTTTTATTATTACTTCACCTTGTAAAACAGAAAAAGCTGGGGAATGCGTAGAAGTTTGCCCCGTTGATTGTATAGAAGAAGGCAAGGATATGTTTTATATCGATCCTGACATTTGCATCGATTGCGGTGCATGTGAGGCAGTTTGCCCGGTAGAGGCAATCTATATGGAAGATGAAGTGCCGGAAGAAGAGCACGAATATATTTCCTTGAATCGGCTTTTTTTTGAAAATCGTTAGTCAGAAAAGACTGCTTCCAATGTAGAAGCAGTCTTTTCTCTATTCTCATTTTTTGCTTGTTTTTCTTTGGAGTAAGTTGATGCAGAAAGGAAATACTAAAAGAAACAAGCAAATGTGAGGTGCGATAAATATGTGTTCAAAATCAATTTGGCATACAGATACGGAATTGAAAGAATTTTCCAAACTCCAGGAATCGAAGCAAACAGAAGTTTGTATCGTAGGAGCAGGAATTACAGGAATTACAGCTGCTTACCTGCTGTCTAAAAAAGGTTTGAAAGTTATTTTATTAGAAGCTGATTATGTACTTAGCGGAGTTACCGGAAACACTTCAGCCAAAATCACTGCGCAGCATGGTCTGATTTATTCCGAACTGATGGAAACCATAGGGGAAGAAAAAGCAAAACAATATTACCAGGCAACCCGAGAATCCATGGATTTCATAAAAAATGCAATCACCCAGCATCGGATTGATTGTCAATACGAAGAACAAGATGCTTTTCTTTTTACAAATGATGATGCTTATTTAGCTCAATTAGAAAAGGAATTAGAAGCATATCAAGCTTTGGATATCCCTGGTGAACTTACTACAGAGATGCCGCTTGAAATTCCGTGTAAACAAGCATTAAAAATGCCGGAACAAGCTCAATTTCATCCGTTAAAATACTTGCAGTGGATGCTTGAGGAAGCTGTAAAAAACGGAACAGAGGTTTACGAGCAAACCGTAGCAATGAAGCTTGAATATAATAGACAAAAAACGGTTATGACAAAGGATGAACATCGTGTTTCATGTGACTATTTGGTAGTGGCCACCCAATTTCCGTATATTGATCATCAAGGGCTTTATTTTGCAAAAATGTATGCAGAACGGTCTTATATTGTATCCGGAAAATGGACCGGAACATATCCAGGCGGAATGTATATCAATGCTGAAAATCCAACCCGTTCCATCCGTACAGCTACATTAAATCATAAAGATACGTATCTTCTTATTGGCGGTGAAAACCATCGTTCCGGAGAAAAAATAGATGAAAAATCATGTTATGAAAATCTGAAGACGTTTGCTGCAGAGCAGTTTGAGATAACGGATTTTCCTTATCAATGGTCGGCACAAGACTTTACTACTTTGGATAACATACCCTACATCGGTGCAATAACCGGAGACGACCCTTCCATACTCATTGCCACCGGCTACCGAAAATGGGGAATGACAAACGGGACATTAGCTGCCAAAATAATGACGGACATTATCACGAAAAAGGGTGAAAGTCCATACAAAGATTTATTTACCCCGGAACGGTTCACATCAAAGCCAATGTTAAAGAACTTATTCCGTTTTAACATGGAAGTGGCAACAGAATTTTTAAAAGGGAAATTGTCTTTTCCTGCCTCTAAAGAAATAGATACATTAGAAATTGATGAGGCTGCTATTACAACGGTAAAAGGGGACCGCGTTGGCGTTTATAAAGACAAGGAAGATCAATTGCATGTCCTTGATACAACTTGTACGCATCTGGGCTGCGAAGTGAATTGGAACGGTGCTGACAGGACTTGGGATTGTCCCTGCCATGGATCCCGTTATCATTATGATGGCGAGGTAATGGCAGGACCGGCAAAAAACCCTTTAAGAAAAATATCTTTGGATGATTAAACCTGAAAAAGGAACACGTTTTGGTAAATAAAAAACGTGTTCCTTTTATTTATTCGCAGCAATCATTGACTTCACTTTCCATTTTATATAATATGGATAAATCTGATACCATAGTTCAATATAAAATAAAGAAGGTGATTCATAGTGGCAATGGAAATAGGTAATATCATTACAACGATTGCCTCCATCATTATTTTTATTAATTTATTATTAGCGCTGGGGGTATTATTTTTTGAAAAACGGGATGTCGGTTACACGTGGGCATGGTTGTTGGTTTTATTTTTCTTACCTATTATCGGTTTTTTAATTTATATTTTCTTGGGCCGCAGTTTAAAACAGAATAATTTCTATGGCTTAACAGCTGAAGAGCAAAAAATGCTTAAAGAAGAGGTTGAGACACAATTAAAGCTCATCGATGAAGAAAAACACGATAACATTCCCTGGTTAAAACATTATGATGACCTCATTACCATGAATTTACGTTCCTCTCACGGCAGATTATCAGAGGATAACGAGATGGTCATATTTAATGACGGTCACCAAAAGTTCGATGCGCTTCTGAGTGACATTAAGGCAGCGACTCAAGAAGTGAATGTGCAATATTATATTATCCAGCCGGATCACCTTGGAAAAAGACTCAGAGATGCGCTGATTGCAAAAGCGAAAGAGGGCGTGAAGGTGCGTGTCTTATATGATGAAGTCGGTTCGAAAAAGTTATCATCCGGATTTTTTGATGATTTAAAACAAGCTGGCGGGGAAGTCCGTGTTTTCTTTCCGTCTTTCTTAAAGCTGATTAATTTCCGGATTAATAACCGCAATCACAGAAAACTTGTCATTATTGATGGCGAATTATCCTATATTGGCGGCTTCAATGTTGGTGATGAATACCTTGGAGAGAATAAAAAATTTGGCTACTGGCGGGATACGCATTTTAAAATATACGGAAATGCTGTGAATGATATTCAAATAAGATTTATCATGGACTGGCATCAAGCTGGAAATGACAAGCAACATGATGATTATAAAGATTTTTGTTTTCATTTAGAACAGCATCATGGAACAAGTCCTGTGCAAATCGTTTCCAGTGGCCCGAACTCAGAGACTGAGCACTTAAAGAATATGTATATTAAAATGATACTCTCTGCAAAAGAAAGCGTCTATATCCAAACGCCTTATTTTATACCAGATACCAGTTTTATGGATGCTTGTAAAATGGCACTTTTATCTGGAGTGGACGTACGGATTATGATTCCCTGTAAGCCGGATCATCCATTCGTTTACTGGGCAACATGGGCATATGTCGGCGACTTGTTAAAGTATGGCGCAAAAATATTACTTTATGATAATGGTTTTCTGCATGCCAAAACAATCGTGGTAGATAAAAAAATCGCTTCTGTCGGAACGATGAACATTGATTCCAGAAGCTTTCGCTTAAATTTTGAAGTGAATGCAATTACTTATGATGAGAGGGTGGCTGAAGAATTATATAACATATTTGAAGAAGACAGTACACGAAGTTCTGAACTAACAGTTGAGCGTTATAGCAAGAGATCCTTATGGATTAAATTCAAAGAAAATATATCCCGTTTACTTTCACCAATACTATAATGAACAGGCTCGACATCACTTATTATGCATGATGCCGAGCCTGTTCATTTTTAATATCTAACATTAAAAGAGGTATACTCCGGTTCTCCAGAAAGCTTATTAACATCCATCTCGCTTACTTTTGCAAATCGGGAAGGGCCTTTTTTAATTTCTTCCAGAAAACGGTCCACTTTATCATCTTCTCCATATGCTTCTAGGGCAACAGCACCGTCATCTTCATTTTTTACCCAGCCTACAATATCATGGCTCATAGCCGTGTGCTGCGCGAAATAGCGAAATCCGACGCCTTGCACCCGCCCTTGAACTCTAGCAGATACATACTTCATTAATAATCACCTCTTAGTAGATATGATAGCATAATGTATTTATCAATTTACAGTAAAGTAAAGCAGCGCAAATATATGTATTAATATTCTGACAATTAAAAAGGAAATAGATTTTTGGTAAAATGTTTGAGCAAAGAGCGCTGATGAATTAGAACCGAATGCAGAAAAAGAGAAATCTTATTGGCAAATATATCATGGAAGAGAAATAGGATTTTTATAAAGTAAATCAGCAGGAATCCTTATTATTCAAAGGGGCTTACAATTGGAGTGCAGTTGTTTAAAGTAATTTTACTAAGGATGGCTTTGCTGCTAAAATGCTAGCAAGTTCACAGCAAAGCCAGTATACAGAGATTGCTGATCAATCAAATTTACGACTAAATTCATTTAAATGAATCGGAATGATATATAAACAAATCTGTTTCAAAATGTTATTTTGTCTCACTATCCAAAGTATACTTCTTAATGAGATGAGATTTTTTAGTTTTAAATATAGATTCTGATAATAGGTGTTATGGAAATGGCGTTATAAGAAATAATAAATTAAAACCTTTCAATTCGATGTTTATTACTTCTCTTCTTCAAAGAATTAAAATCAATAAAATGAATACTATATTCTAGTACATCATTGACGCTTAATTTATGTTCTTTCGCAAAATCCTTCACTTCAAGTAATAATTCCTGGTCATATGTTGTTTTATATTGAACACGATCTTTTGGGCGAGAGTTTTTATCAAATTGGACAATACCTTGTTTTAAAACTCCTTGTAATCCTGATTCTAATAAATAATTGGGGTATGTGTCATATTGAATAGCCATTGTATTTAATTGATCAATAATCGACTTGCTTACATTTGTTCTGAATTTTACTCTTGATGCATCAGCTGTCTGAATTAGTCTTCCGTTTATTAGTTTCCACATTTTTTTACTCCTTTCTTATTTGTTAATGTGTTTTTGAATGAACTCTTAAGTAATTTTCTTTATAAGATTCATAATGTTCTATTTCACTATTGTAAATAATATCCGCCAGCCGGGGGAGGTCCAATTTGCCTTTTACCCAAACCCGAAAAAACGGATTACCAGCCTGAGTAATTTCTTCCGTTATTTCACTACGGAGTTTCCACGTTTGAAAAACGAATAAAAGTCCTTTAGCAAAACTGGAACTAGCTGTAGTGATATTCATCACATATCCTTTCTTTTGAACCCAACCGTCACCATCAACAACTCCTCTGATAAAAGAGGGCAGGAACTCATCTGGCACTTTAGGAAATGGTACAGATAATGATTTATTAGGCAATACTCCTAAACGAGCCAAATCGAGTTTAATTTCTTTTGAATTAATCACCAGAGTTGGTGTTTTCCTTGTTTTATAATTTTTTAACAAAATATAATCTGCATCCATATATTCTGCTACTCGACGAAGTACTGTTTGATTTTTTTGAGTTAATGAAACACTGGATATACGGTTATTTATACAACCATCTGTTATAAACAACCCCAAAACCCATGCCATTTCATGAGACCATGTTTTAAAATAATGTTCATTAATTTTATGCTTTCGAGGTTGTCCTGAAGATTGCTCTCTATTCATTTTAACGCCATGTTTATACATGATATTACGAATAGCTCGATCAGAAATGCCGATACGAGAAACCATTTCTTTATAAGGCATGCCGCTTTTATACATCTTGATAATAGCTTCATCTGTAATTCCTTGGTTTCTAGACATTTTTTATCTCCTTTCAATTTGTTTATTAATATAGATTATACAAACATTTGTTCGTATAATCAAGTGAAAACCCAGGCAGATTTAAAACTTTATAGTAATTTGTATAAAGCTCTGATAATCATTCATCATCTTTAGGAATATCCATCTTATCTACAGCATTCTTTAAATCGTCATTGTTAATATGCGTATAAATCATCGTCGTTTGTATCGACGAATGCCCGAGTTGGCGTCTTAACTTCGGTACATCGTTAATTTCATTGTGATACCTTGTTGCAAAGGAATGTCTTAATTTATGAACGGATAATGATGGTTTACCGAAAGCATTGGCGTATTTTTCGATCAATTTTTCAATAGAACGTGCGGTCAACCGTCTTGGCGTTCCTTTTGGTCCCATGGCAGCAGCAACAAATAAAGCTTTATTTGTTTTCTCAACATGATAACGATTCGATCTAATTTGTAAATACTCGTTTAAATCATCCATCGCTTGCTTGCTGAAATAAACATATTGTTCTTTGTTGCCTTTCCGAATAACGCGCGCAGTAAACTTGCTGTGATCAATATCATCTAAATCCAGATTCACAAGCTCTGAAAGCCGTAATCCGGAGCCTAAAATAAGCGAAACAATCGCTGTATCACGTTCCCGATTTAGAGTGTGAAAGTTGGCGAGTTTTTTATTGTCTTTATAAAGCTCACCATATTCATAAGCAATAAATTGGCGAAAACGTTCGTATTCATCACCCATTAAAATTTTTCCTTCCATTTTGTTTGCAGTTGTTTCCATACTTTCTTTGATATCATTGAATTCAAGCTTGGCCATCACATTACGCTTTAAATAGGGTTGTAAATCACGTGTTTCAGCAATATTTTGCAAGTAATTGAAAAGCGACTTTAATGCCGATAGCTTACGGTTAATCGTAAGTTCTTTGTTATGTAATTGATATTGAAGAAATGTCAAAAATCGCTCAGCTTCTTGAACAGTGAGTGATTCAAGCAACTCAAGCGGCAAATCTTTCAGTTTACCAGAATAAAAATCCTCGGTGATGAGCCAATTGAAAAAGATTTTATAATCGTGCGCATAATTGAGTAATGAAGCTGGTGATAATTTTCTTTCTTTATGATTGATAAATTCTTCGACATACCAAGGAAGTTCCTTAAGTAAAGCTTGCAGTTTATTATATAGTTGCTGTTTTGAATTATTTGCCATAATGATCACCTCATAGATACATTTTACAATACTTCAGTTAAAACCACAATTATTACGTCAAATTTATATTTTACGTAATAATCTATTTGAGTGTTATTTTTCATATAACTAGCTTCCCTCCTCTTTGTATCTGTATATCTGTTACAATAATCTTTGCTTTGGGAGTTTGTTATTATTATAAAATTGCAGAACTTAATGGAACTACCCAAAATAAAACTGAGTTCTAGCCATTTGCATTGTTGCTGGTATAAATAATGATATCCGTATTCAAAGTTAATTCGTTTCCTTCCCCCACCAGGAGTAGTTCACACCTAGCAAAACAACATCCATAGCCATATATTTTTCTTTAATTTTAGCGAGTACCTTCTTCATTCAACATACCAATCCCCTTTATCATTTTCTCGGAATATGTAAGTATATACTACTTTTTATAATTATTAAATGCCTCTACAATTTCAAGAAATTCAAAAGGATCAAGCATACCTCTGGGTTTAATGCTTCTATCAAATTCAAAAATTTCTGATCTATCTATTTGTACATATGATTTCTTTGTCAAACCAGAATTAGGACTATGATTAATAGGAATTCTGTTTTGCTCTCTTTTAGTACCAGTTATCTTCAAACCTTGTGCAATACCGTCTTCTCGCTGAATAAATAAAATTAGGACAGGGCGTCTTTACCCTGTCCTTTCTCGTTTTCATAAGAATACGTTAAGTCATATATATAACCGGGCTTCATTCATCATCCTCCATCCAAAACTTATAATTGGGATGGTCAGGAGAAATATTAACATTTCCATTTTTGTCTACCTTGAGTGGTTTATTATTTGATAGTTTAGATTTATCTACTTTATTTGAAATATCTGCTAGTATACGATCATACTCGTTTTGTACTTCTTTGTAGTTAGGACTTTTAAGTGTAGAATTCATATCTTTGTCCTCCTCTTTACACATTCCAATCACCACCTCATGGTAATTAGTATATGCAATTTATTAGAATGTAGTCATTCCTAGTTTTATTTTAGCAAATAACCAAGTAACTAGCAAACAAACTTAATTCTATGGTTCTGTTCATCATAAAAAAGATGAACAGAACCATTTTTAAAAATGTTATACCCCGGCCTACGTTATTTTGATTTTACCTGCTTTTATTATTGAAATGGTTAACCCCTCTATTATTTTCCAATTGATCCTCAACCACTCCGCTTTGATAACTTTCGTTCAATTGATTTTGCACTGCTTGAACGCCTTTGTTATCTTTAAAAAATGAATTTTTCTTTTTTTTATCTTTTTTACTCATTGCTAGCACCTCCTTATTTTTAGTATGTACAAAATAAGGTAACTGCATAGCAATAATTACTACCAAATTTTTGCAAATTCATGATTTGTAAGGGGTTTCTTTTTTTATTTTTTAATTACGATGCACTCGAAACCAGCATTTGAGCCATCGCAATTGAATATTTCGTTGCTTCTTCAGAACCGATTAATGTCGTCATCGATGTAGTACCTTCCAATAATAAAGTGAATTGTATTGCTGCGTCTTTCCAGTTTTCGAGGTTTTTGGTTTTTGCCAGTTCCTCGAAATAATGTAACAATTTTTCTTTATGCCCCCGTGCAATATTCTCAATATTATTATCAGTTCCTGTATAATCCTCGATTGCTCTCATAAACATATCGCCTTTATAAGAGTATTGTTTAAGCCATTTACAATGCGCTTCTACTACAGCTATGAACGGGCTATCAGTGTTTGAATCAACAAAAGCATCTAAATAAGACCAATAGCGTAACTCTCTTTTTTTAAGCACTTCTTCAACCAGTTGCTCTTTAGAGTTAAAATGATTGTATAAAGTCATTGTTGCAACATTGGCTTCCTTTATAATTTGTTTTAAACCTACACCTCGAAAACCATGTTTATAAAATAAATTTTCTGCTGTTTCTAATAAGTTCTCTTTTTTAATAGACATGTTTTTCATCCCTATCTAGAATTGTCGTTTCAAATCATAACATGTATATTTTATTTCTTAAATTGACATTATCTGTTACGTAAAACCGTTATTTAATGACTAAAAAGTGCACAAATAACGGTTTTACATAAGCAAATTAATAATTATTTATCTGTTTGATCCTCGCTGTTATCTTCTTCTGGCATTTCATCCGGAAGAATTTCATAAAACTCTTCACGCTTCTCTTTTATTTCTTTCTCCGCTTCTTTCAAATATTCCGGCCGATGTTCATAATGCTTTCTTTCCATCGTAAGAATATCGTATTCACTAGCCAGTGATTTAACAACTGATAGGGCCAGCAGCATGACGACAAATGTAAATGGGAATGCTGCAATTAACATTGCCATTTCCAACGCTTCAAGACCGCCGGAAAATAGTAATACAAGTGCTGTAGCAGAAAGAATCGCTCCCCAGATAATTTTAATACGGGTAGCAGGATTAATTGTACCGCCAGTAGTCATCATGGCAAGTACAAAGGTACCGCCGTCAGCAGATGTTACAAAAAACGATGCAATTAAGAGTATGGTAATACCGAGTACAACCGGTGCAAATGGATAGTTTTCCAAGAAGGCAAATAATGCCACTTCATCCCCTTGGGCAACCACTAGATCATATAATCCACCGTTTAACGCCTCATCCAATTCAATTCCAGCAACTCCAAGAATAGAGAACCAGATTAAGCTGAATACGAAAGGAACCGACACGACACCAATGATAAACTCACGGATAGTCCGTCCCCGAGATACTCTGGCAATAAAACTTCCTACAAATGCAGACCAGCCGATCCACCATGCCCAATAAAACAATGTCCAATCATCAAGAAATCCGCGGTCACCAGTAAAAGCGTTCATATCAAAAGTCATTGTTGGCAGGTTTTGGAAATAATTGCCTGCTGTTGACATAAATGATTCGAACATTTGTAATGTGGAACCTGTCACCAGGATAAACAACATTAGCGCAATAGCAATAATAATATTACTAATACTTAAGTAACGTATACCCTTGTTTACACCAGTTGCTGCAGACATGATAAAAGCAACTGTAATAACCAATACGACGATAGCTTGAGTCAAAATGTTATTTTCAATACCATCAAAACTGTAGCTTAATCCAGCTGTGATTTGTGTAGCACCAAGTCCAAGAGATGTAGCAATACCGAAAATGGTTCCGAAGACTGCGAGAACATCAACAGCAGTGCCCAACCCTCCTTTTGTGCGGTCTCCCAGAATAGGAGATAACGCTGAACTCATAAGTAACGGTGCCTGGTGTCTAAATTTAAAGTATGCAAGCGCCAGACCGACAACAGCATATACTGACCAAGGATGGATGCCCCAGTGGAACATAGAATATTGGAGCGCTTCTGCAGCTGCTGCACTGGAATTCGGTTCAGCATTTGGCGGTGAATAAAAATCTGTCAGTGGTTCGGTTACGCCGAAAAACACAAGGCCGACTCCCATACCCGCAGTAAATAGAAAGGAAAACCATGTAAAATAACTATATTGTGGTTTCTCGTCCGGTTTACCTAACTTCACTTTCCCTAAGGGACTGAAAATCATGTAAATAGCGAATAGAACAAAGGCTGTCATTGATAACATATAGAACCAGCCGAAGTATGTAGATATAAATCCATCTACTGCGCCGAGTACTGTTTCTACATTTTGCGGTAATATAGCCCCCCACAATATAAAAATTGCCGCAATTGATATAGCAATCCAAAATACTCTTGTTACATTTACCTTTGAGTTCAAAAATAAAACCTCCTGTTATTTTCTAATGAAGATCGCAGTAAAATTTACAAGGTAATATATAATTCTACTTCCTCTATATTTTTTTGTATAGAACGACCTTTCTAGAACATATAATATACTAACATGACTATAAAAGTACATTCAACACCTTTAGTTTAAAAACTTTAATGGAAATAGAAATACACACAACGCATATTTGGCACAAAATACAGGCAACTGTAAACAGTCAGCTGCTTTTTTGCTTCTGTTTATCCTTCATTGATCAGCAAGATATAGGAGGAACAGAACAATCTCCAAGTCCTTATATCACATATAAATAAAAGCACCTATCGTAACTAGAAATAAAACCACAGCAATTATCCTGAATTATTCACAGAAAAACCTTTATAACGCGCAATTACTTGGCTGACAAGTAACGAAAGCGTATAAGTCATGCATCAAATAAATGAAAAAAGAACCCGTTTCTGATAAGGTTAAAGCATCA
>NZ_JBHTKK010000039.1:0-22613 GCF_042675985.1 Oceanobacillus locisalsi
ATGCCCCGCGGGTGAAAGTCATCATCCGTTCGTAAACTCACGGTGATTCCTTTATCTCAGTTGCTTCGGTCCAGTTGTTACGTTTTTAAACGACGCTTTCCGCTTTCCTTTCAGGAGTCAAAACGGTTCGCCTCCGCTAGTGGGATATTCTATACGTTTGCAATAGCTGAACAAATAAATGATTTCAGGCTGAAAAGCCATTATTTCATCTAACTTCATCAAGATGTTATTACTTCCAAGAGTTGTAGCATCCTATTAGAGCGCAGGCCAACCACGTAGACTCCTTAAGTGGTTTGCAGGCTAAAACTGTGACTCCTGGGGGTGCGCTTATTCACCCCATCGAAAAGAGTTGTGCATCGCAGGGCGAGCTGAAGCCGTCCCCTTGGAAAGCGAAGGGCTTTGCCGGAGTGGAAGCTATACACCATATCCTGTTCAAAAATAAAAAGATGATTGAACGAAAAGCAAGCATGGTAATAGAGATCATGTTCATCTTGGAGCAGCAAGGTTTATATGCTTATTCTTAGGTGTGAAAGTGGAGTTGTTATGAAAAGCATCCGGTAATAAATGATAAAGTACATGCTTCCTTGATATGATATACTTAAGAGAAATTTATTTGGAAAAGGAAAAATACGTCATGTCAGATAATGAAACAAGCCGGTTGATCAAAGGGGCGCTGCTTTTGAGTATCGCCGGTTTGATAAGTAAAGTGTTTAGTGCTGTTTACCGCATTGTCTTGCAAAACTTAACAGGGGATATCGGATTTTATATGTATCAGCAGCTTTATCCGTTGCTGGGCATTGCGATGATGCTTGCGTTGTATGGATTTCCTTCCGCTATTTCTTCCTTGACAGCAACTGAAATAGAAAAAGGAAAAACGTTGTCTTGGCAAGGATTTTATCGACCGATTCTTCTGATTCTCGGGAGTTTTCATATCCTGCTTATTGCGATAATTTATTTTACGGCTCCTTTATTGGCCTATTTAGCGGGAGATGCATCTTTTATCGGATTATATCAGCTTACAGCAGTGTTGTTTCTTGTTGTTCCTGTCCTGGCATTATTCCGAGGTATACAGCAGGGAAGATATGAAATGGCTCCAACGGCACTATCGCAAATTGGAGAGCAGTTTATTCGTGTCGGTACGATTATTGCGGGAGCGTGGCTGGTTAGCCGGGGCATTTTTCAAATATATGCGATTGGAACGGCAGCGGTACTTGCTTCATTACTTGGAAGTTTCAGTGCTCTCGCTATTCTGTTATTTTTCTATTATAAAAATCGATATGCATCCCATGCAGTAATGCAAGTTTCTCCCCGTGGAGAAACTGTTCCATGGAAGAAATATATAAAAACGTTGCTGTTATTCGGGATAGCTGCTGCGATGAATCATATGACGCTTTTATTAATGCAATTAGCAGATACTTTCACATTTGTACCAAAATTAATAGCAGAAGGAACCGGAGAAATAGCTGCAAAAGAAATGAAAGGTGTGTTTGACCGGGGACAGCCGCTGATACAGGTGGTGACGATTATCGGTTCGTCGATTGCTTTAGCAATCATACCGGCCATCAGTTATCAGAAGTTAAAAGAGCAGAGAAAACAGGTAATGAATCATATTCAAACAGCGTTGCATATCGGTATATTTATTGCCATTGGTGCTGTTATCGGACTTTTTATTATTTTTCCGGAAGTGAACCAATTACTGTATAAAAATACACAGGGAACAAGCGTGTTAAGAATACTGATTGTTGCGATTGCGATGTCTACGATCTCTATTATCGGTGCATCCATTCTGCAAAGTTTAGGAATGATTGTACGCACAGCTGTATTTATCGGTATTTCCTTTATCGTGAAGGTGTGCAGTAACCTGATTCTTATTCCACTGTTTGAAATGTATGGGGCGAGTATCGCAACTGTTGTCAGTTTGAGCGTGCTATTATTTCTGGTAGTTATGGAGCTTTATCGGAAGTTGCCCAATATGCCATTATTCCGTTCTGTATCATGGAAGAGTTTAATGATGGCAAGTGCCGCAATGGTTGCTTATCTTTTGATCATGCAAGGGATTTTTTCTGCTTTTGTGATAGAGATAAGGTGGCTCTTGTTTATATATGTGCTGTTTATATCGGCATCAGGAGCAGTGCTGTTCCTGTTTTTATTGCTGAAAACCGGTGGATTGACTGAATCACAGATTCGTATTTTACCAAAATCAGCGTACTTGTTACGTATTTATCACGGGAGGAAACAACTTTGAAGCAAATAGAGGTTATCGGGCTGGGCGCAGGTGATTTAGAACAGCTGCCGCTCGGGATATATCGAAAATTAATACAAACAAAACAAACCATTTATGCAAGAACATATCATCATCCGGTCATTCAGGCACTGGAAGAGGAAGGGATTTTTTTTACTTCTTTTGATCAGCTTTATGAAGAAGAAGCGCAGTTTGATACGGTATATGAGCGTATTACCAGAGAGTTGACAGAAACAGCGAAAACAAGTGATGAACCGCTTATTTATGCTGTTCCCGGACACCCTATGCTCGCAGAGAAAACGGTACAGCTTCTGTTGGAACAAGAAGAAGTAGACGTATCGATTGCAGGGGGTCAAAGCTATTTAGATGATGTATTTACCGCCATGCAGATTGATCCTATCGAGGGATTCCAATTTGTAGACGGGACAGATTTCAGGCGTAATCAACTGCAACTACGTCAACATATATTTGTATGCCAAGTATATGATGCTTTTATTGCCTCGGATGTCAAGCTGACTTTATTAGAGGATCTGCCGCCTGATTATACGATTTATATCGTCGATGCAGCTGGAAGCAGTGCGGAAAAAATAACAAAAATCCCATTGGAAGCATTGGATCACACTATGGAGATCAGTAATTTAACCACTCTTTACATTCCTCCGGTTCCAGAAGGGTATCTGCATCATACATTTCCGTTTTTACGGGAGGTAATGGCAGTGCTTCGCGGACCCGACGGTTGTCCTTGGGATAAGAAGCAGACCCATGAATCGTTGCGTTATCATACGATTGAAGAGGTTTATGAGTTGATTGAAGCCATTGATGAAGAAGACGATGACCATATCATAGAGGAGCTTGGCGATTTGCTGATGCATGTTTTATTGCATAGCCAAATTGGCGAGGACAATGGTTATTTTACAATTGATGATGTGATTCAGACGATTTCCGATAAAATGATTTATCGTCATCCACATGTATTTCAAACAACAGCAGCAGATACGGAAGAAGCAGTGCTGGAAAACTGGGAAGAACTGAAAAAGCAGGAAAAAGGAAAAGACAGAGAGTCCGTGCTTGATGGTATCCCTTCTTATCTGCCTGCTTTAACCAAGGCATATAAGCTTACTTCAAAAGCAGGTCGTGTCGGATTTGAATGGAAACATGTCGGAGAAGTCTGGGATAAATTGAAGGAAGAAATAGATGAAGTAATGGAAGCGATCGAGGAAAAGGATGCTGCAGATGTAGAAGAAGAGCTGGGAGACGTATTATTTGTCTTGGCGAATATTTCAAGATACTATAAAGTACATCCTGAAGTCGCATTAGAACGTGCTAACCGAAAATTCAGCAGCAGGTTTCGATATATAGAGAAAAAACTGCTGGAAAACAATCAAACACCACAAAACGCTTCTCTGCAGGAAATGGATAATTACTGGGACGAAGCTAAAAAATCAAAAATAGGAGAGGATCAGGAAGATGAGATTAGATAAATTTTTAAAAATATCCCGTATCATTAAACGCCGTACAATGGCCAAAGAAGTTGCAGAGCAAGGAAGAATTACTGTGAACGGGAATCAGGCGAAAGCATCCACTGTCCTTTCAGAAGGAGATGAACTCGTGATTCGATTTGGACAAAAGCGGGTTACGTTAAAAGTAAACTCCTTGCGTGAAAATGTCCGCAAAGATGAAACAGAAACATTATATACAATTTTAAAAGAAGAGAAATTAGAGCAGTAGAAATATAGTTCAAAAAGTTGCCAAATTAGAAGCAAGAAGATCAAGGCGACATGTTTTTTCCGAACGGACTTCCACAGGATGTGGTGATTTCTACGTTGCCCACAGGACGTGGGCGTTCTTAGTAGAAGATCCTCTATGCTTATCATACGTGATTATCGGAAAAAAACACGTCAACGCAGAGATTCGCAGCTTATCATTTAGTGACTTTTTGAATAACCCTTAGAAAGAGTTCTATACTTGTCCCTCCCGTCATAAACTATTCATGACAGGGAGGGTTTTTATATGAATTATTATGAGAATAGGGATGTACGAAATCATACGGAACCAGAGCATACGGTAAAAGTAGACAAACGAAAAAACCTTGAAATTACGGGCGTCAAAGAAGTGGATAGTTTTGATAATGAAGCATTTCTCTTAGAGACGGTGATGGGATATTTAATTATTCGCGGACAGAATTTGCAGTTGAAAAATTTAGATGTGACAGAGGGGATTGTCACTATTAAAGGAAAGATATATGAGCTTTCCTATGTAGATGAACAGCAACAGGAGAAAGCTAAAGGCTTCTTTAGCAAGATATTCCGATGACGTTATCTACCCAGTTTTTAACACTCCTTACCATGATTGTAAGCGGGTTTTATTTAGGCGTTATTCAGGAAACCTTCCGCCGCTTCACGGTATATTGGAAGGGGCGGTTGTTTTTAACTTATTTTTTAGAAATATTATTCTGGATGACACAAGCTGGCATTTTATTTTATATATTATATCGAGTGAACCAGGGAGAGCTCAGAGTTTATATCGTATTAGCGTGTCTCCTTGGTTTTTCTGTTTACCAGGCTTTGGCCAAACAAACGTACAAAAATGTATTGGAGTACGCCATTCAAGTTTTTAAAACCATCTATCGAGGTATAGAAAGATTACTGAAACTTTTAGTTATTTCCCCTTTACAGTGGATATTCTTGATGTTTTATCGTATGATAAAAACAATCCTGTTTGGCGTTTTCAAAATAATCGCATGGCTGTGCCGATTTTTATTTACCCCTTTCCGATGGGTAGGAACAGCAATTTATCGAATTTGTCCCTCATCGATTCAAAATTTCTTTCTGCACGTAGCAGGATTTTATAGTAAAATAAAGAATATAATTAATAAATACGTGTTTAAAAAAGATGATTAAAGGAATGTATTCATTTAATTTTTTAAACATCATTCTTAATGAATGCAGTCTTAGCAAAGGAGGTAAAAGCTGTGGAGGAAAAAGAGGAGAAAGTGACCAAGCTTTCATCTAAATCCGCGAACCAGTACGATGCATACATAGAGAGACAGAACAGAAAAAAACAGCGTCTTACCAGAAGGCTGGTAATGTATGCAATCGTCGTTGCTGTTATCGTAGGAAGTATGTCCATTTATCATTTTAATCAGCGTGCGCTGAAAGCAGAAAAAATGGAAGAATACGAACAGTTGGAGCAGGAGCTTGCAGATCTAAATCAGCAGGAGACGGATTTAAATAATGAAATTGAGAACTTGAAGGATGAAGAATATGTTCTTGAGATTGCCAGAACGAACTATTTCTTCTCTAATGAAGGGGAATTAATATTTAAATTACCGGATGAAGCCCCATCATATTGACACTTTTTATTTTGATTAATATACTATATATTGAAGAACATTTAATCTTTTAAGGAGGAGCATTTCTTTTATGTCAATTGAAGTAGGCAGCAAGCTGCAAGGAAAGGTAACCGGAATCACTAATTTTGGAGCTTTTGTGGAGTTAGAAGAAGGAAAAACAGGTCTCGTTCATATTAGTGAGGTTGCTGACAATTATGTAAAAGATATTAATGAACATTTAACGGTAGGTGATGAAGTGACCGTTAAAGTCATTAATGTTGAGAAGGATGGCAAAATTGGCCTGTCCATTAGAAAGGCGAAAGATCGCCCGAAAGTACGTCAAAAGAGTCAAAAAGAACGCACAGAGAACTTCGAGTCCAAAATGAATCGTTTCCTGAAGGATTCCGAGGATCGTTTAGCCTCTTTGAAAAAGCATACCGAATCAAAGCGTGGTGGCCGGGGTGCAAGAAGAGGATAGCAGTTGCTGTCTATGAATAATGCTCTATGGATAGATGAAGAAGCAGGGACGTTGGTTCCTGCTTCTTTTATGCCTTTTGCAAAAAAAAGCTCATTTCCAAATTTGGAAATGAGCTTTTTTCATACTTATTTAAAATAGCGGCGGAGGGGATCGAACCCCCGACCTTACGGGTATGAACCGTACGCTCTCGCCAGCTGAGCTACACCGCCATGTAAAACCGACAAGAAGAATCATACAACAGACTATATAAAGTGTCAATACCTTCTGGATATATTTTGCTCCTAAAAGTCCGTTATTTTTTATGAAAAGGGTTTAAAAAGGTTGCTTATCTTGTCGAGTGTATGAAAAAGAACTACTTTTCCACTCATTTTTTCTACAAATGATGTAATAATATCTAAAAAGCTGCGGAGTGATAAAAACATAAATAGAAAGAAGTTTCTTCCGGTAAAAGCTTGCCTCTTCTATACGGCAGTCAGAAATAGACAGCTGTTTTCATCCGCACCCTTTTTGCAAAAACAATGTTAACTTACCAAAATTACGTCGAACGATTTTTTGAAACCGCTATGTTTTTTTGACAAAAAAAGAACCCTGCTTGTGTTTTACTAGTTGGAAAGATAGGAGTGGATAAAATGATAGGTTCAATTCCAAGGGTGGAGTCAGGAAGCATTGCAATCGAGAAAGCGGGCAAAAAGAGAAAGTGGAGAGAACAGATTACGTCGAAGGTGAATCATATCTTAATTGCGCAAGGCTGGTTATTTTATATTACCGGTTTCTTATTGGGACGAGCTGTTATTTTGCAGACGGTGTCTCCGTTTGCGGTAGCGTTCATTGCCAGCATGTGGCTTGTCCACCGGGAAAAATCATTCCGGTCTATGATTGCTGTGATTTTAGGGGCAGTAACCTATTCCATGCAGCATGTGATTTATATTTTTCTTGCTTTTATCTTATTTATCTTTATATCGGCAGCAGTAAAGTCTATTAAAAACCAGCAATGGGTGCTGCCTATTACTGTCTTTTTGGCAACGAGTCTGCCAAGAATGTTTCTCTATTCTATTCAAGGTACGATATCATCCTTTGAGTGGATGATGTTAGCCGTTGAAGGAATACTTGGAGTTATTCTTGTACTTATATTTATGCAAAGTATTCCGTTATTATCACCAAAACGTTATAAACCTGCTTTGAAAAGTGAAGAAATTGTCTGCTTAATTATTCTGATTGCTTCGGTATTAACTGGATTTATTGGCTGGGAGGTATATGGTGCATCGCTGGAGCAGGTGTTTTCCAGATACTTTGTCTTAGTGTTTGCATTTATTGGCGGAGCGGCAATTGGGTCGACGGTGGGGGTTGTTGCAGGGATGATTTTATCTCTGGCCAATGTTGCCAATCTGTATCAGATGAGTTTACTGGCATTTTCAGGGGTGCTTGGCGGTTTGTTGAAGGAAGGCAAGAAACCCGGGACGGCGGTGGGTCTCCTAATCGGGACAGGTTTGATTGGTGTGTACGGGGAAAGTGTGGCGCTATTACCGTCGTTAACGGAATCACTGATGGCCGTGATTTTATTTCTGCTGACACCTGCGTCCTGGTTTGAGCAGATTGCCCGTTATATTCCGGGGACAGAAGCATACACCAATGAGCAGGAACAGTATTCGCAAAAGGTGCGTAATGTTACAGCCAAACGTGTGGAGCAATTTTCAAGTGTTTTTGAGGCATTGTCCAAAAGTTTTGCTGTAACAGATAGGACGATGAGCGATGAAAAATGGGAGGAAAAGCGGGATACCGATTACTTTTTAAGCCAGGTGACAGAAAAAACATGCCAGGGTTGTTTTTTAAAGAGTAAATGCTGGCAGAAAGATTTTGATAAAACCTATTCGCTGATGGAAGCGATGAAAGAGAATATAACTGCCGGGGAAGAACCTCACCGCAATATCGTGAAGCAATTTGAAAATCATTGTGTGAAACCGCGGCAGGTAATGGAAGCCATGCATTCGGAAATGAGCTTCTATGAGGCGAACCAACAGCTTAGGAAACAGGTAACAGAAAGCAAGCGTTTGGTTTCTGATCAGCTCCAGGGAGTATCTGATGTGATGAATGATTTTGCCAAAGAAATATTAAAAGAACGGCAGCATCATGAATTACAGGAGTCGCAAATTGTTCATGCACTTAAGGAGATGGGCATTGAACTCGTTCGTTTGGATATTTATCACTTGGAGAAAGGGAATGTAGATATTGAATTGACGACAAGTTTTTACGAATATCACGGGGAAGCGGAAAAATTGATTGCGCCCATTCTTTCCGAACTGCTCGATGAAATGATTGTTGTAAAGGATGAAGATATTTCTGCTTTCCCATATGGCTACAGTCACTTTGTCTTCAGTTCGGCCAGGGAGTTTACCGTAGAGACGGGGGCAGCAAATGCTGCGAAAGGAGGGGGGATTGTATCCGGAGACAGCTTCACCACGATTGAACTCGGTGCCGGCAAAGTTGCTATGGCTATCAGTGACGGTATGGGGAATGGGAAACGTGCCAAAGAGGAGAGTGCAGAGACCCTGCGCTTGCTGCAACAAATTTTACAAACAGGTATAAGGGAGAAAGTTGCAATTAAAACAATTAATTCTATCCTCGCCTTACGTACAACCGATGAAATGTTTGCAACGCTTGATTTAGCGGTTGTTGATTTGCATAATGCGTCTGCTGAGTTTTTAAAGATTGGCTCGACACCAAGTTTTGTCCGCAGGGGGAATAACATGATAAAGATAGAGGCAAGTAATCTGCCAATGGGAATTATAAAAGAGTTTGATGTCGATATCGTCAGCGAGCAATTAAAGCCGGATGATTTATTAATTATGATGAGTGACGGGATTTTTGACGGACCGAAAAATGTAGAAAATATCGATATTTGGTTGAAGCGGAAGATCAAAGAAATGGATACGGAAAATCCACAGGAAATTGCTGATTTACTATTGGAAGAAGTAATTCGTACTCGATCAGGCAATATCCATGATGATATGACGGTGTTAGTTGCCAAAGTACAGAAAAATACACCGAAATGGTCGAATGTGCCGGTTCATAAAGGGAAGATGGTTATGATGTAGACATGCAGATTTATATACTTCTCTCTATCAAATCATTAAATAGATGTATATAGAAAATATAATTTGGTGATGATGGTAATGGAAGTTGAGGAGGTATATAAAAAATGAAGGCGGGAACATTAAAACAAATTTTGCTATTAACAGATGGTTGCTCTAATAAAGGAGAAGACCCGGCAATCGTCGCCAATTTAGCGCATCAGCAAGGAATTACAGTGAATGTGATTGGTATTTTAGATGATGCTCAGACAGAACATCCGGAAGGTCTTGAGGAAGTGGAAGATATTGCGGTATCCGGCGGCGGGATCAGCCAAATTGTCTATAGCGAGCGCTTATCTCAAACGGTACAGATGGTGACAAGACAGGCAATGACGCAAACACTGCAAGGTTTTGTCAATAAAGAGCTGCGCAGTATTTTAGGAAAAGGTCAGTCTATGGAGGAACTGGAACCGGATAAACGCGGTGAGATTATGGAAGTCGTTGAAGATTTAGGCGAAACCAGTGATTTAGAGGTCGTTGTTCTTGTTGACAGCAGTGCAAGTATGCGTGATAACTTAGAAACGGTGAAGGAAGCCCTTTTTGATTTATCGATGAGTTTAAATGCTCGTGTCGGGAAAAATCGTTTTTGTATTTACCGGTTTCCGGGAAGACGAAGTGATATTGAACTTGTACTTGATTGGGCACCAAGACTGGATGGAATTTCTAAAGTTTTCCCCAAACTGACAAGTGGCGGGATAACGCCGACTGGTCCGGCATTACGTGCAGCGATGTACCAATTCAGCAAAAAGCAGCTACGGAGGAATTCGGATGAAGAACCATTCGACGTGGAAGAAACCGGCTATTAGTTTACATGCCCAGCAGCAGGTAATTGGGAAGTGGCATCAAAAAACGTACACCGTTATCCGGAAAATTGGTGAAGGGGCGATTGGTACGGTGTATCTCTGCCTGTATCAAGGACATTCTGTTGCGTTAAAAGTAAGTGAACAGGATGCAGCTGTAACGGTGGAAGTCAATGTGCTCAAAGCGTTGAAAAAGGTTCAAGGATATCGCCTTGGGCCTTCTTTATTGGATGTGGATGATTGGAAAGCTCCTAATGGGAAAGTGTATTCCTTCTATGTGATGGAATACATGGAAGGGCAAAAACTGGGTGATTTTATTCAGCTGAATGGAAAGAAGTGGCTGGGCCCCTTAATGGTTCAGCTGCTGGATGATTTAGAACAGCTCCATCAGGCAGGCTGGGTCTTTGGCGATTTAAAAACGGATAATATTGTTGTAGAGTCGAATCCGCCGAGAATCCGTTTGGTAGATGTAGGCGGGACAACAAGGATGGGACGTTCGATAAAAGAGTATACTGCTTTTTTTGACCGCGGATACTGGGGGCTGGGTACACGCAAAGCCGAGCCGGGTTATGATTTATTTGCTGTTGCGATGGTGTTTCTGCATATTTACTATCCGCGTCGGTTTGATCGTATATCAGGAGAGTCTTCCGAGAAACTGCTGGAGAAAAAGTTGTATCGTGCCAGAGATTTACAATTGCTGTATCCAATTCTAAAAAAAGCATTAAAAGGGAAGTACACTGCCGCAACAGAAATGAAAAGGGACGTTATTGGTAAGATCAAACAGGTGCAGCCCAGACGCAGTCAATATCGACAAAAGACGCAGCAGAAGAAAGTTTATCCAGTGAAAGAATCGCTCAGTATTTCTTTGGTGGCTTCTGTGTTTTGGATTATTTCTATGCTGTTACCCTGATATCAAAAAAGATGCGTCGTTTGGCGTTCTCTCTTTTGAACCGTTTCTTAAAAAGGAGTATGATAGAAGCGTAGACAAAATACAGTTTTTTCGGGTTGAGAATGACCGTAAGACAGGCGGGAAATCTGGATGGAGGAAGAATGAGATGGAGAAGGAAGTGTGTGCCTTTATTGAAAAGCATCAATTAATTCAAAAACATACTACTGTTCTTATTGGTGTTTCAGGAGGGCCGGACTCGATCGCGCTTTTACATTTCCTTTATAAACAACATTTAAAATGGCAGTTGGATCTGACAGCTGTAACAGTAGATCATCGATTGCGCGGAGATTCTGCAGCGGACTGCCGATTTGTTGAAGAAATTTGCCGGGAATGGGGCATTCCTTGTGTGGTGAAAACAGTAGATGTCAGGCAGTACCAAAAAGAAATGGGTGTCAGTGAAGAGGTTGCTGCGCGCGAATTACGTTACAGTGTATATGAAGAGCTGATGTATGAAAAAAAGGCAGATGCTTTGGCTCTTGGCCATCATGCCGATGACCAGATTGAAACGATGATGATGCGGATGGTGAGAATGGGAACTTCGAATGCTTTCAAAGGTATTCCTGTAAGGCGCGATTTTGCCGAGGGTGAAATCATCCGTCCTTTATTAGGTACAACCAAAGATAACATCCTTACTTATTTGGAAAAGTATCTATTGAGCTACCGGGTGGATCAAACAAATGCGGATGATTCGTACACGAGAAATGACTACCGTAAAAATATTGTTCCGCTATTGAAAGAGAAAAATCCAAATATGGCAGAGACAATACAGACGCTTAATGAAACATTATCTCAGGATGAAATCTATTTGCAGGAACAGGCTGAAGCAATGGTGAATAAAGTAGTGGAATTTCGCGGAGAGAAGCGGGAAGTTTGTTTTGCTGCAGAAGCTTTTTCAAAGTTTCCTCATGCTTTACAAAGACGTGCCTTTCATCTAATATTAAATTATCTGTATGGAACCTTACCTAAAGACCTATCTTATATCCACGAAGTAAATTTTTTTGACCTGTTAAGGCGCCGGAATGGAAGCTTGAGTATGGATTTTCCTTTAAGGCTCCGTATGACAAATACATATGGGCAAATATATCTGCAATTTGGTCATCAGCCATCCAGGAAGCAGGCTCATGCTTCTTTATTGACAGTTCCTGGCGAAGTACAGCTTTCTGATGGAACAAGGGTCGAGGCAACGATGATGAAAGAACCCCTAAAAGAGGATGAAAATTCTTTTGTTTTTCCGTTAGACGCTGTTTTATTACCACTACATATCCGAGTAAGAAAAGCGGGAGATCGTATGTCTGTAAAAGGGATGAATGGTTCTAAAAAGGTGAAGGATATTTTTATAGATGCTAAAATACCAAAAAATTTGCGGGATAATTGGCCGATTATTACGGATGATAAAGGGGACATTCTTTGGGTAGCCGGTGTAAAAAAAGCGGAGATTGCACAAAATGATAAAGGAAGGCATGTAAAGCTGACGTTTAGCCCGATACAAAACTAGGAGGAGAAAATAATGGTGCAAGGAACAATTCATAACGGAATTGAAAAAATTTTAATCAGCGAGGAAGAAATTCAGAATAAATGCAAGGAGCTGGGCGCTATATTAACAGAAGAATATGAGGGCAGGTTTCCTTTGGCAATTGGTGTGTTAAAAGGCGCATTGCCATTTATGTCTGATATTCTCCGCCGCACAGAAACCCATTTAGAAATGGATTTTATGGATGTGTCAAGCTATGATGGCGGTACATCTTCCACAGGAGAAGTAAAAATTGTGAAGGACTTGAATACAAAAGTCGAGGGACGCGATATTATTATCGTGGAAGATATCATTGATAGCGGGCTTACTTTAAGTTACTTAGTAGATCTGTTTAAATATCGTAAAGCGAACTCTATCAAGATTGTGACTCTTCTTGATAAACCTGCCGGGAGAACAGCGAATATTAAAGCCGATTTAATTGGTTTTGAAGTTCCGGATGAATTTGTTGTCGGTTATGGTTTAGATTATGCAGAAAAATACAGAAACCTTTCTTACATTGGTGTGTTAAAACCAGAAGTTTATGGCGGCTGAAAAGAAAAGTGATACATTCTGAAATACGGATGAGCTGTAAACCACGCCACGCAGAGCCAAAGCTTTTCCTTCGTGAACAGTGTGTAAATTTGATAAAATAATCTGGAGAACATCCATAGGCATTTTGCAATCATTCGATTCATAAAATCTTGTGTTTACAGAGAGTTTGAACTTCTGAAACACGGTAAAAAAATAATTCGTCAAAAATGGTTAAATTATTTGTATAAAGCGAATTTACTATGATACGATTTACTATAGTTTTTCCCATTTGGGAGGAGGTAAGCAATGAATCAGATATTTCGTAAGGTCTTCGTATACGTACTCTTGTTTATTATCATTATTGGTGTAATCAGTGTATTTAATAATCCGAGCGAAGATCAGGAGCAGTATGATGTACAGCAATTTATGAGTGCTTTAAATAATGGTGAGATTCAGGAATTGACCTTTCAACCATCACATGGAATTATCCGTTTAACGGGAACGTTAATGGATGATGAAACAGAATTTGTGGCTCAGGTGCCAGATAACGATGAACTTGTTTCACAAATCACAGAGACAGCAAGCAGTCAAAGTGAACTAACGGTTGAAGAAGAAGAACAGCCAAGTCCTTGGCTTACATTCTTAACTGGAATTATTCCATTCCTATTAATCGGTCTATTCTTACTATTTATCCTTAGTCAGGCACAAGGCGGCGGTGGCGGCGGCCGTGTTATGAACTTCGGTAAGAGTAAAGCAAAAATGTACTCTGAAGATAAGAAAAAAGTCCGCTTTAAAGATGTTGCAGGTGCTGACGAAGAAAAACAAGAACTTGTTGAGGTCGTGGAATTCTTAAAAGATCCGCGTAAATTCTCGCAATTAGGTGCACGTATTCCAAAAGGTGTCCTTCTTGTAGGTCCTCCGGGAACAGGTAAAACATTATTAGCGAAAGCAGTTGCGGGCGAAGCAGGAACACCGTTCTTCTCCATCAGCGGTTCCGATTTCGTTGAGATGTTCGTCGGTGTTGGTGCATCCCGTGTTCGTGATTTGTTTGAAAATGCGAAGAAAAATTCACCATGTATCATCTTTATTGATGAAATTGATGCCGTTGGCCGTCAGCGTGGAGCTGGTGTTGGCGGTGGACATGATGAACGTGAACAAACATTAAACCAGCTATTGGTTGAGATGGACGGATTTGGAGCAAATGAAGGTATTATCATGATTGCTGCAACAAACCGTGCGGATATTCTTGACCCTGCCTTGCTGCGTCCGGGACGTTTTGACAGACAAATTATGGTAGACCGTCCGGATGTGAAAGGGCGCGAAGCTGTTCTTGGCGTACACGCAAGAAACAAAACAATGGAAGAGACAGTTGATTTACGCACAATTGCTATGCGTACACCAGGATTCTCTGGTGCAGATTTAGAGAACTTGCTTAACGAGGCGGCATTAATAGCTGCCAGAGCGGATCGTAATAAAATCAGCCAGCTGGATATTGATGAAGCAATTGACCGTGTTATTGCAGGTCCGGCGAAGAAAAGCAGAGTTATTTCTGAAAAAGAAAGAAATATTGTTGCCCACCATGAGAGTGGTCATACAATCATCGGTATGGTACTTGATGATGCGGATGTGGTCCACAAAGTTACGATTGTTCCTCGTGGCCAAGCAGGCGGTTATGCTGTCATGCTTCCAAGAGAAGACCGTTACTTCATGACAAAACCGGAGTTGTTTGATAAAGTCACTGGTTTACTTGGTGGACGAGTTGCGGAAGAAATCATGTTTGGGGAAGTGAGTACCGGTGCTTCCAATGACTTCCAACGTGCAACAAGTATTGTGCATAAGATGATTACCGAATTTGGTATGAGTGATAAGATTGGCCCGCTTCAATTCAGTAGCGGCGGCGGCGGAAATGTGTTCCTTGGCCGTGACATTCAAAATGAACAAACCTATTCGGATTCCATTGCACAAGATATTGACCAAGAAATGCAGAATTTCATTAACTATTGTTATGATCGTGCAAAAACTATTCTGACGGAGCATAAAGAGCAGCTGGAATTACTTGCGCAGACATTATTAGAAGTGGAAACATTGGATGCAAAACAAATTAAGTCTCTATTTGAAAATGGAACACTTCCGGAACCAGAAGAGGATTCCGATGATGTAAAAGTAAGTATCCACTCTCAAGAAGATGACGATAAAAAAGGTCTTTCTTTTGAAGAAGCAAAAGAAAAAGCAGAAAGTAAATCCAATGCTTATATTGATGATTCGATTATGAATAGCGATTCTGACGAAAATGAAACACCTGAATCTGATTTTAATTCGGAGGAAAATACAGAAAAAGATTCTGATTCCGATTCAGACTCCGATTCAGACCGCAAAAACTAAGCATTTGGAAAAACGATATAAAAGAAGCAGCCAGGGAAGTAGAAAGGCTGCTTCTTTTTTTCGCAGTATCCGCGCTTTTTGTTTTTGCTGAAAAAAAGTATGTTATATTAAAAGTTGGGAAGTAAGAACAACACGCTTTTGCTCAGAGGTCGGATTCACCTGACAACAGGATGAATCCACCACTGTTTTTAGGGAGACGTACGGTTGAAAGTTTTATATTCCAGCGTATAAAGGAGGCGAAGAGAGCAGTGTTCGCTTTCAAAGCTCCTTTAATAAATACCAGGTTTTCCAAAGAAATAAAGGAAGGTATGATGTATAGATGTTATTTGTGCTTGATGTAGGGAATACCAATACTGTACTGGGCGTTTTTGATAATGACCAATTGAAGCACCATTGGCGTATCAAAACAGATCGCTATAAGACAGAAGATGAATTTGGTATGCTTATTCATTCTTTATTTGAATATAAAGGCATCCAGTTTAAAGATATTACAGGTGTTATTATTTCCTCTGTTGTACCGCCTATTATGTTTGCTTTAGAGAAAATGAGCCGGGATTATTTTAATATAGAAGCAGTAGTTATTGGGAAAACTTCTTATGACAGGCTGATAAAAATGAATTATCCAAACCCTTCTGAAGTTGGAGCGGACCGGATTGTTAATGCGATAGCAGGTATTGAGAAATACGGTGCACCGTTAATTATTATTGACTTCGGTACCGCAACCACGTATTGCTATGTGGATGAAGAAGCAAGGTATGCTGGGGGGATTATTACGCCAGGTGTGAATATTTCAATGGAAGCCTTAAATACAAGGGCTTCGAAACTGCCAAAAATTGAAATTCAAAAACCGCAGCATGTGATTGGTTCTTCTACAGTCGAGGCAATGACATCCGGTGTTTTCTACGGCTATATTGGACAGATCGATGGACTGGTAAAAAGGATGAAACAAGAAAAAGGGACAAACCCTACTGTTATTGCTACAGGCGGTTTGTCAAAATTGATTGCACATGAATCGGAAACGATTGATGCTGTTGAATCCTATTTAACGTTAAATGGACTGCACCTTATTTATAATAAGTATGGCAACTGATTGCAGATACTGGAAAGTCTGTTGATTACATCAAAATGGAGGAATGATGATAGTGAAAGATTATATTATTAAAGCAACAACAGATAATGGAATGATTCGCGCCTATGCAATTACGTCTACAGATACAGTAGAAGAAGCTCGCAGAAGGCAAGATACATGGGCAACAGCTTCTGCAGCGCTGGGTCGTACGATTACCATCACAGCTATGATGGGAGCGATGTTAAAAGGAGATGACTCCGTTACGGTAAAAGTAATCGGAGGCGGACCGCTCGGTGCAATCGTTGCAGATGGTGATGCAAAAGGTCATGTGCGTGGATATCTGACCAACCCGCATGTCGATTTTGATTTAAATGAAAATGGCAAGCTGGATGTAGCGAAAGCAGTTGGGACAGATGGAAATATCAGTGTAATCAAGGATTTAGGGATGAAAGACTATTTCACAGGGGAAACGCCGATTGTTTCCGGTGAGATAGGGGAAGATTTCACGTATTATTTTGCAACTTCTGAGCAAGTTCCGTCAGCAGTAGGTGCAGGAGTTCTGGTTAATCCGGATTTGAGTATTTTAGCTGCAGGCGGTTTTATTGTACAAGTTATGCCGGGAGCAGATGAATCAGCTATTGAGCGGTTAGAAGATCGTATACAATCTTTCCCTGCTATCTCTACCCTTATTCGGGAAGGAAAATCACCTGAAGAAATCCTGTATTCTTTATTTGATGAAGAAAATGTCAATATATTGGAGAAAGAGCCCATTGCATTTCAATGTAAATGTTCGAAAGAAAGACTTGCGAATGCTATCATTGGATTAGGTGACGAAGAAATTCAGCAAATGATTGATGAAGATCACGGAGCAGAAGCAACCTGTCATTTCTGCAATGAGCATTATACTTTTACAGAAGAAGAGTTAGAGGAACTGAAACAATCTTAGAAAAGGCAATCCTGATACAGAACAGAAGTATCAGGGTTGTTTTTACATAAACAAAATCAGATGTTATATTCATCTGATTTTGTGGAATAGAAAAAATAGGCATTTTTTTTTGGCTTTAGGATTGACATTTTGGCTATAAAGAAATACATTATATATAAATCTTATAAAAATACTTGGTTTTTAGGAGGGGTTATATGACAGTTGTAAATAACATTTCAGGTTTAATTGGGGAAACACCAATTGTAAAGCTCCGTAATATTACGGATGAGAATAGTGCAGATGTATATGTAAAATTAGAATTTATGAACCCGGGAAGCTCAGTAAAGGATCGTATTGCAGCAGCAATGGTTGAAGCTGCAGAAGAATCTGGGGACTTAAAACCTGGAGATACCATCATTGAACCGACCAGCGGCAACACAGGAATCGGTTTAGCAATGGTTGCTACGGCGAAGGGTTATCAGACCATTCTTGTTATGCCGGATACGATGAGTAAAGAGCGCCGTAATTTATTAAAAGCTTATGGAGCAAAATTGGTGTTAACGCCTGGAGCCGAAGGGATGAAGGGTGCTATTGCGAAAGCTAATGAATTACAAGAAGAAAATGACTATTTTATGCCGCAGCAATTTAATAATCCTGCTAATCCAGAGATTCATGAAAAAACAACAGGTAAAGAAATTGTAGAACAGATGCCGGACGGTCTGGATGCTTTTATTTCCGGTATTGGAACAGGCGGAACAATTACTGGAGCAGGGAAAGTACTTAAAAAACATTATAATGATGTGAAAATTTATGCTGTTGAACCTGAAGATTCTCCCGTACTCTCAGGCGGAAATCCTGGCCCGCATAAAATTCAGGGGATTGGAGCAGGTTTCACACCGAAAGTGCTAGATACGGCTATTTATGATGACGTTCTGCCGATTGGAAATGAAGAATCTTTTGAAGCAGCACGTAAAGTTGCTACTACCAATGGCATTTTGGGAGGTATTTCTTCCGGAGCGGCAGTTGCTGCAGCAGTGAAAGTGGCGAAAGATTTAGGTAAAGGCAAGAAAGTTCTGGCTATCCTGCCTGATAACGGCGAACGTTATCTTTCTACACCGCTTTATCAATTTGAAGATGACGAATAAAATAATAAGAAGAAAAAGAAATCAACTTTAAACGGTTGGTTTCTTTTTTTATGTTCTTCTTTTTAACTGGCGCTCCCCACTTTTTTTCTGTCACTTCTTGAGGTAGGATGTAGAATAGATATATTTTTAATAGGAAAGAGGCGGAAAAACGAGTCATGCTTGTAAAAGAATTTCAATTAGATTTAAGTAAACGGACGCATGTGATGGGGATATTAAATGTCACCCCGGATTCTTTCTCGGATGGCGGACAATATACAGAGATGGAAAAAGCAATTGCCGGAGCAAAGAAAATGGAGGAAGAAGGAGCAGATATCATTGATATCGGCGGGGAATCCACTCGTCCGGGCCATACTCCTGTAGGCGCGCAAGAAGAGTTGGAGAGAATTATTCCAATTGTTAAGGCTCTAAAAGATTCTTTGCAGATACCTATTTCTGTCGATACGTTTAAATCGGAGGTAGCAGAGCAGGCTGTTAAGGCTGGTGCTTCTATGATAAATGACATTTGGGGTGCAAAAAAGGATCCTGAAATTGCAAAGGTTGCTGCACGTTATCAAGTGCCGCTTATTTTAATGCATAACCGGACAGATATGAATTACAGCGATTTTATAACGGATGTGAAAGCAGATTTACAAGAGAGTATTTCGATTGCAAAAAAAGCAGGTGTAGCGGATAATCAGATTATTCTTGACCCTGGTATCGGTTTTGCGAAAACAATGGAACAGAATCAGTATATGATTAAAGAACTGCAAGAACTGCAGATATTTGGATATCCGCTGCTTCTGGCGACGTCACGAAAAAGATTTATCGGTGATATTTTAGATGCTGCAGCGCCTGAAAGAGATATTGGTACGGCGGCAACAACAGTCGTCGGGATTGCTAAAGGGGCACAAATTGTCCGTGTCCATGATGTGAAAACAAATCTGGAAGCAGCAAAAGTAGCAGACGCGATTTACCAGACAAAGCTGTAGATGTTATTTATGAAGAATAGATTTAGCAGGAAGGATGGACACGAATGGATAAAATCATTTTAAAACAGATGCAGTTTTATGGATATCACGGGCTTTTGCCGGAAGAAAATACACTGGGACAACGTTTTAATGTTGATGCCACCCTTTATCTGTCGCTAAAAAAAGCGGGGAAATCAGATGCAATGGAAGATTCGATACATTATGGAGAAGCATATGAAAACATAAAGCACGTTGTGGAGAACAGATGCTTTCAATTAATTGAGGCAGTGGCAGAGACAATTGCGGAGGAGCTTTTTGCTTCTTTTAGCTCGTTGGAAGCATGTTCGATTGTGGTGACAAAACCGGACCCGCCGATTCCAGGTCATTATGAATCGGTATCTGTAGAAATTAATAGGGAGAGAGCAATATGAACCAAGCATTTATCGCACTTGGAACAAATATTGAACCAAGAGAAGCGTATGTAAAGCAAGCATTGGACTTACTGGATGCAAATAAAGATATAACGATTCAGAAAAAATCCTCTGTATATGAAACAGCTCCGGTTGGATATCAAGACCAGGCAGAGTTTTTAAATATGGTAGTAGAGCTGCAAACCAGTTTATCATCCATGAAGTTGCTTGATGTTTGCCAGCAGATCGAAAAAGAACTCGGGAGAAAACGCAATATCCGATTTGGACCGCGGACCATAGACCTTGACATTTTGACATTTAATCATGAAAATAGTAAAGTAGAAAGATTGATTATACCGCATCCTCGCATGCATGAACGGGCTTTTGTATTAATCCCGCTGACGGAAATCGCCCCGGCTTTACCTGTACATGGAAAGTCAGCAGAAGCTCATTTAAAAGAACTTCCAGAGCAGGATCATGCGGATGTCCGGCTGTGGAAGGAAGAGATATAAAAAGCAGCGGAGGTTATTCTTCGTAAAGATAAAGCAGTCACTGTTTTAATAATCAGGTTAGAAAATAGTCTATTAATTATTTGGAAGTGGAGTGGTAGAAGTGTCAGAAGAATTAAATGACCATATGCAGGTAAGACGAGATAAGCTTGCGGAATATATTGAAAAAGGATTAAATCCATTCGGCGAAAAATTTGAACGCACCCATTTATCACAAGATTTAATTGAGAAATATGATCAGTTTTCCAAGGAAGAACTGGAGGAAATGACAGATGAGGTGACCGTCGCGGGGCGTTTAATGACAAAACGCGGAAAAGGAAAAACTGGATTTGCGCATATGCAGGATGTGAGCGGCCAGATTCAATTATATGTCCGTAAAGATGCTATCGGTGAAGAAGCATATGAAATATTTAAATCAGCAGACTTAGGTGACATTGTCGGTGTGACAGGTGTCATGTTTAAAACAAAGGTCGGAGAATTATCTGTTAAAGCGAAAGAATTTCATTTATTAACAAAATCTCTGCGTCCTTTACCGGAAAAATATCATGGATTAAAAGATATTGAGCAGCGCTATCGTCAACGTTATCTGGATTTAATTACAAATCCGGAAAGCAGAGATACGTTTGTCGCCCGCAGTAAAATTATTCAAGCCATGCGGGAATATTTAAATGCTCAAGGGTATTTAGAAGTGGAAACACCAATGTTGCACAGTATTCCAGGCGGAGCATCCGCACGTCCATTTATTACACATCACAATGCGCTAGACAGGGAATTGTATATGCGAATCGCGATTGAATTACACTTAAAACGTCTAATTGTCGGCGGGTTAGAAAAAGTGTATGAAATTGGTCGTGTTTTCCGTAATGAGGGGGTGTCAACAAGGCATAACCCTGAATTCACAATGATTGAATTGTACGAGGCATACGCAGACTACCATGATATTATGGATCTTACCGAAAATTTAATTGCACATATTGCAAAAGAAGTATTCGGAAAAACTACAATTCAATATGGAGACCATGAAGTAAATATGGGGTCTCAATGGACAAGAATGCACATTGTAGACGCTATTAAACAAGAAACGGGTGTAGATTTCTGGCAGCATTTATCAGATGAAGAAGCACGCGATTTAGCGAAGGAACACAACGTTGAAATCACAGATGCAATGACATTTGGTCACATAGTAAATGAATTTTTCGAGCAGAAGGTAGAAGAAACCCTTATTCAGCCTACATTTATATTCGGACATCCTGTAGAAATATCTCCTCTAGCTAAAAAGAATACAGAGGATGAACGTTTTACAGACCGTTTCGAGTTATTTATTGTAGGAAGGGAGCACGCTAACGCCTTTAGTGAATTGAATGACCCAATTGATCAGCGTCAGCGTTTTGAAGCACAAGTAAAAGAAAGAGACCAAGGAAATGATGAAGCACATTATATGGATGAAGATTTCCTAGAAGCATTAGAATACGGCATGCCTCCAACTGGCGGTTTAGGCATTGGAGTAGACCGTTTGGTTATGCTGTTAACGAATTCTCCTTCCATTCGGGACGTACTATTATTCCCGCAAATGAAAGACCGTGAATAAAGTGAAACTTCCTTTAATGAGATTTTCAACGGGCGAAATTATCTGGCAGGACAAGTAAGCGCGATTCTGGCCAGTTACATGACAATAAATTATTATGTTGCGTTATAAAGAGCGCCGGCGGTAAAGAAAATTGCTGTCGGTGCTTTTTATATATGAAGGATAAAGGTAATTGGAAATCTTTATGAAAACCGGTATGTAAAGATTTTGTAAAGATGCTGCAATAAAAAGAATTATAGAAATATTTATCTTATGCAATTTTATTTTAAAAAATGCTTGCTTTCAAATTGGAATCATGATAAATTAATTATCGTTGCATTAAGCAATGCGCATCACACAAACGATTCAACAAGTTAACGACAAAATAAATTTTAAAAAGTTGTTGACAGGGAAATCATAATGTGATATATTAATAAAGTCGCCAAATTGAGGCGAAGAAATACAAATTGCTCTTTGAAAACTGAACAAAACAACCAGTACGAAAGAAGAAAGACAACCTCGTTTTTCTTAAAAAAGTCAGTAATGACTTCTGAAAGCTAAGAAATACAAACACTTTTATGGAGAGTTTGATCTTGGCTCAGGACGAACGCTGGCGGCGTGCCTAATACATGCAAGTCGAGCGCGGGAAGCGAACGGAACTCTTCGGAGGGAAGTTCGTGGAACGAGCGGCGG
>NZ_JBHTKK010000040.1:0-20222 GCF_042675985.1 Oceanobacillus locisalsi
TTGGACGGAAGGCATGGCTATTTAGCAATAGCGCTAAAGGAGCTAAAGCTAGCGCCATTATCTATAGTGTTGTGGAGACAGCGAAGGAGAACGGATTAAATCCATTTAAATATCTTCACTATCTATTTGAGGAACTCCCAAATATGGATACGTCTGATAAAGAAAAATTAGCTTACCTCTTACCTTGGTCACCGACCCTTCCTGAGGAATGTCGTGTTCCCAATCCATCTAAATAAATCATAACAATAGTCCATACCTTTTAATAGGTGTGGGCTATTTTACGCTTACCTTTAAACTGCTTTATTTTAATTAATTTTTTGTTTACATTTTATACAATATAAAGGAAGATTTTTAATTCCGTATCTTTTCTTATTTTTAAACGTGTTTTATTCCCACAGATAGAACATAGCACTCATTCTATTCTTGATATTTTCTACCATTCTCCTTTTTAAATTATTAATCAAGGATAAATTATTCCTTTAAAAAATAGTTTTTTAATAATTGGACAGTAGTATCTATTTCATTTTTTGTTGTATATCTTCCCAAGCTAAAACGGACAGCTCCCATTCCGCTGTTTTCTTTTACTTTCATAGCTTTTAATACTGGAGATAAATTGACTTCACCAGTATGACATGCAGAGCCAGTTGACGCTGCAATTTGTGGAAGTGAATCCAATATATCTTGTCCAATTTTATTTTCAAAATTAATATTTAGCGTATTCGGAAGACGGAGTTCAGGATGTCCGTTTAAAGAAATATTTATAGAAGGTATGTCCTGCAACTTATTCCAAAAATAATCTCGAAGCTCCTTCACTTGTTTATTTTCATCTAAATTCTGAAACGCTACTTCACACGCTTCGCCTAAACCGACACTCAACAATACATTCTCAGTGCCAGCTCTTCTGCCGTTTTCATGGCCAGCTCCATGTACTAATGATTCTATCTCTACTCCCTCTCTAATAAATAACGCACCTATTCCTTTTGACGCATATACCTTGTGACCTGCTATGCTTAGGAAGTCAACATTTAGTTTATCTACATCGACTGGAACTTTTCCTATTGATTGAGAAGCGTCTGTATGAAAAAGGACATGATATTTTTTTGCTATTTTACTAATTTCTTCAATAGGCTGAATCGTGACAACCTCATTATTTGCATGCATAACAGAAATTAATATCGTGTCATCTGTTATTGCCTGTTCTATATCAAAAGGGTTAATTCTTCCAAATTGATCTACGTCAATATAAGTAATTTTCGCTCCTTGTTTTTCGAGATATTCACTGGGCTGTGCAATGGAGGGGTGCTCAACCTTTGTTGTAATGATATGATCGCCCTTCTCTTTATAACTTTGGTATACCCCCTTTAATACATAATTATTTGATTCACTAGCCCCGCTGGTAAATACAATTTCACTAGGTTTGCAATTTATTAGTGCTGCTACTTGTTTTCTTGCATGCTCAACAGCTTGTTTTTCCTTTACACCCGCAAAATGCAAGGCTGATGGATTACCATAATGCTTTTCTAAGTAGGGAAGCATTGCCTCCTGTACTTCCTGGGCAATTGGTGTGCTTGCATTATAGTCTAAATATATTTGATTCACTTTCAAAAACTCCTTTTTATTCTTATAATGTAATGCTTTCTTTATTTCAAAGTGACAAAGTCACACTCATAGATACAAGTGTGACTATATTTTTATTCAGATATCCAGTGAGAATTCTAAATCTTCGAGTATATCCTCGACCTCTTCTATACCTACAGATATTCTTATCAGTTTTTCTGTAATACCGCCCATCTCTCGATATTCAACTGGAACATTATAATGCACAGCAGCTACGGACTGAGTAATTAATGATTCTACTGAACCTAAGCTAACAGCTCTAGTGAAAATTTGCGTTCGATTAATAAATTGATTTATTGTTTCTTGTCCACCCTTTAATTCAATACTTAAAACGCCTCCGAATCCATGCATTTGTTTTTTTGCTAATTCATGTTGAGGATGACTTTTTAAACCTGGATAATGAACTTTCTCTATCATGGAATGCTGCTCAAGAAATTCAGTTATTATTTGTCCATTCTTATTATGTCTTTCCATTCTAAGACCTAATGTCTTCATACCTCTTTGTAATAACCATGCATCAAATCCATTTAAGTTTCCACCTAATTTTCTAAATAAATCCGTACAATCTGAAATAAACTCTGTTTCACCTACAATGGCTCCCGCCATAACATCACTGTGACCGTTCAAGTATTTTGTACCGCTGTGAACTACTACATCAGCTCCTAAGTCTAATGGCTTTTGATTCAATGGAGTAGCAAATGTATTATCAACGATAACTTTTATTCCATATTGATGAGCAAGTTCAGATATCTTTTTAATGTCATAAATTTTAAGAGTCGGGTTACTAGGTGTTTCTAAGAATATTATTTTTGGATTGTCTTGAATGGCAGATTCAATCGCTGATATATCTGTTACATCAATAAAACTTTTATCTATGCCAACACGTGGAAGTACTTCATGAAAATAACCAAACGTGCCACCATAAACATCCGTATGGGTAATAATATGATCTCCTGCCTGTGCTAAAGCCATAACAGCAATGGAAGTGGCTGCCATTCCAGAAGATAATACTAAAGCATTTTCGCCACCTTCAAGAAATGCTATTTTCTTCTCCACCATTGTATAGTTTGGATTCCCATAGCGGGTATAAATATACCCATCTTTTCGGCCTTCCATCAAATCTAATACGCTTTCATTTGAATCAAAAGCAAACGTTGTTGTCTGGTAAATAGGAGGGATGACTGAACCTGTTGTCGGATCTGGAGATTCACCTACATGGATTAAATTCGAAGTAAATCCTTTGTAATTTTTTGGCATGATATATCTCCTTAATGATTTATTTTTAATTTTAGCCTCAAATGCTATTATTTATTTGAGGCTAAAATTAAATTTTGTTGTTTTTATCCAAAAGTCCATTCAGTAACCTGAAAAAGAAACATTTACTAAATAGTTATTCTATCTATGCGAAACCTAGACTTACTTTATTCAACGTATCCTTCCCAACCTAGCATTCCATCAACTACATTTGTTGCCTTATATCCTTGTTGCGTTAATTGCTCTACAGCAGTGCCGCTTCTGGCACCTTTCGTACATATCACATAATAGTGTTCACTTTTATCCAATTCCATTAAAGGATTAGTAATTTCATTTAATGGAATATGTTTTGCTCCAATAATTTTTCCTTCTGCAATTTCATCAGCTTCTCGAACATCGATAATATATATCTTTTCTCCTGTATCTATTTTTTGTTCTAAATCCTTTGCTGTAATTTCCTTCATTATAGAGCCCTCCTGGAATCTTCTGTTTTTACTTTTTTATCACGAATAGACCATATCACGATTGGAATGAGTATCAACGATAAAACACCGCCAACAAGTGACAACATTTCATAACTTGATCCAGCAACAACCATTCCTGACATAGCACCACCACTAGCACCAGCTAATGCAATAAATACATCCACTGTTCCTTGTGTCTTCGCACGCGTTTTTGGTTCAGTAGAATCAACGATTAAAGCTGTACCGCTTATTAAACCAAAATTCCAGCCTAGCCCAAGCAGGATTAGTGCAACTGTCATGAAGAATAACGAACCTCCAGGAGCAAAAGCTGCTACAATTCCTGCAAGAAGCAACGTAGCTCCAGAAGCAATTGCCATGGCGGGACGACCTATTTTATCTACAAGTACACCAGTAAAGAGTGACGGAAAGTACATTGCACCGATATGAAATCCGATTACAAGTCCTATTGCCCGTAAACTGTGACCATGGTCTCCCATATGAATAGGAGTCATTGTCATGATTGCAATCATCACGATTTGACTTAATACCATAATGATTGCCCCAACAATAATACCTTTTTTATTAATAAGGTTATCTTGAGGACGAGCTCCTTGTTCATTTTTATCTTTATTTGCATTTATTTTTAACGCAATGATAAATGGATCTGGACGTAAAAAGATAAACAAGAAAATACCAGCTAATATAAATGCTGTTGCCGATAAAATAAATGGTCCAGCTAATTCAGGCACACCGATAGAACGTGCAAAATTCCCCATCACATCTACTAAGTTTGGACCAGCAACAGCCCCAAATGTCGTGGAAACCATTGCCATGCTTACAGCAGTACCCCGTTGTTTATTCGTTGCCAGATCTGTACCAGCATATCGTGCCTGTAAATTAGTTGCAGTACCAGCACCATAAACGAGTAAAGCAGCAAATAATAAAATGATACTATTTAAAACAGCAGCAATGACTACACCTATAGCTCCCAGTCCACCAACTATAAATCCTGTTGCTAACCCCATACGTCTACCAAAACGATTAGAGAGTCTTCCTACCGCTAATGCAGCTCCAGCTGATCCTAAAGTAAATAAAGCTGCTGGAAGACCTGCAAAAGCATTTGTACCAAGCATTTCTTCAGCAAGCAATGCCCCTACCGTTATACCAGCAGCTAAACCAGCCCCACCAAACATTTGTGAAATGACAACAATAATTAATGTACGTTTATATAATCCTTTTTGTTTTTCTGGATTATCTATATACTCTTGTGCCAAATCATTTGTTTCATCAGTCAAAGTAAACACCTTCTTCTCCCAAATTATCTCTTTATCTCTTAAACATTAACAATGTTATGAGCTAACATTCCATAAAAAATAATTCCTATTTAATTTAATTGGTTTTGAAATTCGTTCCAATCTTGAACGCTTTTTTCAAAACGATAGGCGTGGATACCTTTACTTTTTAAAAGTTCTACAGCTTCTACCGACATCAAACAATATGGTCCTCTGCAATAAGCAACAACGTCTTGATTAGCTGGTAAAGAAGAGAGTTTTTCCTCTAATTCTTCAACAGGAATGGAAACAGCCCCTGGAATATGACCATTTTCATATTCTTCTTTCGGTCTTACATCTAATAATAAAACTTCTCCTTTTTCCATCCGCTTGTTAAGTTCTTCAAATGAGACTCCTGCCATACCCATATTGGCATTTAAGAATTCCTGTTTAATTTGCTGAACTTGAGCGAACTGTTTCTCAGACAAGTTATGCAAAGAATTGATAAAGTCAGAAATAGAAACATCTGCCAGCTCATAAATCACATAGTTACCTTCTTTCCGATACTTTACCATTCTTGCATTATTAAGTGTCTGTAAATGCTGAGATACATTTGCCACTGACATCGTCGTTATTTTCGATAATACCTCGACTGATTTTGGTCCTTGAGATAAAAGATCAAGAATTTCCAATCGTTTCGGGCTGGAAAGGCTTTTACCTATTCTTGCAAACTCTTGATATAATAAATCTTTTAAATTTCTTTCGTTAATCATATGAAAACACCTTCTATTCAAGAATATTGTTGAATAGTTGAATTATAAACCTAAATAATTAGTTGGTCAAATGATTTTAACCAATTATGTTGCTCTTTTAGCTGCTACTTCATATTTGATATCTTAGAGATAATTTTCACAACCTATATTTGTGTACTTTTTGAATCTTCTTTTATTTTCTCGATATAACGTTGTGCAGTTTCTGCTGCAATACTTCCATCCCCTGTCGCTGTTACTATTTGACGAAGTTCTTTCGAACGGATATCTCCAGCAGCAAAGATTCCAGGAATTTTTGTCTCCATATTTTCATTGGTAAGAATATATCCTTCATTATCCGTAATACCCAATTCTGTAAATGGATCATTTAAGGGGAGCATTCCAATGTAAATAAAAATACCATTTGTATTAAAATCATAAATTTCATTAGATTTTTTATTTTTTAATGTAATACTGCTCACTTTTCCATCTGTTTCATTAATTTTTTCTGGAACAGTATCCCAAATAAAATTAATTTTATCGTTAGCGAATGCACGCTGTTGTAAAATTTTTTGAGCACGAAGCTGGTCACGACGATGAATAATAGTTACTTTTTTTGCAAAACGGGTCAAGTATACGCCTTCTTCAATTGCAGAATCACCTCCGCCAATAACAACAATATCTTTTTCTTTAAAGAAAGCTCCATCACATACTGCACAATAAGATACGCCACGTCCGCCAAGTTCTTCCTCTCCAGGAACGCCAAGTTTTTTGTATTGTGCACCAGTCGCAATGATTACAGTTTTTGTATGATATTCTTTTTTTCCAGCACGAATGGTTTTATATTTTCCATGATTTTTAATGGTTTTAATATCCCCGTATTCATATTCCGCACCAAATTTTTTTGCATGTTCAAACATTTTATTCGATAAATCTGGCCCTAAAATGTGCTCATATCCAGGATAATTTTCTACATCCTCTGTATTTGCCATTTGTCCACCAGGAATTCCTCGTTCTAACATCAATGTATCTAAATTTGCACGAGACGCATAAACAGCCGATGTCATTCCAGCAGGACCAGCACCAATGATAATAACATCATATATTTTTTCTTCGGACAAGTTAATTCCCCCCTATTTGTAAATCTGTTTACTTTCTTTTATTAAAAGGTAACTGTTTTGTCAGCCCATTCTACCATTTTCACACAATCATCCATTGTTGAAATGGGGCATGCTGCAAATTCATCTATCATTCTTGATTTCAGACAAGTTCCACATGCTAAAAAAATCCCCATTTAGTTCTTCAAATTTATTCATTTCATCTAACACCTTATATTTTGGATGGTCTATATTTTCACATTCCACAGCTTCTCCCATTAAAAAGAATTTCACTGCATGTTCCTTTTTCAAAGCTGTATTTGCAAAACGAAACGCATTCCATACCTTTTCTGGTTCTTTTGTTTCTAAGATGATCCCTAGTTTCATTTTTTAAATTCCTCCATTCATTTTAATCAGTCTTAGACAATTTCAAATCTCGAACAGTGTTACTTAAAAATTTTAATCGCTATCTATTCAATAACTTTATTGAATGATTGAATTCTAACTCTGTATATTCTCATTGCCAATCATTTTACTCAGATACCGAAAAAAGTATTGTTTAGACAAACCAGGATGTTCATATGAATAGTTCTTAATAGCAGTGGATGATATTGTAAGCAAAATACATTTTGCTCTGAAAATTCTATAATGTTGCAGTATATGGTATCTAATCCATCTAGGAGTGTGAAGGGTAATAATATTTAGGGAGTTATTGGTTTTACATAAGTCTATTTTTGCAAAGTGACTTTAATAAAAGAATATTAGAGTGATAGAATTACAATGTATCTATCTGTTAAAGAATTTTTTATTATTTTGTTTCAGAGAATGAAAAAATATATTGTATATTGGTCTAAAGGAAGAGTTAATTATGTCAATTTTTTACTAAACTTTACTTATTTTTTAAAATAATAAGCCCAGGGAATACCTATGTAATTTTTGCTTCAGTTTTTTGTATTACCTCGCTTCGCCCTTTAAAATAGACACTTCAAAAGTTGAAGTGTCTATCTAATTATATTCTACTTATTATTTGAAGAAGAACCATATACGGGAGCAGAACTAAATTCACCATAATCTTCTATTTGCTTTGTATTTTTTAACATTTTCATGTCTTCATTTGAAATTTCAAAATCTACTTCCGCATTGTTACGAATGTGATCTGTTTTTTCTGATTTAGGTAAAGGCAACAGTCCTAATTGCAAACAATAGCGAATAGCTAATTGTGGTATGGATACATTATATTTTTCCGCCATTATTTTTATCTCATCATTCTTAAATATTTCTCCATGTCCTATTGGAGAGAATGCTTGTACTAAAATATTATTCGTTTGACAATAATCAATTAGTTCAAAAGGTGTATTACTCACATGAGCCAGAATTTGATTCACCACCGGTTTGACTGTTCCATGGTCTAAAATATTCTGTATATCTTCCTGTTCAAAATTTGATAAACCTATCGCTCGGAATTTTCCTTCAGAATAAGCATCTTCGAGTGCACGCCATGCTTCAAGATTCCCTTCAAATAAGCGATCGCCTTTATGAAAACTATTCCAGGGTTGGGGACTGTGAATAATAATCATATCAATATAGTCTAATTTCATTTTATTCAATGATTCTTCGATGGCAGTTTTTGCTTCCTCATATGTTTTATAATGTGCTTCTAATTTTGTAGTTACAAAGATATCTTTGCGAGCAATATTGCAAGTTCGAATTGCTTCACCAACTCCACGCTCGTTGCCATAGTCTTGAGCAGTATCAATATGCCGATATCCAATTTTCATAGCTTCTTTTACAACCTCAACAATTTCTTTATCTGAAATTTTCCAAGTTCCAAATCCAAGTTTCGGAATCTTTACTCCATTTGAAAGAGTGTAGGTTTCATTTAGCATATTATTTCTCCTTTTCATTAATAGACTTTAACCAAACCGAATCATTTTATTATTATCTAATACATTGGTGTCATTATAAGGACTGCTTTAAAAACTTTCAAGTAATCTGTGTATAAATATTATTATAAAATATTTCACTAGCGTTGCATAAAACAATAAATACTAAAGCAAGCAATATGCTTCGTAAATTTTTATTTATTGTTGTAATTTTCAGATATATACAATGTTTTATTTTTAAAAAAACAATAGGCACTAAAGGCAGCCCTTCATTCATTTTTAGAATTTTATATACTTTTTAAATAATTGAGTTTAAAGTTAAATCATCTAAATGCTCAGCTTCTCCTGTTTCATATTGTTCTAAGGTTTCTTCAAATATGCGCTCGTGTTCCATCCTTCGTCTGCCTTTAGATGTACGTCCTGGTTCCTTGAATACATTGGAAATAAACTGTTCCATGGATTTCGTCCAATAATCACGAATCCAGTTCAACATTTCCAGTAGGGTTCCCCGGTAGCCTAAGTTGATTTTCATTAACAGGGTCAGGCAGAAGGTAATCATCGCAAGAAAAAGTTGATTATATACAGCATTTTCACTGGTTCCATAGACTAAATGCTGCTTAACCCACTTGAAAAATAATTCAATCTGCCATCTGTTACGGTACAGGTCACTGATTTCCTGCGCATTTATTTTGGCATCATTACAAATAATTCAGATCTCATTCCCTTAACTGTCTACCGTTTCTACCAATTGGATAGGATGCTTCACCTTTCCAATCTTAACAACGGCGTGACGGGAGGTCGGAGAAGAGGAAGCAACGGGTAATTCCTCGATCACTTTGACAACGGTGTTTGTTTTTATGCGTGTCACAAACTGAATTCCCTCTGCACAATAGGCATCAAACATAGTAAAGTTAAAATATCCCCAGTCAAATACATGGAGCACGTTTTTATCCGGTACAATCAATGCGTCCAGCTGTGTTTCGTTTGCCGGTCTTGCAGGGGTAACAATGACTTCATTTGGATAGGAAATACCATCGCAAAAGACAATAGAGGTGTGCAGCTTGACCCCGGATTTGGTCTCCCGAAAATCCGCCCATTCGTATTGGCTCAAGCACATGGAAATGGTGGATGAATCAATCAAATGCAGTTCTCCAAGTGCTTTATCCGCCTTTTGAGGACCGAGCAGCTGGTGTATTTGTTGCATCAAATGATGCAGAATAACCTGGAAAATGACAGGTGGCATCTCTCGGTTCTTCGGGAGAGTTGAGATTTTCTAATACTTTCTATTCCTATTAACCTTTGAACGGTTTTCTTATGTGTAATCGTATCACTTATCCGCTGAAGATTCCCCAGCTGTTTCAACTGCGCATAAATAAATGCGTTCACAAATGTAAGTGCATCAAACTTTTTGACATATTTATCAATGTCCGTGTTATCAATCATTTTTTGAATAACTTTTGAATCTAATGGATGTAGGTATTCCTTGAATACCGTTTTTATGGTATGATTGCCCATGGTTACTCCTTATAATTTGGGATTTGGACTGGACTACCATTCTCTTATTATAAGGTTTTTTTATGGATTTTTGTAGTGATAATTTCCATCATTTATAATATTGGCATAAATGTTTTTCTTGACTTTTGGTTGAAAATTTTATGCAACGCTAGTGATAATATTTAAGTTTACTCTACTTAATATTTGATACCGTTTATTTCGGTAGTTTGTATATTGCTTAAAGAATAACCGTATAGTTCTTAGTTTAGAAATAAACACTTTAACAATTATGAGTAATTCAAAAAGATAAATTATTCTAAAATTTTAACATATTTCATTCCTTAACGCCTTCCAATTTAATCTGTTCCCTTTCTTGTGCAGTTTTTTTAAATTGACGTCTCTTTTCAGATTCCGAAACGACTAATGCACATACAGCATCGCCAGAAATATTTACCGAAACACGCATCATATCAAGGAGACGATCAATTCCAATGATAAGTGCAATACCTTCTACTGGCAAAGAAACCTGACTAAGAATCATAGTTAACATAATTAATCCAGAATACGGAACACTTGTCGTACCAATACTAGCCAATACTGCAACAATAACAATCATGGTTAACTGAAAGAATGTTAAATTACTCCCGTACACTTGAGCTATAAATAATGTTGCTGTACCCTGCATAATGGCAGTCCCATCCATATTTATTGTTGCTCCCAAGGTTTGAACAAAACTACCAATTTGTTTAGGAATTCCCATTTTTTCTTCTGTCATTTTTAAAGAAACCGGGAGTGCCGCAACACTGCTTACTGTACTAAACCCTATTAATATTGCAGGTAAAAAATCCTTATAGAATTTTATTGGGTTCATCCTACCCAGAAAATATATAATTGCTCCGTAGAAAACGATAGCATGTAAGAGTAAACCCAATATAACAACCAACATATAAAAAATCATTGCTCCGGCACCATCCAAACCCATTTGACCTATCGATGAAGCCAGCAAGCCAAAAGCACCATAAGGAGCAAACCGCATAATCAGATTAACCAGAGTCATTACAATTTCGTTTCCTTGTTCCATTAAATTCCTTAAACCTTCCACTTTTTTACCGAGAAGCGCCACTGCAAGCCCAATAAAAATAGAAAATATTAGCACTTGTAATATGTTCCCTTCAGCCATCGCTTGAATAGGATTGGATGGGATTAAATCTAAAAAGTTACTTTTTAGATTAGTGGTCTCCCCACTAAAACTTAATTTAGAAGTGTCAACATCCACATTTCCCGGCCGAAAAATAGAAGCTAAACTGATTCCTACTGTAATAGCAAAAATAGTTGTTACAAGAAAAAAAGTAACCGTTTTTATACCGATACGTCCCAACTTTTTTGGATCTCCCAAAGAAGATACTCCTAAAACAAGAGAAAAAAATATTAAAGGTATAATTATCATTTGAACTAAATTGAGAAATATTTCACCAAGCGGACCAAATAAGTAATTATCAAGTGTGGCAAACAAATTTGGAGATAAATAATGTAAAGTTATCCCAACTATAGCCCCAAGACCAAGAGCAATCAAAACTTTTATCGTTAAGTTCATAATCTAGTCTCCCTTACAATTTTTAATTACCCATTCTTATTTTATTCCTTGGATAGTTACAGATTCTTTATCAGCTCCGTATATTTAAGACTAATTAATTACCAAATAAAGAAAACGCTTACAAAATAAATTAAAAGATATTCGTTTTTATTTTATAATAGCGTCTAATTAGAGATTCGAATTTAATTCTGTTGAGTTTAAAGAAATAAATAAGCATTCACATCTTAACCTGCGCTCCCTTCAAGTAATTTTATTGTTTCAAATTTCAATTCCGCATTACTTAGTAGTAAATGTTATTTCCTAACTTATCCATTTTATGATTGTATATTATTTATATATAGTAATCCGCCGAATATCGTGGTACGTTGTCCTGTTTTTTTAAAGAATACTACACCTCTTCATGAACGTCAATGAAATTTTAAAAAATTTCATCAATTATCATATATGAAGCACATCAAAATATTACAGCATTTGATATAGTTAAGCCTCTGCTTCTGTTTATTTCAAAAAATAGTCTTTTACATTCGTTTTACAAGCAACAGGAGATTATAATATAAGTTTTATTCAAATAAAAAGCACATCGTGGCCTTTATATAGTTATTTTTTGCAATGCTCCTTCATACAAGCCATAATAGAGTTAATCTAATTAGAGAACTGGAGATTTAATAATGACCCAAGAAGTAGAAATTGAATTTAAAAATCTATTAACTATTCAAGAATACAACCAATTAGCAGAGGATTTATTTTCCCATGCTGAAACAATCAAACAGACAAATGATTACTTTGAAACACCTGCTTTTGATTTAAAAGAAAACGGTTCTGCATTACGAATACGACAAAAGAATGGAACATATACATTAACATTAAAAGAACCGCACCCGGACGGACTATTAGAGACACATGATAAACTGACAGAAAAAGAATATTTGTCCTGGACTTCTGGCACACCATTGGAAGCTCCGAATGTCACAGCACAATTGGAAAAAATGTCTATCCACGTATCAGCACTGAATTATTTAGGGAGTATGGTTACTTTTCGTCAAGAAATCCCTTATCAGGATACATTACTCGTTCTAGATAAAAGTATTTATTTAGATACGGAGGATGCAGAATTAGAATTGGAAGCAACTTCAAAAAGTCATGGAGAAAAGGTTTTTAACAACCTGATTGAAAACTATCAGATTCCTTTTCGAGACACGCCGCCTAAAATTGCCCGGTTTTTTAATCAAAAACAAGCGATGTAAGCGGATGGTTTTACCACTAATCGGTTATTGCTGTCTGTTACGGTACAGATTATTTGATGAAGTGAGTCTATATTGCTACAATACTAGTACAAGGAGCATATGATATGAAACAAAATGAGGTAGAAACGGTTTACAGCGGCATTGGCGGTTACGAAAAAATAGAAGCTATTGTGGAAACTTTCTATGGATACGTCAAAGAAAATCCCGTATTAATACCGATATTTCCAGAGGATTTAACAGAAACGATGCACAAACAAAAGTTGTTTCTGACACAGTTTTTTGGTGGTCCCCGGCTCTATGAAGCTGAACGCGGACACCCTATGTTAAGAAGAAGACATCTTCCTTTCCCGATTACACCAAGCGCAAAAGACGAATGGCTGGCTTGTATGGATCGGGCATTAATAGAAAACCAAGTAGAAGAACCTTATTATACAGAAATGATTGAGCGTATGACGTTAACTGCTAATCATATGATGAACACCCCTTAAATCTTAGAAAGGAGCATTCAAAATGAATGGGAATCAACAAGAACTGTCATCTTCTAATCCAATAGATTCTTCTTTTAACTATATGAATTATGTACAAAAGCCGATTGAAATGTACGTTTTTATTGATCCATTATGCTCTGAATGCTGGTCATTAGACCCTTATCTTAAAAAGTTAAATGTTGAATACGGCCGTTTTTTTACGATAAAACATGTCATCAGCGGACAACTGGCAGCATTGAACACAAATGGCTTAAATAAAAAGCAGCAAAAGAAACAATCCGGTTCAACCGGTATTCCGGACAACCGTGAAAATCTTGACTACCCATGGGTTCCGGCACTGGCCATTAAGGCCGCTGAATTACAAGGGAAAAAAGCCTCCAAACAATTTATCCGTAAAATACAAGAGACATTATTTTTCGATAAACAGAACATCTGTAATGAAGATATTTTATTAAAGTGTGCATCTGATGCAGCTTTAGATATAGAAGAATTTCATACAGATTTATTCTCCGATACTTCCAAGCGTGCATTGCAATGTGATTTAAGGCTGGCAAATGAGATGGATGTAGATTATACGCCAACGATTGTTTTATTTAACCAAGAAATTGAAGACGAAGGCATAAAAATTTCCGGACTTCATCCATATGATATTTATGAATTTGTTTTAAAAGAAATTTTGCAACGTACGCCGATTCCATCCGTCAAACCATCTTTAATTGATTATTTACAATTACAGCAAATAGTAGGAACAAAAGAATTGTCTGTCATCTATGATTGGTCCATTGATAAAACGGAAAAAGAACTAAAAAAATTGCAATTTCAACAGCTCGTAGAAAGAGTGCGTGAAAAAAATGAATCTTATTGGAGATATCTCGGCACCATTTAGGAAAATGCGCTGGCTCATCTGCAATTGCTTCAGAGCAGTCTACCATTTCATCCCTTTTTCAAATAATCTAATAGAAGGCATCCCTGATGCATGTAAAAATCTGGAATCAGGGATGCTTAATAAAAAAGATACACAGGGCAGCGTGTATCTTTTTTCCGTCTTTGTATAACTACAAAGGGGGATGGGAGAAAGTTTCATGATCAAACAAAAGGGGTATTTGTTTGTAATCAACTTACAATTATCATTCTAGCAAGTTCTTTTCATGTTTTCAATCTTTATGTTCAATATTTCACAAAAAATTCACTTCCTATTTCTGTAACATACATATAGTGATGTAAATCGAAATATGGGATATCCCCTTCTATAAAAAATAACTCGGACATATAATGCAGTAAAGCAGGAAAAACCCATTAAGGAGGCGCTCTCATGCGGCGTAATTATTTTCCTCTTCTATTCGTCTTATTCGTTGTTATCGCCTTTTTCTTCAATTTATTAGGTTTTATGAACATGATCCCTGTCTATATCACTCTCCCCTTATTGCTTGCGTCCATTTACTTTATGCTTTCTTCTATTGCTTACCAGAAGACAAAAGGATACCGGCGTTAAAGCCTATTCCATTATAGCTAAAACAGCCGGGCACCCTTCACCCGGCTGTTTTATTCTATTTATCCAATAATGCTTCCATCTCCGTCAGCTTTTCTTCAAAGACATCCAGCGCATCCAGAATGGTCTGTTTCTGCGTCATATCTACACCAGCTTTTTTCAATACATCAATAGGATCTTCACTGCTGCCTGATTTCAAAAATCCTAGATAACGATCCACAGCTCCTTCTTCCCCATCTAAAATCTGTTTGGATAAAGCTGTTGCGGCAGAATAACCCGTAGCATACTGGTATACATAATAATTCATGTAAAAATGCGGAATACGCGCCCATTCCAAACCAATTCTTTCATCGCTGACAACATCTTCCCCATAATACTTTTTGTTTAAATCATAGTAAACTTCTGTCAGCTTATCGGCCGTTAACGCTTCTCCGTTTTGAGCCAATACATGAATTTCATGTTCGAATTCTGCAAACATTGTTTGACGGAATAACGTTCCCCGGAAACCTTCTAAAAAGTGATTTAAAATATAAAGCTTTTCTTTTTCATCATCAAGATGCTTCAATAAATAATCATTTAATAACGCTTCATTGGTCGTTGAAGCAACTTCTGCCACGAAAATAGAATAATTTCCATAACGGAATGGCTGATATTTTCTGGAATAATAACTGTGCACAGAGTGCCCAAGTTCATGTGCAAGTGTAAATGTATTATTCACATCATCTTGCCAATTCAAAAGGATATATGGATTTGTGCCATAAACTCCGGAAGAGTAAGCACCGCTTCTCTTTCCTTTATTTTCTTCTACATCAATCCAGCGTTCTTGAAATGCTTTTTCTAAAATATCGGCGTAATCTTCCCCGAGAGGTTTTAGCCCTTCCAAAACATATTTTTTAGCTTCTTCATACGTGACAGGCATTTTTACATCTTTCACCAGCGGTGTGTATATATCATACATATGCAGCTCATCTACACCGAGAATTTTCTTTCTTAATCTGGCATAGCGGTGCAATAAATGCAATTTTTCATTCACTGCTTCCACTAAATTATCATATACTTTTTCAGGAATATGATTATTATCGAGAGCCGCCTGACGTGCGCTTTCATAATTCCGGACTTTTGCATTAAAATTATGTGACTTTACTTCTCCGCTCAGTGTGGCAGCAAATGTATTTTTAAATGAACCATATGTGTCATACATCGCGTTAAAAGCTTGTTCACGCACGTTGCGGTCCGATGATTCCATAAAGGTAGAATATCTGCCGTGCGTCAGCTCTACTTCCTCTCCATCTGCATTGGTAATGGAAGGGAAGGTTAAATCGGCGTTATTTAACATACTGAATGTTTGTGAAATAGCTCCAATCGGCTCATCCGCCTCCGCAAGCAAAACTTCTTCCTTTTCGCTTAGCACATGCGGACGGCTATGGTTAATATCATCTAAAACTTTCTTATATACCTGCAGCTCTTCATTTTCCTCTATAAACTGCTTCAGCTGTTCTTCCGGTATTTCCAAAATTTCAGGAACCAGAAAGCTGAATTGACTGGACGCAGTCGTTAACAAATTTTCTGCTTGTGCATTTAAACTCTGATAATAGGAATTCGTCGTATCCTGATCACTGCGCAAATGGGCATACACAAACAGTTTGCCAAGACGTTCTGATAACGCGTCCTGCACCTGCAGTGCCTCTAATAAAGTATCAGAGGAATCCCCTAATTTCCCTTTGTAGGCAGGCAGCTTCGAAATATCCTGCTTCAAGCTTTGGAATGCTTCTTTCCATTCCTCGTCCGATTCAAAAATATCCTCCAAACGCCACGTTGACTCTTCAGGTATCTCATCTCGCTTTGGTAATTGTTTGCTTGCTTTTGACATACGGTGATTGCCTCCTTTTGTTAAATCAACAGTATCATCCGTTTTTAACAATACTTCCGCTGTAAATGTATTAAAGTCATACTGTTTTTATGCTTCTTATTTAGTATAACGAAACAATGGGGAATCATGCTCGTATTTTGCTTTTTTTTCCGTGAAAAATTGGCTGAAGAAGACTTGATCTCCTAGAAATGCTTTTTCTTGCGAAGAGTAAGAGGCCATTCTCTGATTGGTCCGGAGAATGGTGGACGAGTGCATTTCAATAAAGCCAGTTTGTTGAAGTAATTGCAGATAATGATGTAATGCCTCCGAAAAATCAATGATGTCTTTCCCGAAAAAGGCGTGAAGCAGACGCTCTAATTCAGCTATCCTTACCCTGTCGCCAGTTTTTAAATCCGCTAAACAGGACACATATAATGCTGTTTGCCATTTGTAAAAAGGAACAGGAATGGAAGCACGATAAGGAATCGGCATAAAACAGATACTCGGAAGACATTGGAATAAATACCCCTTCTTATACAGCCATCTCCGCAATTTATAAATGGTTCCGTATGAACCTTCCACTTTTGTACGAAGATAACGTACTTCTTTCACCCAAAAAGCTGCAAACGAGTCGGGGGTTTTTTCTTGTTGAAACAGATGTTTGAAATGTAATTGACGAAGCGGATATATAAGCTGTTTAGCAAAGACCTTTGAGGTTTGAAGCGGATAGAGATGATGAAGAATAGCCATTTCGGATATAAAGGGGTCGTAAAAGAATAACTGTGGGTAATCCTTTTGCGGGGAGGAACGGATAAATGTATCTAAAAAGGGATCAGCTTGAAATAGATAGGGCCCTTTCTGTTTTAAATATGTTGCTCCTAAAATCCAGATGGACTCCATACCTATGGAGCGATAACCATTCATGCGATGGAGGATTTCTTCCTGTGATATTCTGGCACATTGAAATTCAACGGCAATTTTCTTCCGCCCAACTTGAATATAAATATCAGCTCTTTGTGAGATTTCTGGAAAATAAACTTCTAATTCGACCTGCATATTAAAGTGCGACAGCCACGTAAATAATTGCAGTTTTCCTCTTTCATGATAAGCTCCTTCCCCGCCTCTCCCAAGCAGACACATTGCATTCGGTATATGAGCAAAATGCGGGATAACTTTCTTTCCTGCCCGGATAATCACTTTTTCCTGGCAGACCGGACAATAAAAAATATCCTTATTTTGTTTCCAATTAGTAATGGTCTTCTGCGATTGAAGAAACAGCAGAACCGATTTTCCTTGTTTATTAACAGCACGCTGCAATAAATATCACCTCCATTACTATAATATTATTCGACACGATTCCCCTTTCTCCTGCAAAAAAATTTCATACAAAAAAAGCCATACAAAAAAAGGCTCTTCACCAAAATTTATGGGTGACAGATTAGCCTAATTTGTGGTATAAGCAACCGCTGCGGAAAAACACTTCGCTAGTTCGTTTGGTTAACTTATTTATGGAATAATATCAACCATAGATTTTGGTGTTGAACCCAAAAAAACCTACAACAAATCATAACAGAGGATTTCTTGTAGGTTTCATTTTATACATCTTTTGGAAAGTATTTGCGAATTTGTTCAAATGTGCCATTTTCCATAATTTTCTTCCCGTATTCTTCTAATAAGTGAACGGAAAGCGAGGAATCCGATGCATATTCTAATACTTGACTGATGACATCTTCTTGACGGTGTTCATCCAACACATCATAAGAGAATTCGATATATAAATAATAGTTCCCCTTATAAGTGTATAATGTTTCTTCGCCGAAATCAGATAAATCATAGAGTTGATGGCTGAGCTGAATCAGGTTTTCAAATTCATCAAATTCAACGATAATCCACAAGTTCTCTTCCGTCGCTTCATCATCGTTCTTTTCTGCTTCAGCATCTTGTTGGTTATCTCCAAATTTCTCATCTAAGATATTTTCCAGCTGATTATCTACCGGTAAATCAATATTGCCTTCTTCTGTTTCCAGCTCAAGATGTTCGCCGTTTTTGGAGACCTTAGCTTTTGTCACAACAATTTCAAGTCCTTTTTCCATTGCTTGCACTTGTATCCATAACGGGCCTTCTGGATTAAAATCTTCGCGATAATTGACTTCATCCATCATCTGCCAGAACAATTGCTCACTTCTTTCGCGATTGTACCAGATTTCTTCTTTTTCAAAACCCAGCTCTTCTATATCAACATAAGAAATATAAAATTTGATTGTATTTTCATTAATTCTTTCTATCTCCACAATAAGCTCCCCCTTCTCATTAAGATAGAACCATTTCCTACATATCATCCTGCTTAAATACTTGAAGCCGGCAGCATACAAACATGTCTATATTATAGATGTACCCGAATCAGTATCATTCTAATCATGAATCATATTTATCATATTGTATGCAAAAATGCAATCTACAAGAAATGAAAATGCCCAGTTCCTGCTTATTTTCTAAAAAACGGACAAGGTTCCTCTGATTACAGCCTGCTTCCTACAGATATACATATAGAAGGCACACGTATAACTTTCATGTTAGTTAGCTATTCTAACGTATTTAAAGTATTTTGTCATTTATCAAAGCTTATTTTGTCATTCCATATTATTCCAGAACAAAAGCGCAAAGCGCCTGCTTAAAAACGTAGAGACTGGAGCGGCGTAACTGAGATAAAGGAATCACGGTGAGGTGACGAACCGATGATGACTTATCGTAGGGCACGACGTGAAGTCTCCTAGTTTTTGGCGCTTGGAGCTGGACGTGGCCATTTATCTGTAACCAGTTATCCACAAGCAATTAATTTTATAATTTTCTAGATAATAAAGAAAGGTGCAGAACCTTCTGCACCCCTTCTAACTTATTTTATTAGTTAACCATTCGTTGTGCTTCACGCAATTGGAATGTTCTTACTGTTCTTGGTAAGAAACGGCGAATCTCATCCTCGTTATAACCAACTTGCAACCGTTTTTCATCTAAAATAATAGGTCGGCGCAATAAACCGGGATTATCCTGAATTAAATGAAATAAATCTTTCATCGGCAATTGATCAAAGTTTACATTCAGTTTTTGAAATACTTTTGACCTTGTAGAAATAATCTCATCTGTTCCATCTTCCGTCATACGCAATATTTCTTTAATCTCATCAAGAGATAAAGGTTCAGAAAAGATATTACGCTCCGTAAAAGGGATATTATGCTCTTCCAGCCATGCTTTTGCTTTTCTACATGAAGTACAGCTTGGTGAGGTATAAAGTGTTACCATAAAACTTCACTCCTCAATCTATTTTAGATTTTCAACATTGACCTAACTTTTATTAAATAATAATAAGTTTAATCTATCCGTATGTACTCATTATACACCAAATATCTAATAAAAGGTAGGGGGTGCGATAAATTGATTTACATAATTTATTTTACCGCTTCTGTATATCTTTACGATTCCCTTCTCTAATTGATAATAAACCTGAAAAATGAAATTTACCGCAAAGAATTTTTATGGTTCTTCATCAAAATAATGTATTTATTTATATTTACCACGATTTATGCATATAAAAACACTTTTTGAAAGTTACTATTCACAGCCACCAAATAAAAATAATATATTTTCAGAGCTCTTCACCAAAATTTATGGTAAACAAATTAAGTTTTAAGGGTAGCCACCGCTACGGCGGACCGTTTTGCTTTCCTAGGGGCA
>NZ_JBHTKK010000041.1:0-19915 GCF_042675985.1 Oceanobacillus locisalsi
ACTGCAACAAAAGATAAAACAATTTATCAGTTACTACAATGAACATTTGGCTAAACCATTCCGTTGGACGAAGGAAGCTAAAACCTTACAAATTTAATGTGGGGTATTTACTTCAGCCGCGTGGCACGAGGGAGGAGTAAAAATGGTATTTTCATCGAAAAAAGATTGGTGGCTTGGCGGGATAATATGGATAGCAATGATACCTTTTTTCTACATAATTATTCAATCAATCTTTATAGAATTTAGTATGATTTTAACAATCATTTCGCTGGTTTTTATATTATTTGTGGGAGATATGTGGTTTAATACAAAATATGTGATTGCAAGGAGAATTCTTGAAGTGCGTTCTGGCTTCTTAAAGAAGAAAAAGGTTTTTATTGATGAAATCCATACCATACGTTTTACCAAAAATCCAATTGCAGCGCCGGCTTTATCCCTTGATAGAATAGAAATTAATTACAACCAATATGATACAATAATAATATCTCCCAGAAATTCAAAACGTTTCATTCATGAAATAATCAAAATAAATCCTAAAATCAAAGTTAATAAAACGGATACACAGGTAAATTGAGATAACATTTAAAGTAAATTTAACATTCGAGATAATTAGTGGAAGTGGAAAGGTACATCGACTTATGAAAGAAAAGACGAAAAATATAATTGGGATGACACTATTAATTATATTTTTAATGGGAATTATAGCGGCAATTTACTTCTTTGGCATAACCGGAATTTTTGTAATACTTGGTGTTCAATATCAATCCATTTGGTCATTAATTATTTTTGTCATGAGTGTTTTTATCCTGGGATTAGTGGTTGATGTATTTACGGGAGCCATAGCTAAATTAACCGTTGAAATACTATCGGGAAAAATAAAACCAATGGTCATCGAATTTCTTTTTGGATTTGCAACAAACTGGATTGTTATTATGACCGTAGATGCGTTTATGAGCAGTCTTAATCTTTCTTTGGAGACAAAGTTTATTTTTTCCCTTATATTAACCTTCTTTGAATTAGTGTTTCAAGATAAAAATATTTCATAGACTTAGGAATTTTGTATAAGTAAAGTGGAAGCTCTATAGGTACTTATTAAAACGTTGAGGACATATATCTTTAATAAACCTTCCCAAAAAATGTTGAAGAATAATATATTTCCCAATACAAAGGAGAGAAGTAATGAAAAGAATATTTATGCTATTACTAATCGGATTATCTACATTAGTTTTAGTAGCTTGCAGCCAAATTGGCGGGGATGCAAATACGATTACTGTTGTGAATTAACAGAGAGGGAAGATGCTATACTTTCAACTGCTTCAGATAAATCATTTGTATTTGATTTTAATGTAGATGATGAATATAAAGAAGCAGCTGTATGGATTGAAAAATATGAAGCAGGTAATCTGGTCGATAATAGATTGGGATATATCACAACAGAGGCAGAGCGAAGCGGCTCCATTATTTTCACACTTTCCGAAGATGTTAATGACGCCAATAATATCTTTAACATTGGAGTTAGTACTGAGGAGAACTTAACTTCGGCACATGTACCGGATGAAAAATCAAATGACATAGAGAATATGTTGAGTGAATGGGGGAGTATTCCGGAAAAAGTGGCTTTAGACAATGGTGAAGTCGTATTAGCAAATATTTCTTATTCTGATGATGAAAATGGAATGCATTCACTTACCACAGATTTTTACGAAGACGCTGCGGATCATATGAATGAGCTGGAACAATATGACGTTGTCTATTTACTTAAGGCTGAATTTAGTAAGTAAATGCTGATTGAAAAATGATCGAACCACTATTAAAAAGTTTAAATGACAATAAAAAGTAATAAAATGCAGCATATTCGGTTTTAAGTGTTATTGACAACAGAAAAATCCCTTTATTGCAATGGAGAATTGCTCTTGATATAATTAAGAAAAGGAGTGAATCAAAATGGCGGTTAAAATGCGAAATGCTCCAACAGCTAAAGGGAAGGATGCTCGCCGTTTTTTAGAAAAAGTAAAAAAAAATAGTGAATTAATGCATAAAAGACGACGAGCTGACGGTGATAGCAGAGGTAAAAAAATTGTATCCAATAACAGAACTTGATAAATTTGACTTAATATTTAAAACAATTAATATAGATGATTTTGAAGCTATAAAATCTTTTAAATGTGGGAATTCAAGTATAGAAAGATTTTTACAACAAGATGCTTATTATACTACCATCGATTTAAAGGCTAGTACGAACCTAGTATATTTACAAAACGTCTTAGTTGGTTATTTTACGTTAAAAAGGACAAAATTAAAATTAGATACAGAAGGATTAGATATTGATATTGATGATATAGAATTAGTTAATAATTTTTACTGTATTGAAGTTGCAAGACTGGCTGTAACTAATGACTTTCAACACAAAGGAATAGGCAGGCAAATAATCCATAATATAACTAGAATAGCTAGAACAGTGAATGAAAGATTCATCTCTTTGGACGCGCTTTATGAGAATTTAGATTGGTATGAAAAAATAGGGTTTGAACCTTTTATAAAAGAAGAAGCGTCTATGAAAAATAATGAAGGTCTTGTTTATATGGTGATGGATTTGTATGATCCTGAATTGGTTGATAGATTCCTTGAAGATAATTAGAGTATTAAAATTAAGGTATGAAATTATTGTTCTAAAATAGTTAACTTTTCATAGGATTTACAGAGGTGAATTTTATGAAAATATCTAAAAGAGAAACCCCAATCGCTAAAGGCGAAGATGCAAAAAGATTTATTGAAAAAGCTATAGATAATAAAGCAAAAAAATTAGCAGAAGCTGAAAAAAATAAAAGATGCAAGTAAAAGCAGACAGTCATGAATCTTAGTATATAAGGTTTTTGGCTGTTTTTTTATATTTAAATATTTTACAAGCGAGAAATAATTGTATACTGACCATTATTTCTCGCTTGTGTTTTAATCACCTCTCGTATACTTAGTATATAATTACGCCATAATTTTTCGGGAATGATTAGCAACAATAAATAACAAACAGCTGCCAACAGGTAAACTAACCATTTTCCCTTCATGTATAAATGAAGGAACTAACCTCTTACCTCATTCTTTCCATAACCCCTTTCAATCTCCTGACACTTTCCTCAATCCGATTTTCATGAATATAAGAATAAGAAAACCGAATATAATCGGAGGCGCTGCTATCATAAATTTCACCAGGCTGGATCAAAATATTTTCTTTGATCGCTTCATTAAAAAGTGTTTTTACATCCAGCGAAACACGCAGCTTAAACCAAATATAAAAAGAGCCATCCGGTTTATCCCATTCTCCGTAATCCGATAAATAGGTTGTTAAAGCCTTTAGAAATAGATCCCTTTTATTCATTAACTTCTTTTTTAAGTTATGGATATGGGCATCATGATAGTCGCGCAGCCACTTTGCGGCAATATGCTGCGATATGGAACTCGCACCATAATCATTTTGCATTTTTAAGTCTGCCAGGTGTCGGATGACATTTTTATCTGCTACGATCCAGCCAATTCGTAAACCCGGGCTTACGGTTTTAGACAGACTGCCTAAATACAAGACATTATCACTGTTTTTTAATGCTTTCATCGGCATAGGCTGTTCGGGACCAAACCATAAATCAGCATAAATATCATCTTCCACGATAGGGATGCCATTTTTTTGACATTGATTTATGATTTTCTGTTTTTCCATGTTGGTATAGGTGTTCTGCGTCGGGTTATGTAACGATGGTATACAGTAAAAAATACTGTTTTTATAGTCACTTCCCGCTTTAAATAAATGATTTATGTTGCTTCTGATATAGTCAATGGTTAACGGAGTCATTCTGGCTCTAATGTTATGCCATGTGCGGACGGAATGGATATAGGATGGTGTTTCAATAATAATTTTTGATTGTGGTACAAGTAATCCGTCGGCAATCAATTTTAAACCTTGCAAAGCGCCAGAAGTGACACAAATATTATTTATATCACATGCTACACCTCTTTTTTTCATATAGTTAACAATTTCTAATCGTAGTTCTAACTTTCCTTTTGGCTCTTCATAGTTTGTCGTTAATTTTTCATCTTCATCCTGCCTTAAAATTTCTTTGAATAAATGGTTGGGGATTAAATCAGGTGCTAATTCCCCGGTCCCCAATCGTATGATGTTGTCATCAAACTCCAATTCATTAATCTTTTGAATATAGTACTGATTGTTTTTAGACAAACTTTTTCCGATATAATCCTGCCAGCGAATATTACTTGTTATGTATGTATTCCATTTATTTTGAGATACAAATACACCTTTTTTCTCTATGGTGTCTAATACGCCGTAGCTTTTGAGAATATCCAGAGATTGAACTACCGTTGATCTGTTGACATGATAATATTGTGCAATTTCTCTTTGGGATGCTAATTTTTCTCCAGGTTTCAATTCACCTTCAGCTATCTTATGAATAATATCATCAACGATTTCTTTGTATTTGAATCCGCTCATCTGATTAATCCCTTCTGGTTGGTTTTTTATTTTAAATCTGGCAGGTTCTTTTATTTGAAACTTAGTATAACATACATATGGAAGGTAGGATTTTTATGGAGGGTGGAATTCAAAGAAGCTATATATTTAAAGGGTATAAAAAGAAGAGGGAGAAAATTTAAACCAAAAGCGTCCTTATGATACCCGTATTGTATAGTGTCTCTTCTGGTTGGTAATTTGAAATATTGTTCGGATGGAGGGCGAATAATGATACAACCTATCGTTCATGGTTTTATACTCGCGCTAGGGCTAATATTACCTTTGGGTGCTCAAAATGTCTTCATATTTAACCAAGGGGCGAATCATAAAAAATTAATTGGCGCGCTTCCAGTAGTTATAACAGCTGGTCTATGTGACACATTTCTAATTGTTTTAGCAATCCTGGGTGTTTCGTTGATATTAATGTCGCTGCCTGTGCTGCAAATTTTCATTTATACGATTGGCCTTATTTTCTTAATCTATATGGCTTGGTCTTTGTGGAATGAAAAACCCGCAAGCTTAAAAAAGTATGAATCGATGAGCGCAAAGAAACAAATTGGATTTGCGTTATCCGTTTCCTTGTTTAATCCACATGCCATTATGGATACGATCGGAGTGATTGGTACCAGCGCTGCCGTTTATTCTGGAACAGACAAATTCTTATTTAGCATTTCTACGATTATTGTGTCATGGTTATGGTTTATTTTCCTTGCGATACTGGGGAAATTAATCGGGGCTATCGATAGAACGGGGAAGTATATCATCATATTAAATAAAGTTTCGAGTATTATTGTTATGATAGTGAGTTTGGTTATAATGAAGAATATCATGACGTTAATTTTTTGAGGAGGAAAGTGGTATCTGCAATAAGATAAGTATCCCATACCATTGATAAGAAAAAAAGCTCAAAATACCGGTTAAAAAAGGGGATAAAAATGAAACGATTTTTTAGGATATTACTAATCGGATTTTCTGTACCAGCTTTAGCTGCCTGCAGCCAAACTGAATCGGATGCAAATACCCTTTCTGTCAGTGAATTAACAGAAAGAGAAGACGCTATACTTTCCACTGCTTCAGATAAATCATTTGTATTTGATTTCAATATAGATGATGCATATAAGGAAGTATCTGTCTGGATTGAAAAATATGAAGCAGGTAAGTTGGTGGATGATCGATTAGCTCATCTGACAACAGAGGTTAAGCAAAGCGGATCCATTGTTTTTACACTTTCAGAAGATGTTAATGAAAACAATAATAGTTTTCATATTGGCGTTGGCACTGAGGGGAACTTGACTTCAATCGATGTACCGGATACAGATTTGAACGACTCAGAGGGCATGGCGAGTGTGTGGGGAAGTATTCCGGAACAAGCAGCTTTAGACAATGGCGAAGTAGTAGTAGCCAATATTTCTTATTCTTCTGATGAAAATGGTATCCGTTCGCTTACAACAGATTTTTATGAAGATGCTGCAGGCCATATGCATGAGCTGGAACAATATGATGTTGTCTATTTACTTAAGGCTGCATTTAGTAAGTAAACGCTGGTTAAAAAAATAGTGTGTATATGCGATTAATAGCCGTAGAAGTTACATATAGGATATGGCATTTGTCCATCGCAAAGGGGAAAAGGTTTATCAAAGATATATTGACGATTAAAATGTAAGTTTGCAAAAAGCCACATTACTTATTCTTTTGAGAATGAATGTGTCATGTGGCTCTTTATTTTCAAAGATTACAACGATCATAAATTCATATTTTCCTAAAGTTTTATAAAGGAAGGGTATTATTTCTTTTTGCCATCCATTTTCTTATCGAAAGTAAAAAAAGTAATATAATAATCGCTCCAAATAGCATCACACCAATGATAAAAAATATGTTACTTCCATATGGGAGATTTTCCTCGAAGCTGACAATGGGCTGCGCTCCATATTCGGTAGGTGTGACGAGAAATCGAGTCATTTCCAGGTATCCTAAATGAAAGCCAATGGATGCCCATAAACTTCCGGTGTATACACGAATCAAAGCTAAAGCAATCCCGAAAATAAAGAAGAGCACCAAATTAGAAATGATTGTAATACTCAAGCTGCCTATTCCAACCAATGTTTGCAGGATGTTAGCACCTAAGGCGACTGCCATAAAGATCAGTGTTTGCATAATAACAGATACCCAAGTAGCAAAACGTTCTCTTAATGTATCAAAAACGAGTCCTCGTAAAGCTAACTCTTCCGGGAGTGCTTCAAAGAAAAATGCTATCATCATATTCAAAACAAAAGGATAGAACCAGCTGCTCGGCGCATGCCATTGTTCAATTTCCAACCAGCCCAATGTACTTGCTAAGAATAATCCCGCGAACGCTAATCCAGTGACAAAAAAGAAACCAGTGAAAAAGTGATGACTCCTTTTGATAGAATAGGCTGGTTTTTGAATTGGCCCTGTCTGCTTGTGAAGTTTCGTATATAAGCGCAAAATAATTGGAACGACGATAGCACTCATAACAGCTGCTTGGATAATTTGACGAGCGTTTTCAGTAATTAAAAACTGTTCTTCAGCAATTGTTCCTGCCACTGTAGCTAAAAATAATCCTACAGTGGCTGTTGCCCATCCTCCGAGTAAGAATATGTATTTATTTTTCAATATATATTCCTCCAATCCTATTAGATTACGAAAAATTTTATTTGAGTGTTATTATATATAGTGTATATGCACACTATATATAATAACAAATGCTATATATTTTTCAACTATAATGTACAGAAAAATAATCCTTTTACTTGAATTATTCACAAAACTAAAAAATCGTAATATCCTTTGCCAAGTAATAAAATACATAAAAAAAAAGAACCCATTTCGGATACGGTTAAAAGGATAACCAAATAACCAGCAGAAAGGGTTCTGATAATAGGTGATTTATTGTAAATGCCACTTGATGTCAGCGTGAAAAGGGGATGGAGCCAATCGAATGATTTTGAGATATATACATAAAAACTTCCGCAACAGGAATACCTACGCTGCGAATGCTTCTTTACAGGGATATATTATAAAAAGAAGCTTTTACAAGTGGAGTGATTCATTCTGTGTGATTAAGAAAGGTAAATATTTATTTCCTAGAAACCTTTTACCGCACCCCCATAACTTGAACATACAGAGATAACAATATTTCAGTTGGCAGCTTCGATTCAGCTACCTGAATATGATGCTGTTCGCCTCTTCTATTTGTTTTTTCATCTTTGGCTAAATCAAAGTAGGTACGTTTTGCAGTAAGGAGTTCTTTTTCTTCTGTATCTTGTATCTTGGTTTCCATACTAAAATAATCGCTTTGTATCGTGAGTGTCTCCTCCTCACTCGTAGTAAATATAAAATTCAAGTACTTTTTACTCCCGCCTTCTTTAAAAAATCCTTTCGACCGCAGCCTTCCGTAAAAAGTTTCATTCCAATACACATCATAATAAAATTTGGGGCGAAATATTTTATCTGGAATTACTTTCACTGTATTCTGATTTGAAGTGACTGTAATTCCTGATGATGCCGGAAGAACTTGAAAAAGAGTAAGAAATTTATACCACAGGTTTTTAAAATACAATTGAAATGTAAAATCATGATCGCCTTTTATCATAATAGGCATTTTATCAAAAAGCTTAGTAATCGGCATTTGATAAAAATATTCGCCTTCTGCTGTATCAAGTTCTCTGTCCATATCAAATGATTCTTGTGAGATTTTCCAAAACCTCTCTTGCTGTTTCTTTCTCAAAAAATAAAAGGCGATTAAAGAAATGGTAGCAACTCCCCACAACAACCAAATAACGCCTAACGGATTACCAAAAAACGTTTCCCCGTTTTGGACATAGTGTACGGTTTCAATGATGTTTAAAATGCCAATAACCACAAATATAAATAAGGATTGAAACATACATACGAACCTCCCTTAGTTCGTGTTTTTAATTTTCTGTTACTTTCAGATTCATTCATACCATTCTCATAGATACGTTTATTTAACCATTTCCCTTGATGTATACATTTAAACTAGAAGTGAGGCTTTTCCTTATTAACCGAAGTATCATTAAGCTTCCGGTCAACTGTCCTTTATTTACGAAATAGGGCGCAGATTTCTTCAAAATAACAAATGCTTTTCCGTATGAAAGCTCAATAAGTTTGAAAGAATGTAGGATACGCCAAAGAAAAAATGGAGCCCAAAAACCATTATAAGAAAATGGTCAGGTACATGATAAAAAGGAACAGCAATTAATGAAGCTTTAAGAAACTTCAACCCTACGCTTTTTAAAAGGATTATGCTAAAATGTATAACAGTTAGCTTTGATAAAGAAAGGAGCTTCATCATGGTTTCAACCGTCTGTACACAAGATTTATTGGACAGGTTTCATTTACAACTGGTAGCAGGGGAAGAAGGTGTTCGCCGCGAAATTATAACCAGTGATATTTCACGTCCAGGTTTAGAAATGACGGGATTTTTTGATTATTATCCAAGAGAACGTCTGCAATTGATCGGAAAGACAGAATTAGCTTATTTTCTGGGCTTGAATGCGGAAGAAAGACAGCAGCGTGCTGAAAATCTATGTACGGATGTAACGCCGGGAATTATTATTTCCCGCGGGATGGATGTACCGGAAGAATTCATTGAAGCCTCTAAGAATTCTGGTGTGCCGATTATCCAATCACCACGGACAACAACACGGGTTTTAAGCCGTTTAACCAATTACTTAGAATCAAAATTTGCACCATTTACAGCGATACATGGTGTTTTAGTCGATATTTATGGTGTCGGTGTCTTGATTATCGGGCAGAGCGGTGTCGGAAAAAGCGAGACAGCGCTCGAACTGGTCAAACGCGGACATCGCCTGGTTGCGGATGATAACGTAGAAATTCGGCAAGAAGATTATGAAAATCTGGTTGGCAATGCACCAGCGCTGATTGAGCATTTACTGGAAATACGGGGATTGGGCATTATCAACGTGATGACATTGTTTGGAGCAAGCTCCATCCGCAGTAAAAAAAAGATTTCCATGGTTATTCAATTGGAAATTTGGGATGAGAATAAACAGTATGACCGTTTAGGTTTAGATGAAGAAACCATGAAGATTATGGATGTTCATTTGCCGCAAGCAACGATTCCGGTCAGACCGGGAAGAAACCTTGCTGTTATTATTGAAGTGGCAGCTATGAATTTCCGTTTGAAACGTATGGGGGTTAATACGGCAGAAGAATTCTCGGACCGTTTAACCAAAATGATTGAACAAGGTGATTTGGAATCACCACAATAGGAGGTAGGGATATTGATGATTGGGACAGGAGCTCCTATTGATCGTGTGTTTTTAGAGCTTGGACCTTTAACAATCTACTGGTACGGTATTATCATCGCTGTTGGGGCCGCATTAGCCGTTTATTTAGCGACAAGAGAAGCAGAAAGAGTCGGTCTTGGTAAAGAAACCATTATGGATTTCATTCTATTTGCTGTGCCAATTGCGATTATTTCAGCGAGAATATATTATGTCATTTTTGAATTTGAACAATATGCGAATGGTCCTCTTTGGAGAATTATAGCTGTCTGGGAAGGCGGCATTGCTATCCACGGAGCAGTTATCGGCGGGGTCCTTACAGCCATTGTTTTTACAAAAGTCAAGAAAATCTCTTTTTGGCGGCTGGCTGATGTCATTGCACCGAGTTTAATACTGGGGCAGGCGATTGGCCGCTGGGGAAATTTTGTCAATCAGGAAGCGCATGGCGGGCCGATTTCGGAAGCGGCCTATGAAAGCTTTCATCAGTATTTGCCGGATTTTATAATGAACCAGATGGTCATTGACGGTGTGATGTATCATCCAACGTTTTTATATGAATCTGTCTGGAATTTTCTTATCTTTTTCGGACTGCTGCTTTTCCGCAGAACCAATCCGAAACGCGGCATGATTTTCTTAACATATGCCATTACCTATTCGATCGGCCGTTTCTATATAGAAGGATTGCGGACAGACAGTCTATATATTATTGGAGAGCTGAGAACCGCACAGGTGGTATCTATCTTAACTATTGTAGCGGGAATTATAATCATGCTGTATCTGATAAAGACATCGAAGGTCCGTTATTTGGATACACCCGGTAAAAAGAAACCGGCCAAGCAGGGGACGAAAAATAAGAACAAAAATAAAAAGAAGAAAAAGAAATAAAAGGTTTGTTTTGAAGCTGAAATGAGGGAAGAAGATGCGAGGGATGCTTTACAGAGGATTAATGCAGGGATTCAAGACCACATTGTCCCTGGGGAAAGTTATTTTTCCGATTACATTAATCATAACGATATTACAATTCACCCCGGTTTTTCCCTGGTTTATGAATATCATAGCACCGCTTATGGGATTATTCGGTTTGTCAGCTGAAGCTGCTGTTCCGCTTGTTCTAGGTAATAGTTTAAATTTATATGCCGGCATTGCAGCGATTATTTCCTTTGATTTTACAGTCAAAGAAGTATTTATTATGGCAGTGATGCTGTCCTTTTCCCATAACCTTTTTATCGAATCCGCTGTAGCGACAAGGGTAGGCGTCAAATGGTGGATTATTGTCGGAATCCGCGTCGGACTTGCTGTATTTTCCGGACTTGTTATCAATTTATTCTGGAACGGCGGCGGAGAGCTTGCGCAATACGGGTTTATTTCCGGCGATGATGTGGTGTTAAATAATTGGTGGGAAATTGGACTGCATGGCGCTCAGTCTGCTGTGATAGCGATTGTGCAGTTAGCTTGTATTGTTATTCCGTTAATGATTATCATGCAGTTGATGCGAGAATTGGGATGGATGCATGCAATATCTGAAAAAATGGCTCCTTTGATGAAGCTGCTCGGCATGGATAAACGTGCTTCAATGACAATGGTTGCAGGGCTGACAATTGGCCTTGCTTATGGAGCCGGCTTAATGATGCAGGCCGTGAAAGAAGATAATGTACCGAAAAAGGATATGTATTTAGCTTTAATCTTTCTTGTATCTTGTCATGCAGTTGTGGAAGATACGCTTGTTTTTATTCCGCTGGGAATTCCGGTCTGGCCTTTATTAGTGATACGGTTAACGGTAGCGATTATTTTAACGGTAACCATCGCTTATTTTTGGAAGAAAGAAGAAAGGAAAATGCCTCATGAACATTCGTACCATTCTGTTTGATTTAGACGGTACATTCATCCATACCAGCGAGCTGATACACGCTTCTTTCACGAATCCATTGGATACCTTTGATATGCATTTCACGGGGACCTTTTTTAAAAGCGTATCAGCCGACTTATTATTTGAACACAATGCGGGATCTACTAACAGTGGCAGGTGAACGTCATGCGGAGAACAGAAAGGTATAAAGTCCATCCGAAAGCAAATTCGCTATGGCAAATGTATAGTACGGTGCCCTTTTTGAAAATCGTGAAGAATTTTGCGGTGATTCAGATTGCGCGTTACACCCCTTTTTTAAAGATGAAAAATTGGATGTACCGGCATCTGTTGCGTATGCAGGTAGGGGACCGTACGTCATTTGCTTTAATGGCGATGCCTGATTCGATGTTTCCGGAGAAAATAAAAGTTGGGAATAATAGCATTATCGGTTATAATACAACGATTTTAGCACATGAATATTTAATAACAGAATATCGTCTCGGGGAAGTGCATATCGGCGATGAAGTAATGATTGGCGCTAACTCTACCATATTACCGGGCGTGCACATCGGAGACGGAGCCATTGTGTCCGCTGCGACGCTGGTTCATAAAGATGTACCTGCCGGAGCTTTTGCCGGTGGAAATCCGATGCGGATTATTTATACAAAAGAAGAGATGGAATCAAGAAAATTGCCGGATGCGGATTAAGGGAGGAAGAACGTATGCAATTATCTGCCGGCGTGTTGCCAGCGGTGCGGCGCATGAAGGATTTTGAAAAGGCGTTAGCAAGCCATCATGAATACATTATTATTTTAGAGTCCAGGTTAGTTCAGCTGAAGAGTATGATTGACTATAGTCATCGTGCCAATAAGAAAGTATTGGTCCATTTTGATTTGATTCAAGGACTAAAAGCAGACGAGTATGGTATAGAATTTCTGTACCGGGAAATGAAACCAGACGGTATTTTAACAACGCGCGGGAATGTGATTGCAGCTGCTAAAAAGCATCATCTGCTAGCGATCCAGCGTGTATTTGTATTAGATAGTGCTGCCTTGGAACAAAGTGTGAAATTGATTCAACGATTTGAGCCGGATTATGTTGAAATTTTACCCGGGCTGCTTCCGGAAGTAGTTAAAGAGATCGCAGATGAAATCGAAGTTCCCGTGATTGCCGGGGGATTAATCAAAGAAGAGGAAGACGTCGCCAGCGCACTGGATGCCGGAGCCGTGGCTGTCTCTACTTCTAGCCGGAAGCTTTGGAATAAAGAATAACGGAAGGTGTGGTATCACTGCCTATCCGTTTAATTTATGAAACACAAGCAAATCTTTTACATGGAGTAAAAGATTCTGTCTGTGTTTTTTTGTGTCTTCATTTATCATGCTTGCTTTTGGTTAAATATCCTGCCATTTTGGAATTGGTGATTGTGCATAGCGCCGCTCCGGCCAAGCAAAACGGTCCGCCGCAGCGGTAGCATATCAGCGATAGCTTGACACCTTACTTTCTGTTCTTTATCAAGGGAATTAACAAAGGAATGATCAACTTCTGTTTCTCTGGAAATGAAGCTACTTTTTAAGGTGCGAAAGTTGAGTTATAATAAAACCATACAACATATCCGACTCGGGAAATGAAAGGTGCTCCGTCAATTCCTATGGACATAGGATATATATCCGCAGAAGGCAGTACGTCCCTAGCTGATAGAAGTTATATGATCTTTTTCTGTCTGATAGTTTGGCACAGGTTTTATCTTTTTCTAAAATGTCAATAACATAATAAGACCTGATTGCAGGAAGAAAATATAAACGGTGTGAGATAACTGTTAATGTTTTTCCCGACTCTTGTCTGGTCAAAATATCGGCAAGTTGCATAAAGTTCAAAGATACAGTCTGCGTGAACGGAAAGAATCAATTTGGTTTTTTAATATAGTTAAGCGCAATTGATTCAATTCATTAACATCTGGAGGGGTAGAAATGAAGAAAGTAATCAATCAGCCAAACAATGTCATTGAAGATATGGTAAAAGGAATGGCGCTGGCAAATGAAGCGCAATGGCAGCGAATAGAAGGTACAAATGTTATTCGCCGTAAAGAGCTGTCACCAGGAAAAGTAGGAATTGTCAGCGGAGGCGGCAGCGGACACGAACCAGCTCATGCCGGCTATGTCGGCAAAGGAATGCTGGACGCAGCAGTTGTCGGGGAAGTTTTCACCTCTCCGACACCAGATCAGATTTTTGAAGCCATTAAAGCTGTGGATCAGGGAAATGGGGTCTTACTGGTTGTCAAAAATTACACCGGTGATGTATTGAATTTTGAAATGGCCGGGGAATTAGCGGAAGCAGAAGGTATCCGTGTAGAGCAGGTAGTGGTTAGTGATGATATTGCTGTAAAGGACAGCGATAATACCATTGGCCGCCGTGGAGTTGCCGGGACAGTATTCGTGCATAAAACCGCTGGAGCAAAAGCGGAACAAGGTGCTTCCCTGGATGAGGTGAAAGCATCTGCAGAGAAGACGATCACACAGGTCCGTTCCATGGGAATGGCGCTTTCTCCTTGTATCGTTCCTGACGCAGGCAAGCCGAGCTTCCATTTGGAGGAAGATGAAATGGAAATAGGTATCGGTATCCATGGCGAAGCAGGTACGGAGCGGAAGAAGATTGCTTCAGCACAGGAAATTGCGGAAGAATTAACAAATCATATCCTCGAGGATTCCGGCTTATCAGCAGGCGATGAAGTTGTCGTCATGATTAATGGAATGGGCTCCACGCCGGAAATGGAATTATTTATTGTGAATGGACATGTTAATGACCTGCTTAATGAAAAAAACATTTCGATTCATGATACGTATGTCGGTGAGTTTATGACGTCTCTGGAAATGGCTGGTTTCTCCATTACATTATTAAAAGTGGATACAGAAATAAAACAGCTGTTAGCAGAAGCTAGTGAGGCTGTTGCCTTCCGGGTATAAGAGGACGATCAAAAAGGAGATGTTACCATGTTAACCATACAAAAAGCGCAGGATTGGATGCACAAAACTAACCAATATATACAAGATAATAAAGCCTATTTAACCGAGCTGGACCAGGCGATTGGAGACAGCGACCATGGAATTAATATGTCCAGAGGCTTTCAGGAAGTTGAAAACAAAGTGGAGAGCGCCTCATACGATGAAGTTTCCGCCTTACTAAAGGATGTTGCGATGACTTTGATGTCCAAAGTAGGCGGCGCATCCGGCCCATTATACGGTACAGCATTTCTGAAAATGTCGACGGCTGTAAAAGGAAATGACACCGTTGATCAAGATGTGATGGCAGCAGGGCTGGAAGCTGCAGCTCAAGGTATTCAACAGCGGGGGAAATCCACTGCTGGAGAAAAAACAATGGTCGATGTATGGGAACCGCTTGCTTCATGGTGGAAAGAACAAGATGAAATCAGCGCAGAAAATTTAGAAGCAGTGGCAAAAGAAGCGATGGAATCTACAAAACAGATGGAAGCCACGAAAGGCAGAGCTTCTTATTTGAAGGAAAAATCGGTCGGTCATATCGATCCGGGGTCTGCTTCCAGCTACTATCTATTTAAAGCATTGGCAGAAGTGTTGGCATAGCCCTGACGTACGTGCATTCCTGCCTGTTTTTACTTCAGCATATGGAATGATACGAATAAAAAGTCTGGTTATTAATCAAAAAGCTATACAACATGTAGAAGATGTGTTAGCATATAAAATGAAGTTAATAGAAACGGACGGAGAAATGATGGAGAGGCCGCGGGACTGCTGGTATTTTTAATACTGGTATTCTTGTGGTCTTTTTTTATTTATCTGGGATATGTACAGTTGTAAACTAAAACAAAGGTTGCTCAGGTAATCAACTTTTCGAATGCTTTCAGATGCATAACCGTCTTTAAATAGGGAATAAGAAACTATAGATCATTATAGGAGTGGAGTTTATGAGTGAATTTTCAGGTAAACAACGCAAAGAAATACTGGAAACGCTGGAAAGTGAACAGCTTGATTTGTTGGTAATTGGCGGCGGTATTACCGGTGCTGGTATTTCATTAGATGCTGCTACAAGAGGGTTGCGCACAGGTCTAATTGAAATGCAGGATTTTGCAGCCGGTACGTCCAGCCGTTCCACGAAATTAGTTCATGGCGGTTTGCGTTATTTGCAGCAATTTGAAGTAAAAATGGTTGCGGAAGTTGGGAAAGAGCGTGCGGTTGTTTATGAAAATGGTCCGCATGTTACCACGCCGGAGTGGATGCTTTTACCGTTCCATAAAGGCAGTAACTTAGGACCATTGACGTCAAATATCGGTTTGCGTGTCTATGACTTTTTGGCAGGTGTTAAAAAATCAGAACGTCGTAAAATGTTAAAACCGGCTGAAGTATTAAAACGCGAACCACTTGTCAGAAGAGATGAGCTGCGAGGCGGCGGCTTTTATGTGGAGTATAAAACAGATGATGCGCGTTTAACTATGGAAGTACTGAAGAAAGCTGTTGAACATGACGTAAAAGCAGTGAACTATACAAAAGCAGTTGAATTTATCTACGAAGACGGAAAAGTAGTCGGTGTGATTGCAGAAAACCAAATCACAAGAGAACAGCATAAAATTTATGCGAAAAAAATCATTAATGCCGGCGGCCCTTGGGTAGATGATGTCCGTGAACTGGATGGTTCGAAAAAAGGAAAAACACTGCATTTAACCAAAGGGGTTCACCTTGTATTTGATGAATCCGTATTTCCGCTTAAACAGGCTGTGTATTTTGATACTCCGGACGGCCGAATGGTATTTGCTATTCCGCGTGGCGGCAAAACGTACGTCGGTACAACGGATACGGATTATAAAGGGGATATTGCCCATCCGACGATGACAGAGAAAGACCGGGATTATATCTTACATGCCATTAATTACATGTTCCCTTCTGTTGGTATCGATGCAAGCAAAGTAGAATCAAGCTGGGCCGGTTTACGTCCTTTAATTGAGGAAGAAGGGACAGACAATCCGGGTGAAATTTCTCGTAAAGATGAAGTTTTCCAATCGGATTCCGGATTGCTTTCTATGGCCGGCGGAAAATTAACAGGGTACCGTAAAATGGGCGAACAGGTTGTTAATACAGTAGCCCAGCAGTTGAAAGAAGAAGAAGGTATCCTATATACAGAAAGCCAAACGAAGCATCTGCCTATTTCCGGCGGGGAAGTCGGCGGATCCAAAGGATTCAAGAAATTTAAAGAAGAAAAAGTGAAAGAAGGAATCCGTCTTGGTTTAACCGAAGACGAAGCAGCTGAGCTTACCCAGCGTTATGGTTCCAATGTAGAAAAAGTCTTCACACTTTATAAAGAAAATAAAGAAGCTGCGAAAAAAGAAAATATTGAACCGGCTGTATTTGCACAAGTATTATACGCAATCAATGAAGAAATGGCGTATAAAGCAGTTGACTTCTTTATTCGTCGTTCCGGCGCATTGTTCTTTAACCGTCCATGGGTAGAAACGCATATGGACACAGTACTTCCATTTATGGAAAAAGAACTTGGCTGGACCAAAGATGAAGCGGCAGCTTACAGAAAAGAGCTGGAACAATTATTATATGAAGCTACTCATCCGGATAAATAAAAAAGAATAAAAACGAAAATAAGATGCATGTGCAAAACCCTTTTGTCATGCGTCTTATTTTTTGTTGTCCATGCGTGCTCAAGGTTTCGCTATATAAATAAACAACAAACGTAGGAATCTGCTATATTTTATGATATACTTTTTCCGACTTGTCTTTAAGAACGGGGGAGATGTATGTTAAAAGGGAAGAAGAATAAAACAAAAACAAATAATAACGTAACCCCATTCATTCCTGAAGGCGACTTTTATTATACAAAGGGTGTCGAAGCATTCAAGAAAAGAAAGTTTGACATTGCGATTAAATGGATACAAAAGGCTATCGAAGCTCAACCTTCTACTCCTTTATATAAATGTCAATTGTCTGTCGTTTATACAGAAATCGGTGCTTACCACCAAGCCAATCAGCTGCTGACAGAAGTTCTGCAGACAGGGGAGTATGTGGATTGTTATTATTTAGCTGCGAATAACTATGCGCATCTTGGATTGCTTCAAGATGCTAAAAAGTATGCGCAAATGTATTTAGATAAAAAGCCAGAAGGAGATTTCAGTAATGATGCTGCTCAATTGCTCGACTTTATCAAAATGGAAGATGAAGAAGAGGAAAACTTTGCTCTGGAAGATGAAGATGAACTGATTATTTTGCAGGAAACGGCTTTTCACCATATGGAAAATGAAGAATGGGAAACAGCGATTCCGGTCATTGAAGAAATTATGGAACATTTTCCCGAACAAAAGCTGGCAGTTCACGATTATGCACAGGCTCTATTTTATACAGGTAAAAAAGAAGAGGCGATGCATATTGAAGAGGATATGCTGGAAGAAGAACCCAATAATTTACACAGCCATTTAAATTTGGCGTTGTTTTATTATGAAACAGAGGATCCTGCATATGAAAAGCATATTCAAATCATCAACAATATTTACCCGATGCTTGAGGAGCAGAAGCTGCGAATTGCGGAAGTTTTTGCGAGAACGGCTAATTATACGTTAGCATATGAACGGTATCAAAATGTTTCTTTAGAGCAGGCTAAACGCAGAGCATCTTATTATAAATGGTTTAGTGTAACAGCCTATAAAACAGGGAATCCCAGCAAGGCATTGCGTTTGTGGGAAGAAGGCTTAAAGCGGCATCCGAAGCTGTCAGAAGAAGAAGGACCCTGGGCATTAAAAAAATGAGCAAAAAGATAGACGTTGTGCCTTCATTTCATTACACTATACGTTGGAATTAGAATATTATAAGGATAAAGGGGCGATACGGAATGTCCGAAGAGAAAATATATGATGTGATTATTGCCGGGGCCGGCCCAGCTGGTATGACAGCAGCTGTCTATGCTTCCCGTGCAAATTTAGATACCCTGATGCTTGAGCGCGGTATACCAGGCGGTCAAGTGGCAAATACAGAGGACGTGGAAAACTATCCGGGATTTGACCATATTTTAGGTCCGGATTTGTCGAATAAAATGTTCGATCATGCTAAAAAATTTGGTGCAGAATATGCTTATGGTGATATTAAATCCATTGAAGACCATGGCAATTATAAAACCATCTATGCTGGAAAGAAGGTATATCATACAAAAGCTTTCATTATTGCAACCGGAGCGCAATATAAAAAACTCGGTATCCCGGGAGAAGAAGAGCTCGGCGGACGCGGTGTTTCTTATTGTGCGGTTTGTGATGGTGCTTTCTTTAAAAATAAAGAACTGCTTGTTGTCGGAGGTGGCGACTCTGCTGTCGAAGAAGGCGTTTATTTAACCCGTTTTGCAAGCAAAGTAACCATTGTTCACCGCCGTGATGAACTTCGTGCACAACGTATCCTTCAGGACCGCGCTTTTAATAATGACCAAATTGAATTTATCTGGGATACGATACCAGAAAAAATTAACGGTCCAGAAGGAAAAGTCAGCAGCATCTCTTTAAAAAATGTTAAAACAGATGAAGTATATGATTTTCCGGCAAGCGGTGTGTTTGTTTATATCGGTATGCTTCCTTTGAATGATCCATTTACTGACTTGGGCATTACAGATGATGAAGGATATATCCTGACATCTGAAAATATGGAAACAAAAATTCCAGGGATTTTTGCAGCTGGAGATATCCGTGCAAAAGATCTCAGACAAATTGTGACAGCTACAGGAGATGGAAGTATCGCAGCTGAAACAGCTATAAAATATGTAGAAACATTAGAAGATTAATTGGTATAATTGTCGTTTTTTAGGAGGTAACTGGTTCGAAAGTTATTGGGATTTGTCGAATTGGCATAGTGGTTCTGTCTATAGATGTGATTTGTATAAAAAAATTAATCTTTGGTAATTGCATCTTAACCTTGCTGTAATACGCATGAAACACAAAAAAGGTATGATAGAATTAACTAATTGACCCCCTTTTAATAGATAGATTAGTTTTAGGACAGGTGATACACCTGTCCATTTTTTTATTTTTAAATAGATTGGCAAAACGGAGATACATGGTACTTTCCTTACATAAGTATAAGGGAGAGGGGGGTTATCCCAATGTTGTCAGGTTAACATGACCGCTGCGGCGGACCGTTTTGCTTTCCTAGGGGCACGCTCTTCAGCTAACTTTTGCCAAGAAGTGCACTTGGCAAAAGTGGATCTTCAGATGGTGCTGATCCCTCGTCCAGCTACAAGCGTCAAAAACTAGACAAC
>NZ_JBHTKK010000042.1:0-11833 GCF_042675985.1 Oceanobacillus locisalsi
CAAGTTACATAATGGATTGTCTGGTAACGACGGCGAAGAGGTCACACCTGTTCCCATGCCGAACACAGAAGTTAAGTTCTTCAGCGCCGATGGTAGTCGGGGGCTTCCCCCTGCGAGAGTAGGACGCTGCCAGGCACACAAAAAAGAGTGAAGCATTATGCTTTACTCTTTTTTTGTGTGGTCTATAAAATTGATAAAAGATTTAGTGTAGAATACACGGAAGGGATACAACCTTTTAGTTTATCAAGGCAATGAATTAAAAACTAATCAAAACTAGACAACACGATTCACATTCTCATAGACAAAGTTCCTTTTTCTCCTAAGTCCTAAAAACAAAAGGAAGAAGTGGATAAAAGCTATTTTAGTCGATAGATACATGTAAAGTTTGCGAATGGTCGGATACAATGGAAGGCAACTTGATTGTCTGTAAAATTCATTCATGGGGGAAGTCCATTTATTGAATATATTCATATAAAAAACGAGAAGTATTCACGTTTTGTGATCACTTCTCGTTTTTAGTTCATTATTATTTGGTTATTCCCCATCGATTGTTAATTGAATTTGTCATACTTGCAATTGCACCATCTCCTGTGACATTACATGCTGTACCTAAGCTGTCTTGAGCAAGATAGAGGGCAATCATTAATGATACCATTGTCGGCCCGAAGCCTAACATGGATTCGAGCAGGCCGATGGATGCCATCACAGCTCCTCCAGGGACTCCTGGGGCTGCAATCATGGTAACCCCTAAAACAAGGAGGAAAGGTAAAACATCTCCAAATGCAATGGATTCTCCCTGTAAAAATAAAACAGCAGTTGCACAGCTTAAAAGGGTAATGGTGCTTCCGGATAAATGTACGTTCGCAAGTAAAGGTATAGTGAAATCAGCAATGTTTCCTTTAACCTTTATTTTTTTAGTATGATCTAACGTAACCGGAATTGTTGCAGCAGAAGACTGCGTTCCGAGCGCTGTAAAATAAGCAGGTGTCATGGTTCTTAACATCCGGAAAGGGTTTTGTTTGCTTAATGTTCCTGCTATTGAGTATTGAACGATCAAATATAGTATATGTAATAGTATAATCATTACAAAGACAACAGCAAAAACTTGTAAAATAGAAGCAACTTGGCCTGCGTGTGTCATATTCGCAAAAATGCCGAAGATGTGGAACGGCAACAAAGGAATAATCATTTTGTTAATCACAAGTTCGATAATGGAACGAAAATCATGAAATATATTTAATAATGCATCGCTTTTGAGAGCAGCCATTCCGATTCCTAAAACAAAAGCGAGAATGAGTGCAGTAATGACTTCAAAAGGTGGATGTAATTCAAAATCTAAAAATCCTTCGAGCAAGGCACCGCTGGGATCATCGAACATAGTTAGTGACTGTCCGCTCAAAATAGCCGGATAAAGATTGCTTGCTGCGAAGAATGCAACAATACCAGCAAAGATAGTTGATACATAAGCAATCAGAGCAGTAATCGATAATAACTTCCCGGCTCCTTTTCCCATATAACCAATTCCGGGCGCGATAAACCCTAAGATAATAAGCGGGATGATAAAACTTAAGAATCCGCCAAATATATCATTAAAGGTGGCGAACAATCGAATAAACCAATCATTTGCAATTATTCCGACAATAATACCGAGAGCAATGGCAATAATAATACGAAATAATAAACCAAAGCGTCGCATAAAAAACTCTCCTATCTGGTTTGTAAATAATATATACCGAACATAGTATAACTTAAATTTGAGATGATAGCTAGACTTTATTATATTTGAAAGGAAGATGGTATAGAATGAAAAAAATCAATTTTTCAACACAATGAGGTGAAATATAATGGAAAATTTAATTATGGTAAATGGTCTTTTGTTTTAACGATTATATCACTAATTTTAGGCAGTTTATTTTTGTTATTTCTCAGTTCGGGAATTTATCTGAATTTTGAACTTCTGAATAGTGCAATAGGTTATGTTGCAAGCTTTCTTTTATTAGTCGCAATTATTTTTAGCATTATTTCAACAGCAAAAAGGGAAGCAGAAAAGTGGAAAATAGCACCGTGGATTGGATTAGGTATTGCTTTTCTTATGGTTTTTATTATGTTTCTCATTTTCCTTAAAAACGATTTTGCTCCTTAAATCTACTAAATGAAGAAAAAGCCAAACACATTGTAAAAGGCTGTCGAGAAAATTTCGGCAGCCTGAAAGTAATAAAATGATTCCAAAGAGATTTAAATGAGAGTTAAGAAATATTCTTTGTATTTCCCCCTTTACCTTAATAGAATAATCTGTTCCTATTTCTATATTCTCTAATTGCAACTACATAAATGCCTTCAATTATTTTTTCTGTTTCAGCAGCATCAATAATGCGAAGAAGCTAAATAGCAAATCAATTTTTCTATAACTAAAACGCTAATACCTTAAACTTTGGTTTATTTTTTAGGAACTGAAATCGCGTAAATGGATTCAATTAACTGATTTAGCTTTCCTTCCACCCGGTGCAACAAGTAAAAAGTCACCGCCGCAGGAAATCCAATATCCGTTATAAGAGAAATCCATGCTTCCATAAGATTCACCACCTTTGATTGAATAAACAAATTTCAAGCGAGTATGTTTTCCATAATATCTTATATAAAGGACAATGCCGTGAGGGAGATTCCTCACGGACAACGTCCTTATATGAAAGAAGCATTATAATTCAATATCTTCCACAATACGTTCCACGATACGGGCGCTGTGTATTTCAATCAGCTCGCCGCCTGTCGAATAAAGCGCATTTTCCTGAAGGATCGTATCCATTGCCTCCTGGATGGTTTCCGGATCTGCTGGTTCTGCAGGATGGTCCAACGTATAAGTTACGACACGGCCTTCTTCATTTAAAAATTTCAATTCCAGTTTTCGCATGTTTTTTTCACCTCCTTTTCTCGAAAGCTTCAACGATTAAGCTTCTTCGTCATAAATGTCTGAAGCATCTCGACGCGTGATAGCGTAGAGATTATGCTGCTGAACAGATGCGAATGCGTGTGCTGTCTGGAAAAGCTGTTCAGCAGTAGCTTCTGGTTTAACGTTGTTGAATCGTTTGTTCTTTAGGACATCCTCTCCAGACGTTGGATCGGTACCTTCGTTTAGTGTTAGCTGCAAAACGGACTCCGTTAATTCAGCGACTGCCATGGTTCATCACCTCCTCTCATCCCTATAGTCGTTTCCGGTCTTCAAAAGGGGGTGTAAGTTTCAAAATAAATGTTATTTTGTTTGAAAATATAATATAAAAAAAGAGCGTATAGGATTTTAAACAGTCTCTGTAAAGCGATTTATATATGTATTGACGGAATTTGTTGTTATTTTTCTATAAGAAGTTGAAAATTGAAAAATGACCTTTGCAAAAGTCATAAAAATTGAATTTTAGGCTGAAAATGTTAGGCAAATTTGACGGAATAACGCTTTTTTCACTCTAAATTTCTATTTTGGCGATATGACAAAATGTTTATAGTCTGCTAGATTTAAACCAATCTATCGGAAAGGGGAGTTTACCCATGACAAAGAAAAAATGGGAATTAGAAGATTTTATCGAACAGAATCAACGCAGAGTATATTATCAGATGGCAAGGCTGCAAATTGATGAGGAAAAAGAGGAGCATTTTCAAGAAGGATTAGTAGCAATGTGGAGGGCGTATGAGAACTATCAACCGGATAAAGGTCCATTAGCTACTTATATGAACTTTCAAATTCGTAACCGTTTAGTGGATATATTTCGGAAATCGATGGTGGAAAAAAAGTATTTTGAGCAGTTCGATTATGAGAAAAAAGTGGAAGCAAAATCCGGAAACTATAGTCGTGCCAATGGAAAGAAAGTTTCTATGGAAGTTCAGGGGGGAGGAGACCCCCAGGAAATGGTAGATCATAAAAATGAAAGCGTTTTTTATAAATTCACGTTCCTGTTGACAGAAAAACAAAAAATATGGTTCCGCTATGCCATTATAGAAGGGTTGTCCAATCCTGAAATTGCGGAGAGAGAAAAGGTGAGCCTAGAGGCAGTAAAGAGTTGGGCGAAAAGTGCAAAGAAGAAGTTGCGTCAAATAGATTGGGATAAAGAATAAAAACAATAACCAAACATAAAAAAGGGGGCTTTATAGTGGTACAAATGAAAGAACAATTTATTCATGACACGTCATTTCAGTATGGCAAAAATAATAAAAAACGGTATATCACTATCCATGAAACGGATAATCCAACAAGTGGTGCAGGTGCTCAAAATCACGCAGATTTACAATCAAACGGTAATTCTCGTGAAGCTGCATGGCATTGGCAAGTGGATGATAAGATAGCGATTCAGTCTTTTGACCATCGTTTTCAATTGTGGGGTGCCGGGGATGGGCGAGGCAATGGAAATCTGCATTCCATTCAAATTGAGGTTTGTGTCAATGCAGATAGTAATTATAAAAAAGCCATTGAAAATACAGCTGATCTGGTCAAAAGCATTATGAAAGAGGAAAGTATTTCGTCATTCAATGTGAACCAGCATAATACCTGGAGCGGAAAACATTGTCCTAGAAAATTAAGAGATGGAACACATGGTGTTACATGGAGCCAATTTAAAAAGATGATTAGGAAAGCTTCTGATAATAAATCGATCTCAGAGTCTGTTAAAAACAATAACAGTAGTAATTGGACGAAGGTAACTGGAAATTGGACTGGCCAAACATTAGGGAACGGGGAATATGGCAAACCTGTTAAGCAGTTGCAAACAAAGCTGGCAAATAATCACCCACCGTTTTACCCTAATAAAGGTGCTGAAAACCATGATATTGATAGTTATTATGGGAATGATACGGAGAATGCCGTAACACGTTTTCAATCGTATTATGGTTTAGCCACAGATGGATTAGCAGGGAAGCAGGTTTATAATCAGCTGAATCGTTCTTCTACAGGTACTAAATCATCTAATAGAGGAAAGTCTATTTCTACATTAGTAGAAGAAACAAAAGCAGGAAAGTACGGAAATTGGGAAGCACGTAAAAAGTCTCTTGGAAGCAATTATCAAGCTGTTATGGATGTGGTCAACGGTGAAGCTTCATCTAGTAACTCAAAATCGAATTCTATAAGCAAAGGCAGCAAAGTAACTGCGAATCGTTTATATACCACATCCGGCAGTACGGAAAATGTACGCCGTTCCAGTATTTCCGGGATTGTGGACACTGTTAATGATTCCTGGCGTAATGAGATTCGTTTAAAAGATGGTAGTGGTGATTATATTGGGTTTACGCGTAGGCAGGATTTAGAATAATTAAGAGGGCTGTTGCAAAATACATAATAAGCATTTTGCGACAGTTCTTTTTATGATATCGTTTATTAGGTTATTTTCAAAACCAATATCCAGATTGTACATTTTAAATCGTAAAGAGCATATATCTTTTATAAGCCTATAAAAAGAAACGTGTCAGAAAAATGAACTTATAAAACGATGCAGAAAAACAGATTGAACTCTTACGAAGATGAAATTAAAAAAGAAAATTACATAAACTTGCAATTATATAATGTTGCAACTCGACATTGGTTCTCTGTGGGCATAAGTTTAAAGCCAGGTGTGAGAAGGGCTGGCTATGCCAATGGAGGTCTTCACGCCTGCTTCACAAAGTAAAGTTGCAATGCCAAATGCCTTTGCAATACTTTACATTTTTATTTTTGCCATGTACATGAGTAGTTCTCTTTCCAACAAGACTCTGTTAGTTTTGTATAGTTGTATTTAACATGATGTTAGTTGAATACATGTTTTCCGAAAGTTTTTGGCGCGTTTTAATTTCTAAAACACCTATTTTAAATTGAAGTTTAAAACAGTGCTAGATCAGCTATTTCTTGAATATAAAACAGTATTAGATTCGATTTATTCTGTCATATCCCTTCGAATACTTTTAAATTTCCCTACGCCAAAAACTGTGTTAGTCACAGATATTGAGAAATTGGATTAAAGTATAAAAAGCTTGTCATACATGGTCTTCTTTTGGACAATAAAAGTCAACCTAATTATGAGAAGCAGTTCTGAAAGATCTATTTTAGCAAACTATCTACTAAAGTCCGATAATCAATTTGAAAATGTACATTAAACTCTTCATTGAATACCAAGAGCACTTATTTGTTTTGAAAGAGGAGATAAATGCTCAAGCTAAAAGTGATGATTGCGATTTGATTTGATCCATTTCGGGAAAAAGAATAAATTGTGGCAACTTTTTTGTCTGAGATTAGAGGAATAAAAGTCGACTTCAACATCTGAAAAAGTCGGTAGCTTTTTCAGATGTTGATTCTAGAGTTCATGAATCAAGAAATTTTAAAACCATGCAGAATCGTATGACAAAGAGAGGCTTCAGTAAGCTAAGCCAATCACGAAATACGAAATTGATAGCATTTTATCAAAGTAAACGAAAAGATGACGCCCTCCGTAAAGTTGTGATTGGAGCTTGTATGAATAAGCTGATTTACCGGATCTTTTACTTACTTGAACGAAAAGAGACCTTTGTAGAAACTTAAAACAGTCACGAAAAAGTGTTCATAATAGGCTGTTGACCTGGACAGATTCAATAGTTCACACTGATGTTTGATTGGCAATTCCTTACTATCAAAATCTATCAGGGCTTTTTTCTCCTCCACTCGGAGACCTGTTGTTGTTTTTTTGAGCCAATTCATATCAACCATCAACTGTCCAATTTGGTTAATAAGCTCCTCCTTTTCCGCTTCGTATTCTTGTTTTAACTTTTCGATTTCCGCTGCCTTTTTGTCAAAGACGGTTGGCATATTATTTAGAAACTCTGTCCTCCATCTGCTTATTAATTGTGGACTTATATCATGCTTTTGGGTAATTTCATTTATTGTGCTGTCTTCTCTCAATATTTCTAAAACGACCTGTGCTTTTTCTGTTGAACTGTATCTTTTTCTTTTTTTACTCATGGCATCAGTATTATCTTATTTACTAAATTTTATTGTCCAAGCCTACGGATACATTATAGTTGAACTCAACTATGCAGGGATGATTATTTCTTTTTTTATTCGTTATATCGAGCGTATCCCAACGATTAAAGACTTAATCAAGCGTCTCAATGATGATTTTATCTTTAAAATGAACTGCGGCTTTCTTGTTTCCGACGCTACGCCATCAGAAGCTGCTTATTCTCGCTTAGTTACGAAACTGAGTGAATCGGATATTTTAGAAAAATCCTTCGAAAGCGTAACGCTGGCAGCCATCACAGAAGGGTTTATTGCCGATGAAGTCATCGCCATTGACGCAACCCATTTTGAAGTACGGGACAAGGCGCCCGTTCAAAAAGAAGAAAAATCGGAAACCGCACCCAAAAAGCGTGGACGTAAATCCAAGGAAGAACGCGAGCAATATCTCAAAGAACAAGCGGAAAAAGAAGCGAATCTTCCATTGTATGAAAATGTATGAAAAGAAAATCGAAGCACAGTTAGATGTTCCGTTAGACATATTGCGTGCCGAAGTGCCGCTGGCCCCCAAATGGGGTGTAAAAAAGAATGCAAACGGTAAAAATGAATACTGGTTTGGCTACAAAGCCCATCTCGCAGTTGGCGCATCAAGCCAGTATATTCTACAATCTTTGTTTTCATCTGGCAACTTATAAATGATGGAAAAGCCGCTATTGCCTTATTAAAGGGAATGGACCAGCGCCTTCCTCTTACCACTGTTCATTATAATACGCTAGATGCTCGTTACGATTTCGAGCCGATTTATGAACAGATTCATCGCATGGGACAACAGTCTGTCATTGCCTATAATAAGCGAAATGAAGGCGAAATGAAGGCGAAATGAAGGCGAAATGATCGGGTTTGATAAGGACTTTGCCCCAACCTGTTTTCGAGAACATTCTTATAAATATGACAGCTTTGATCCAAAATACGAAACATTGAAGTATACGAGACCTAAAGAATGTAGCGACTGCCCACTTGCGAACGAAGGAATCTGTCAAAAAGTGTATAAAGTCAAGATAACCACCGATTTAAGACGTTATACCGCGCCTGCACGCGGGTCAAAAGCATGGAAAAACATTTTTAAACAACGGACAGCCGTAGGACGTGTCAATGCTTATCTGAAAGAGTTCTATCAGCTAAACAATGTTCGTTATCGCACTGGAAAGCGTGCGAAAGTTCATTTTGATAGGCTCGCTTTGATTTATAATGCTTCTAAATTAGCTGCCGATCGTATCAATGCGGAGCTTATTCAGCAACAACTAGCTGCATAATTTTTGTTTTTAAAAATACACTTTCGAAAATTCGGTTCGTATTTGTTTTTTTAAAAAGAGCAATTATGAAATTCATTCAAGTAAAAAGAATGCGGATAAATTTTTGTCCGTTGAAAATAATTAGGAAACTGTTGGTTACAAACATAAGTTAAAGTTTAATTATACAACTAATTAAAGGGATTGAGCCTTGGTACTAGAATAGACTGAATCCCTCTGTTATTGATTAAATTAAAGTTTATCCACTATAAATTATTGATCCCTAAGAAGTTTTACACGTTATTTATCCGCTCCCTGCCCACTATCAAGTAAATAGAAAGTGCGTAATATATATACGTATTTGACTTATAAAATCAATTGCTCGATTCAATTATTCATTTTTATTTTTTTAATGTTAATTTTTTAGTGAAATAAGACATAATATTACTAATATGAATCATTTAAAAAAATTATATTCTAATTAACAATAATATACATAAAAAAATAACTATTAACTATCATAATTTGTTGATTTTTAAAGTCGATAGTTGTAAAATGGTTATATACTCATAAACACAATATAAAGGCAGGGTGATAGTATGAAAAAAATGAATAAAAATCTTAGTAATATGTTCTTGGCAGGAGTGCTGAGTCTTGGTTTATTTACAACATTTGTTAACGTTCAACAAGATCATAATAAATTTGCTGAAAATGATATTCCAGGTCATCATTCTGACGACAATCTAGATACTTATGATATACCTGGCCATCATATGTTAAACAATTAACTAAAGTATAAGAAAAAATCATGTTACTAAAAAAGTTAAAAACAATAGTTACATTATACTAATAATATTACGTTTTAAGTTTAAAACTTTATCCTGAATTAGTTTTTTTATTTGCTCTAAGGTAATACTAAATAATATAACAAGGCTGCGTTTAGTTACAAAGTATGAAAAGTAATTTAAAAAACTATTTTTAGGTTTGATTTGTATTAATTATTATAATTAATTATAATAATTATTGTAGTATGTTATTCATGAATATAGAATCAAAACTTAATAGTCTAAATATATTATTAATATTAATTTGAAGAGAATGTTAAGTCATTGTTGAAAACGACTATATTGTTTAAATTAAAAATGCGGAGTATTGCAAAGAGATTTTCCGTTGCAACATTATGTAATTGCACTATTGTGGATTACGTTTTGCAAAATACAACGGAAACATTTATGCTAATTATTTCAATAAATTGGTACTGTTTTACTTTTCAGCTTTTAAGGAAGCCTTCTTGCACGCTCTACTTAACTACTTTGAAATTACAAATTAAATCTGCTACTAGGTGGAGGCTAAATAATGAATATAAATACAATTATAGGAAAAAAAATAAAAAAAAGAAGACAGGAATTAGGAATGTCACAAAAAGAACTTTCCTCTGATATTGGTACTCAAGCACAAATCAGTAAAATAGAGAAAGGAGAGCTAAACCCATCATCCTCTTTTCTATTCAATATAAGCCAAAAATTATTGGTGGATATGAATTATTTCTTTGAATTAAATTCTGCAAACATAAACATTCAAAACACTCATTTCAATGAAATACAAAATATGTTAGTCCAGTTAAAAGCACAACGAAACTATACTTCCATTAAATATATAGTTGATAAAGAATTAGAAGATAAAGAAACCCACTATTCTTCCTATGAAAAAAATTATCTGTTATGGCATAAGGGCATTTCAAATTATTATTTAACTTATAATTTAAAAGAGAGCATTCAGATTCTTAATGAATTGATTGTGGAAACAACTCATAACGTCTTGCTAAATATAAATATAAAAACAAGTATTGCTATTATTTATCAAGAAGAAAAAAAATATAAACAAGCATATCAATTATATAAAGAAGCTTTAAATCAGTATTCAAAAGCTGAAAACTTAGATGATTTCCAGACTAAAACAAAAATTCTTTTTGGCTTATCACAAACTTTAACGTATTTAGAAGAATATACTGAATCAAAAAAGTATTGTTTAGAAGCAATTAATAATTGTATTAATGAAAATACACTACATTTTCTTCCCGACAGTTATTACCAATTAGGAAATAATTTGGTGAAACAAAATAGAATAGATGAAGGTATTAAGTATATTAAAATTGCACTTAATTTTTTTGAAGCTCAAGGAAACACATATATGGTTAACTTATTAGAAGAAAAATTAGTAATTTTAAATATACCTGTTTAAATATCTAATTATATGACTATAAGAACCTTTATAAGATTAAATTGCTCAGTAAATATAAACAACCTTTAAATACCCCTAAAACGTTAGATGAAAAACTTTTTAGGGGTATTTTGTATTAATTCAGTATTATATGAGAGTTAACACTAATTTAGAGGCAAATTATTCAATTTACAGATACATTATTGATACTTATGAGGCTAGAGCGGAGCGCCTATTGTGTATTATAACAACAATATTATTGTAAGGGGTCATTCAAGTGCAATAAATAGCAAGAAATCAATTATCCAACTACTTTGAAAAGGAAATCGGAGGGCTAATCTTGTTTATATTATTGATAGATCTTCCTAGGTGGTAAATAATGGAGATTATATTTCTAAAATGATAGATAGTGCGGTATAGAAAACATGCTCATGTAAGTTTCAATTATGAGTAACTTATAAATTCACATCACAGAAAATAGATTTGTTAAAATTAAAAATGCTTAAATAAAAGCGTATAAAGGATTAGAGCTTTTTATAAACTATAACTCTTTTTTGAGATTACAAGTTTAATATTTCATGAAGGATGGAATATAACACTATATCCTTTACTCTCATATGATATTCAATATCATATGAGAGTAAATAAAGTATTATTTTATATAATAACTTCTATTTATTATATATTATTATATTATTTTTCGTGTTTAAATATTGACGTTTATATAATAGTTTGTTAAGGTGGCACTAGGTTAACCTAATATTACCATTAAAAGGAGTGATTAGATGGCTAGAAAGTTTGTAAGTGGTACTTTTTTAGGGTTAGCGTTGCTAATGATTGCAACTCCAGCACTAGCTGCATGGCATGATAGCACGATTACCCTTCCGAGAAACGGTTGGTGGTATAGTGTAGAAAGAGATGCATCAGGAGGTACTCAACAAGCAAGAGTAAATAGTCCAGAGTATGATGTAGTTTCTAACATTGACAATGGGGCAGGTAGTAACTTATCTACAAATCGCACACATGCATCTGGAGATAATACAACAGTTGACCATAATACTGGTGTTAATGCAGGTACAACATTAAGAGGAGCCTTCCGTAGTTCTTTAGTAAACCAATTTACAAATACTGTAGATTTAGGATGGAATCCTTAAAATTATCACAGGATAGCGTTTGCTATCCTGTGTTTCCTTACTTAGTTTAAAATATATTAATTTAGATAGAATAGATTTCTATTAATTTTTTACTATCAGGTTTATAATAACTCAACTTTCGCACACTGAAATAGACATGTAACCCTTGATATAGTTAGGTAAACCTGCCACCCATTGTTGTACTTGACTTTTTATTAATTTTTGAATTGCTTTATTGGTATGTTGAATGGCAT
>NZ_JBHTKK010000043.1:0-11503 GCF_042675985.1 Oceanobacillus locisalsi
AACTCTCCATAAAAGTGTTTGTGTTTCTTAGCTTTCAGAAGTCATTACTGACTTTTTTTAAGAAAAACGAGGTTGTCTTTCTTCTTTCGTACTGGTTGTTTTGTTCAGTTTTCAAAGAGCAATTTGTATTTCTTCGCCTCAAATTGGCGACTTTATTAATATATCACGTAACCAATATCTCGTCAACAACTTTTTTTATATTTATTTTTTGAAAAGCATCAACTCAACATTGGAAATTCATTATAGCATTACCGACAAATTAAGTCAACATCTATTCGGCAAATTTCTTTTTTCTTCAGTAAGAAGTCATTTAAAACGGCATTACGCGCTTTTCTCCCAGCTTTATAGATGAGAGAACTGTTTCTGAAATTGCCTGCAAATAACACTGCTGCGCAAGTACTTTTAGATCTGCCGCTATGTCGAATTTTATATAAAGAATACTAATACACGAGGAGACGAAAGGAATTTGCAATAAGCAACCACTGCTCTATGATACAAAAAGATATTCCACAAGATGCTATTTGCCTGCAGAATATCTTTTGGTTATGCATGTTGTTTGCATTCATCACGGAAGCTTATCATGAATGGACTACTTAATAATAATTTCTCCTGGCCATTCCAGCATACCGCCGCTCATATTTGCTGCGTTAAACCCTTGTTCCTGTAAAAAAGCTGCTGCATTATAACTTCTTCTTCCAGAACGGCAGACCATAATATATTCTTTATCCTTATCTAAATCCGTATAAGCATCTTGAATTTCTCCTAAAGGAATATGCAGTGCATTTTCAATCATTCCTTGAGCAACTTCTTCATCTTCTCTGACATCAATCACCTGAATATGATCCTTTTCTTTTATAGAATCTACTTCTTCCGGGGAATATTTCTTCATATCTTCCATTCCCTCTCAACTCCTTTTATTTCATTCTTTCTTATCATAATAAATGGAGAATGAATAGGTTTCAAATTGTTTGTTTAAACTAAGGCAAAATAAATCTCTTTACGAATAGAAGGTGATGCAATGACTTATATCAGTTTATTATTGTTGACTCTTTTCTTTGCTCCGGCAGAAACAGCAGCGCAGAGCGATGTACACCTCATCCATACTTATGAACAGGATGTCACTGGAGATGGTGAGAATGAGTTATTAGAGCTGAAAGGAAAATTATTTGCTCCGGATGGGGTGTATTATCAGGATATTTGGGTTGATATTTCAAGCCCTTCTACTGATAATACATGGCGAATTAATTATGGCGGAGGATATGATCCCGTATTACAATTTGCTGATTTAACGCATAACGGGGTAACGGACATTCTGTACCAAAGTCCGACCGGTGGAAGCGGCGGTTTGTATACTTCTCAGTTAAATCAATGGGAAAAAGATGATTTTATCGAACTGCCACTGCCAACTGAACAGCCGGTAAAAGGAGAATTTATGGATGGCTTCAAAGTATCCGTACAATTGCTGCCAAAGGAAGACCCCATCATTTTAGATGTGTCGGGACAAAAAGAAGAATATATTCGCTTAAAATTATATGATGACCAAGGACAGCTTTTAGAACCAACAACGCTTATGATTGACCCGGTTGCTTTTTTTGAGGTCATGGAAGTAGAAAGCGAACAGCAGGAAGGACTGAAAAGTTTTCAACAAATCAGCGGAGCATACCATGCTGATCAAATCGGAACGGTCGAGTCGGTATGGATTTATGATAAGAAAGACAAATGGATTCTTCTGGATACCACATTACAAACGGACCTTCCCCGTATAGAGGAGCCCGCTAAGTAAAAGGCAACTGTCTATATAACAAAAAGAAACCGGACGAAATCACATTCTGCACACAGAACCTCATTTGTCCGGTTTCTTACTTATGCTAAGAAGCATTCACGCAGCAACGTCGTGCTTTTTTGCGTCTGCTCCTTTCATAATAAATAATTAATTCGCTACCACATTAACCAGTTTGTCTGGAACAACAATCACTTTACGTATTGTTTTTCCTTCGACCCATTTTTTTACACTTTCTTCATTTAAAGCCATTTTTTCAAGTTCGTCTTTCTCCGTACCTGCAGGAACGCTCAGCTTAGCGCGAACTTTCCCCATTACCTGCAATACAACCTCAACTTCTTCTTGCACAAGTTTCGATTCATCATAAGCCGGCCAACCTGCTAAACTGATGGAATCCTCCTTGCCAAGCTTTTGCCAGATTTCTTCACACATATGCGGTGCAACTGGAGAAAGAAGCTTCACAAAGCCTTCTGCATAATTCTTAGGAATGGAATCCACTTTATAACATTCATTCACAAATACCATCATTTGGGAGATACCTGTATTAAAATGAAGATTCTCAAAGTCCTCTGTCACTTTCTTGACTGTTTCATGATACACCTTATCCAGCTCTGTTGCCGCATCATCTGTAATTCTGTCTGTTAATGATTGGTCATCATTCATATACAATCTCCAAACACGGTCTAAGAAACGGCGGGAGCCGTCCAAGCCGTTTGTGGACCAGGCAACAGAAGCATCCAGCGGCCCCATAAACATTTCATACAACCGCAATGTATCTGCGCCATGAGAAGAAATAATATCATCCGGATTAACCACATTTCCTTTTGATTTACTCATCTTCTCGTTACCTTCTCCAAGAATCATTCCTTGGTTATATAATCTCTGGAAAGGTTCTTTGGTAGAAACCACTCCAATATCGTAAAGGAATTTATGCCAGAAACGTGCGTACAGCAAATGAAGCACAGCGTGTTCTGCTCCTCCGATATAAATGTCAATCGGGAACCACTCTTTCAGCGCTTCCGGATCAGCAAGCTGTTCGGGATTATGCGGATCAACATAACGCAGGAAGTACCAGCAGCTGCCAGCCCATTGCGGCATCGTATTTGTTTCTCTTCGGCCTTTCATGCCTGTTTCCGGATCGACCACACTTACCCATGCTTCGTTGTTAGCAAGCGGAGACTCTCCCGTTCCAGAAGGTTTAATCTCTGTCATTTCCGGAAGTTCCAGTGGAAGCTCTTCTTCCGGAACAGTTGACATGCTGCCGTCTTCCCAGTGAATAATTGGAATCGGCTCACCCCAATAACGTTGTCTGGCAAAAAGCCAGTCACGTAAACGATACGTTGTTTGCTTCGTCCCTTTTTCGTTTTTTTCCAGCCATGCAATCATTTTCGAAATAGCTTCATCCTGGTATAAGCCATTCAGGAATTCCGAATTAACATGCGGACCGTCTCCTGTATAAGCTTCCTCTTCTATATTTCCGCCGGCGACAACTTCTTTGATTGGCAGCCCAAATACGCTGGCAAATTCATAGTCACGCTCATCGTGGGCAGGTACAGCCATGATTGCTCCGCTTCCGTAGCTCATCAATACGTAGTCTGCTACCCAAATTGGCATTTTTTCGCCATTAGCAGGGTTGATTGCATAAGCTCCTGTGAACACACCTGTTTTTTCTTTAGCAAGATCGGTACGTTCCAACTCCGATTTCGTTTGCACGTCTTGCAAATATTTTTCCACGGCTGCATTTTGCTCTGCAGTAGTAATCTTTTCTACAAATTCATGTTCCGGTGCCATCACGGCATACGTAGCCCCGAACAAGGTGTCTGGACGTGTTGTAAATACGGTGAAAGTTTCTTCATGTCCTTCAATGGAAAAGGTCACTTCAGCACCTTCTGAACGTCCAATCCAATTACGCTGCATTTCTTTTAAGCTCTCCGGCCAATCCAGTTCTTCCAAATCAGAAAGCAGCCGATCGGCGTATGCTGTTATTTTTAGCATCCATTGTTTCATCGGTTTACGGACAACCGGGTGTCCGCCGCGTTCACTCTTTCCATCAATAACTTCTTCATTAGCCAAAACAGTTCCCAACGCAGGACACCAGTTAACAGCTACTTCATCCATATAAGCCAGATCATTTTCGTACAGTTTTTTAAAAATCCATTGCGTCCACTTATAATAATCAGGATCTGTGGTATTTATTTCTCTGTCCCAATCATACGAAAAACCGAGCTCTTTAATTTGTCTTTTAAAGATTTGAATATTTGCTTCTGTAAATGCTTTTGGACTGTTCCCTGTATCAATAGCATATTGCTCCGCTGGAAGTCCGAAAGCATCCCAGCCCATCGGATGCATAACTTCATAACCCTGCATTCTCTTCATTCTTGCTAAAATATCTGTCGCTGTATATCCTTCCGGGTGACCAACATGCAAGCCTTGGCCGGATGGATAAGGAAACATATCAAGCGCATAAAATTTTTCTTTATTGGAAAATGTATTTGTTTTAAATGTGTGATTATCATCCCAATACTTTTGCCATTTTTTCTCGATTTCCTGATGTGGAAAACTCATCGTCTTTCTTCCTCCTTCGTCACTCTTGTAACATTCCATCTCTCATGAAATTAACATGTATATCCTAAATTGACTAAAAACAGGTATAAAAAAAGCCACTCATCCCAAGAAAGGGACGAGAAGCTGTATTTATTCCCGCGGTACCACCCAAATTAACGCTTAAAACGTTCGCTTGACATCGATAACGTAGATGAAACGGCAGCAACTACTTTTTCATTGCCGCAACCTAAAAAGGTGAGTTCACACGCCCGTCAGTAGCAGTTTGCACCACCCACTGCTTCTCTAAAACTGACCTGACCTATTACTATTCCTTTTTTATCGTCTTTCATTTTATGATAGATACTGGAATTATAATGAAATAAACATACCCTGTCAAGTTGGCTCAAATGAGTCCTCCCCTTAGTATACACATAATTTTTCAATTGGAAACAGGATAGGAGGGAAAAATTTCATTCTATCCGGATTACCCGCAGGAAACATAAACGTGTTTTTCTTGTTATAATGAAAACTACATTTTTCAATATCATACACAAGGAGACAACAACATGTTATTAAACATTTTAACTTATGCACACACTCTATTAAAGGAAAGTCTTGAAGAAGGAGATGTTGCCATTGACGCTACCTGCGGGAATGGGAATGATACATTATTTTTGAGCCGGACTGTGGGAACAGCAGGGAAAGTGTATGGTTTTGATATCCAGGCACAGGCTATTCAAAAAACAAAGGAGAAACTGCTGGAAAATGACTGCCACAATGTATCTCTAATCCTGGACAGCCACGAAAAGATACATAGCTATATGGAAGAAACTATTTTAGGGGGAGCTATTTTCAATCTTGGTTATTTACCACAAAGTGATAAGTCCATTATCACCAAACCTCACTCCACACTAGCGGCTATCCGGATTATATTAGAAAAACTAAAAACAAACGGACGGCTTATCTTAGTTATTTATTATGGGCATCCAGGCGGCGAAGCAGAAAAAGAAGCGATTCTTTCTTACACATCAGAATTGGATCAAAAGGAATACCAGGTGCTTAGGTACCAGTTTATCAACCAGCAAAATCAAGCTCCATTTTTAATTGCTATCGAAAAAAAGAAACGTTCCTGAAAATGAACAGGACGTTTCTGATATTTGTTACGTAATTCCCAGAAATAATAACCGGAAAAATAAATTCAAGAAATGACCCGCTGTCATGATAATAAATATAATCAGCGAAATCATGAGTACACGGGATCGTAATGTCTTATATTTTTTTGGATAAGGAATCCAAATATACGCTGATATAATCATAAGCGATACCGAGTAGAAGTAACCGAATATATTAACCCACTGACGCAATGCAGCAGCATCGCCCAGTTCAGGGCTCTGCAAATCATTTAATTGATACATATATCCAGTCACAAAAATAATGGTTAACAGCACAAAATAACCATACGTTGTAAGGCGCAACCATTTTTGCTCATCGCTTATCAGTATATAGACACCGATAAAAAACAAAATCCCTATTACAATTTGAATCAACATAAAAGTACAACCCCATTTTTAACGATAAATCAGTTTTATTCATGACATGCAAAACGTTGTTTTCTCTCTATAGAAGTTCGCCTGTATGTATGGATCGTGCATCATCCATCGATTAAAACAGATTTATACCACTGCTTATTCCAGATATGCTGGAACAACTGTTACTCCTCCTATTGTTCATTTAAGAATATAGAATCACTTCAAATAGCATGTATCTTTTTATATTTTTGCTATCAGGAAGCAACTAGCTTATTTATTCTACCATAAAAAGATGTGTACCTGTAGAGGTTAAAAAGAAATAAATATACATTCAAACTAATTATCCACTCTGGAAAATGCGCTAGAATAATTGCCTAGAAAATAATAAGTTTTTTCTAAAATAGGTACGCTCAAACAGGGTGAAACCGTCTGCTCCGTATCTGTCTTTCCGAATCCCGCTTCCTTTGCTATACTTTAATCAATACGACATTATTGGAGGAATACGGATGATTGAATCTTATAAAGGAAACTCCCCGTCCATTCATGCTTCTGCATTCATTGCTAAAAATGCTGTCATTAACGGGGATGTGACCATTGAAGAAGAAGCTAGTATCTGGTTTCACACAGTTATACGCGGCGATGTCGCTCCTACAAAAATCGGCAAACGCACCAATGTGCAAGACCTTTCCATGTTGCATCAAAGTCCTGATATGCCGTTAATCCTTGAAGATGATGTAACTGTCGGACATCAAGTTACGCTGCATTCAGCGACCATACGTCATCACGCACTTATTGGCATGGGTTCTATTATTTTAGATGGTGCAGAAGTTGGGGAATATGCCTTTGTCGGCGCTGGCAGCCTTGTACCTCCCGGAAAGAAAATACCGCCGAGAACATTGGTTATGGGCAGACCGGCTAAAGTAGTACGTGAGTTGACGGAAGAGGACTTTCAGGAAATGGAACGTATCCGCACCTCCTATGTAGATAAAGGGCAGTATTATTTAAAGGAAACAGCGATGGGGATGGATAAATAACACAATTAAAAAAACGTCAGACATCTGCAGAGATACCTGACGTTTTTCTTATTTTGCCGTTAGTGCTTTTAATTCTTCCACTTTATCGGTTTTTTCCCATGGAAATGTAATATCCGTGCGTCCGAAATGACCGTAAGCGGCTGTATTTAGGAAAATAGGTCTTCTTAAATCAAGCATAAGAATAATCCCGGCCGGACGTAAATCAAATAACTCCCGTACCGCTTCTACTAATTTTTCCTCGCTGATTTCTCCTGTACCAAATGTGTTAATGGAGATAGAAACAGGCTGTGCCACGCCAATCGCATATGCTAATTGCACTTCACATGAATCCGCAAGACCTGCTGCAACAATATTTTTAGCAACATAACGGGAAGCATATGCAGCAGAACGATCCACTTTCGTTGCATCTTTTCCGCTGAAAGCACCGCCGCCGTGTCTTGCATAGCCTCCATACGTGTCCACAATAATTTTTCTGCCTGTCAGACCGACATCTCCTTGTGGACCGCCTAAAACAAAACGTCCTGTCGGATTAATAAAGTATTTCGTTTTATCATCCAGTAATTCACTCGGTACAACCGCTTCTACAACATGTTTAATAATATCCGCTTCAATTTGCTCATTTGTAATATCTTGATGATGCTGCGTCGAAACAACAATCGTATCCACACGCAGCGGCTGGTTATTTTCATCATATTCAACAGTTACCTGCGTTTTACCATCTGGACGAAGGTAGCCGACGATCTCTTGTTTTCGGACATCTGCTAATCTTTTGGATAAACGGTGAGCTAAAGCAATCGGCAACGGCATCAGTTCATCCGTCTCATTGCATGCATAACCAAACATTAATCCCTGGTCTCCAGCACCGATTGCTTCAATTTCTTCTTCGCTCTCCTGTCCTTGTCTTGCTTCCAGCGCCACGTCCACGCCGCCGGCAATATCAGGAGACTGTTCATCAATAGCAGTTAAAACAGCGCACGTTTCCGAGTCAAATCCATATTTTGCTCGAGTATAACCTATCCCCTTCACGGTTTCACGGACAATAGCAGGAATGTCTACATATGTACTTGTAGAAATCTCTCCAGCAACTAAAACAATTCCTGTTGTAACGGTCGTTTCACATGCGACTCTGGCATTCGGATCCTTTGAGAGAATGTTGTCCAGAATAGCATCTGAAATTTGGTCAGACATCTTGTCCGGATGCCCTTCCGTAACTGACTCAGAAGTAAATAAACGACGATTTGCAGCCATAAGGCTAACTCCCCTTTTCCTTATATATTACGGAACTCTGCTTCAAGATGAAGTTCAACGTAAACGTATCATTCCACCCAATGGGCTTTCCTTTTTAAACAAACTTTTAAGCGATTGTCTTAAAAAAATCTCCTTAAAAACAAAAAAACCTCTCCTTCAAAATACATGAGGAAAGGAAAACTATCGGCCTTTCGCTCTTATTGTTCAAGGAATCATCCTTGCATCAGGTTAGCACCTTTCACTTTGAGTGAGGTTGCCGGGCTTCATCGGGTCTGTCCCTCCGCCATCTCTGAATAAGAGTATCCGTTCAATAATTAGATTAACGAAACAAGCTGCTGGTGTCAAGTTAATTGTTATTTGTAATCGGAGTTTGTGATAAATTAAATCATAATATGTAATTTACTATACCAATTCTAAAACACCTATCAAATAGCATGAAAAAACTTGGGTATTATGTATAATTAATATGAATGCACCAGTTCAAATGCAAATATAAAAAGCCCTCCATTTTAGACGGCTATGAATATAATTATGTATTAATCTATTCGATGTCAAATTGTTCTAGTATTTGATTCTCTATGAATTCCATTCTTTCATCTGGCACTTTACTTTGTTTTCTTAAAAGCATACTCTTATGTATCGTACTAATTTGAGCTACGGCAACTTCTTTCTCATAACCACCTAATTTAATATATGCAAAACCGGGTAACTTATCATTTATTAAATCATGGTACCATCTTTTACTCTTATCCTGCGACTTGATACCTAAAACAGGTGCAACTGAAACATAACCAAAATCTTTTGAATAATTCAAATTATCATTTGAAACAACTATTACTTGTCTTGGTTTAACGGCAATTTTGATATCTTGTTCTACTGCAACTCTATCCCCGTTTTTATTTACTACAGGGTCAAAGTTACCGTTTCTACGGCTCACATTAAAAGTTCCGTCACTATTTTTTATCAAAAGTTTAAAGGCTGCTCTGTATCAGATAAATAATACATGGCAGCCTGAAAGAAATACCCTTTTTCTATATCTGTCCAATTATTTTTATCAATAAATCTTGAATTGCTCACTAACTGTTAATCCTCCCCATAAACTTGTTTGTACGTTAAATTTCCCAACCCAGCAACTTCTTTTGATTTTTCATTAATAGCTTTCATTTGTTCAGGAGTTGCATCTTTATAAAGGTTTGTTTTTTTTCTTTTAAGATTTCTTTTCTTGCTTGCTACATATTCTTGAGGCATTATCACTTTATCATCCTCCTCGTTACGCATACACAATTACCACCTTATCATTTCATAAATAGTAACAGTATATGCATGTATATCTTTATAATACACTATATTTATAAAAACGTAAATAAAATCACGTCTTAACTCCCAGTACAGCGGTTTTAAAAGTTATCCTGCAGCAAATGACTTAAAAACGGAATAAAGCTTTAAACAGCAGTTTGTAGCACAAAAAATAATTTTTCATAAATTAGTATGGACTATTCTTTTTAATGTGTTATACTAATAAACATAATTTCAAGGATAAAACCATTTTACACTATAAAAAGGAGTGAATCATTGTTTTATGAAAATATTGCGGAGAAATCTTTTGGAGGAGTTCACTTCAACAAATATTTACAGCAACTATTCTGTCGGCCAGCTTATCGAAAAAATTATCCATCGTGAGGAAGCACAATTAACATCAACCGGCGCTGTCCGTGCTACTACTGGTAAATATACGGGACGTTCACCGAAAGATAAATTCATTGTGAAAGATGCTTTATCAACGGATAAGGTAGACTGGGGAAATGTCAACCAGCCCATTGAAGAAGAAATATTCAACCAGTTGCTTGACAAAGTAATAGCCTATTTAGATTCCAAAGAAGAAATTTTTCATCTTCAGGCCTATGCCGGTGCAGATGAAAAATACAAACTGCCTATTCAGGTCATTAACGAATATGCTTGGCATAATTTATTCGCAAGACAATTGTTTATTCCTGCTGAAAAAGAAAAGGAACAACTGCACGAAGCAGATTTTACAGTTATCTCTGCTCCCGGTTTTAAAGCAGACCCGGATGTGGACGGAACGAATTCTGAAGCATTTGTTTTCATTTCTTTTGAACAGCGCATTGTGCTTATTGGAGGAACGGAATATGCAGGAGAGATTAAAAAATCGATTTTCTCTATAGCTAATTTCCTGCTCCCGGAACAAAATGTCTTGTCTATGCATTGTTCTTCCAACGTGGGCGAAGAAGGTGATGTCGCTTTATTCTTCGGTTTATCCGGAACCGGAAAAACGACACTGTCGGCAGATGTAGATAGACGGTTAATTGGCGATGATGAGCATGGCTGGAGCGAGGACGGCGTCTTCAACATTGAAGGAGGCTGTTATGCGAAATGTATCAATTTATCTGCTGAAAAAGAGCCGCAAATTTTTGACGCCATCCGTTACGGATCTGTGTTAGAAAATGTTGCACTGGATGAAGATACACGCGTACCGGATTATGACGATACGTCATTAACAGAAAATACGCGCGCCGCGTACCCATTAGCCAATATTGATAACAGCTTAGAACCGAGTGTAGCCGGTCATCCAAATACGATTATCTTCCTGACAGCGGATGCTTCAGGTACATTGCCGCCGATCAGTAAGCTGACAAAAGAGCAAGCAATGTATCATTTTTTAAGCGGATACACAAGTAAACTAGCAGGTACAGAACGTGGTGTAACACAGCCTGTCGCAACCTTTTCAGCATGCTTCGGTTCTCCATTTTTACCGTTGAACCCGTCTGTGTACGCTGAAATGCTAGGCGAAAAAATTGATACGTTTGATGTTAATGTATTTCTCATTAACACAGGCTGGACTGGCGGCTCCTATGGTGTCGGAAGCAGAATGAAACTTTCTTATACCCGTGCAATGGTTCACTCCGCTTTAATCGGTGAGTTGAATGATGTGGAAACAACAACGGATGATATTTTCGGATTGGCTATTCCAACAGCCATTCCAGGAGTTCCTGATGAAGTGCTTGTCCCGAAAAATGCCTGGGATGATAAAGAAAGTTATGAACTGGAAGCAAAGAAATTAGCCGGTAAATTCCATATGAATTTTGAGAAATTCACGGAAGCCAGCGAAGCTATCCGTCAAGCCGGACCGGTATACCGTCCGGAATAAAAATAATATGCTTTACTCCTTAAGGATAAACTCATGATTTTTTGAGTTTATCCTTTTTTATTGTCTAGGAAATTACACTAGCGTTGCATAAAAATTTCAACTAAAAGTCAAGAAAAATAATATATTGGAAAATTAGGAATAATGGGAGTTTTCACTACAAAAATCCATAAAAAAACCTTATAATAAGGGAATGGTAGTCCTG
>NZ_JBHTKK010000044.1:0-10377 GCF_042675985.1 Oceanobacillus locisalsi
ATCATATCTTGCTTTCCATTCTGTTCTTTTTTCTGCATTTGTCATCGCATAACCTCCGTATGATTTTCTATGGAGATTATCTCATGCGTGGTTTATAACTTGTAGGTGGGGATTATTTGACGCTTACTTTTATAATACAGAAACAAGAACAAATGAATTTTCATAGTTATTTATCGATTAAGCCAATGCTTATGACACGGGTGATGGAAGATTTTGATGCGCAGTCCCAAGTTAAATATTGGGAACTAATGGATTATATTAATAAGCATGGAATGGTGCAAAGAACGCCAGTATTTGTTGAATTTAAAAATAGTTTTCTAAATAGGAACTACGTAGAGATGAGTGTAGGGGTATAGTATTCAGTGCATGGTGATAAATGGAAAAATGTCTAGTAAAGTGAGAATCTAGGGAACAATACAAATACATGGAGGATAATAATGAAAAAAGTGTTTCTGACACTCTTGATTATTTTAGCAATGATTGCAACAGGGTGCAGTGAATCAAATGAAGATAAGGCAGGAGACAATAAGATGGATGAAAAGAAAACACAAGAAGTTAATGAAAACACAGAATCGAACAAGGGATCGGATGAAGAGATAATTAAGGATGACCAGGAAAATCAGACAGTAGATGAACAACCAGATTTAAGCTTACAGTTGCAAAAGTTTGATGAAGAATCTGGTGTTACTGTTGAAAATAGTGAAATTTATAGTGTATTAGATGAAGAAATAAAAGCAGACCCACATATGGGCGTTCCAAATGATTTTAGTCTCTTTCCATTTGATATTGTTATAAACGAAGATGGAAGTAATTCGTTACTCTTCTTAGCGATTAATCGTTTGGAAAATCCAATTAAAAATATGTCGTTTAAAATGACATTTGGAAGTCAAAACGGCGAATACATATGGAAAAACTCTGATATTACCTTTCCAGAAGAACAATTTGGAGTTCTGAAGCCTCATCACGCAATGCCGTTTATGTTAGACATAACACCAGAACAAGTAGATTTGTATGATAGTTTAGATATGGATAATGTGCACATGGAACTGGCTAATTATTCAATGGATGTTGTTGAATAGAAATAAGTATACTATTTTAATGAAGTGAAAACAGATGAATTGATATGTTCTTAAAGGTTTTCAAGATAAAGGGAGAAGGACATTTCCAAAGGCTCTTTTAGGACTGTTTTAAAGAAGAAAAAACAAACATAAAAAAAGGTACTATTACAGGGCCAATGACATAAGTCAAAATGAAATAATTATGAAGAAGCATATTATCCGTGAAACGATATTGGAATTGCAAAGGCATTTTGTCATCTTATAGATTCAGAATAGGTATTAATGCAGAAATAGATTAATCAGTCGTTAGAATTCGTTGTAAAAGAAATGATGGAAAACGATGAACAACCAGTCAAAATAAGCGGACTACAAGTTTTCACGTAAGGAGAATTCTATGAAAAAAATCATCACTCCCATATTTATTGTGATTATTGCTTTACTGCTTGTTTCTTGTGAGGATAGGGATGAGGTAGCAGATGAAATCGTTAATTATTATAATGAAGAATGGGTGCCTATTAATGATATGAAAGAAAAAAGGATGCGTAATCTGCTCTCTGAACAGGAAAGATTAGAAAGTGAAAATAAAAAAGAGGAAGCTGCTACATTGGTTAAAGAAGAAATGGTACCCATTGCTGATAAAAGTTTTGGAGCGTCTGAAGGCTGTGGATGCAGATAATAAAAAGATTAAGAAGATGAATGATATGCAGATTGAAGCAGAAGAAATTGCAAGAAATACATTTATGGATATCATCACCTATTATGAAGGTGGTGATATATCAGAAAATGATATTAATCAAAGTAATGAAGAGTTAAAGAATAAATACCAAGATGTCCTAGATTATAGAGATGAATTAATGGAAGAATATAATCTTGAGCAAATTGAAAATGAAAATAGCGGGTATTATAAGCTAAAACGTGAGGAAGAATAATATACTATCACTAGAAAGAAAAGACAGATTCCATAGTTGAAATCTGTCTTTTCTATCCTTCTTATCTTCAAACTAGAAGAAACATAATTTTTAGAAATATCAGGATAACGCAGTACATAAAACCAACTTGGAGCAACATCTGGAAGCCTTCCGCTCGGATGTGGATGTTAGTGAAACGGCCGTCATCCGAAGCAATTATTTACAAGACGTCCAAGAAGACGTCAATGAACTTTATGAAGATTTAGTTACACAAGATGAAATCATTCATGATACGATTCAAGAGGTATCCGATATTTCTTTCGCAACACCACCGTTTTTTCGGATGTATCCGACTATAAAACCAAGGTAATCAAGAAATTGAAGGAAGTGGATGAAGATCTGACTTCCTTCACGAGTACGGGCGATGAGACAGATGTTCAAGCTATTATGAGTCAGATTGAGGCAGTGATGAATAGCGCGCAAACAAGTAAAGGGAAGGCGCGGTTTGCGGATTTTGAAGGGGCTTCTCAAGACAGTGATTTAGGGAAATTGCAGGGGTATAGTCACGCTAAGAAAGAAGAAAAGACGGAGAAGGCTAAAGAAGTTAAGGATGAAGCAATAAAAGATTTCGATAAAACATCGTCCAAAGACGTTGTAAATAAGGCCTATCAGGAATTTAAAGATGGAGATATAAGTTATGATCAATACACGGCTATTGTAAATTCGGTTAAAAATACAAGCGGGAATATCACCAGAGTAGATCTTGAAGAAGAGGCTGCAGATAGTTTTATAAAATACTTGGAAGATCATGAAATGTTAGAACAATATGTGGAAGATCATAAGCCATTTGCCAATTATGTTGTAGATAGTATTACTAGTGCAGCAAGAGGGTCATTAGAAGTGTTCCTAGAAAAATTAGGATATAATCACAAAGAAATTGCCAACTACTTGATGAATCAAGATAAAGAAATAAGGTCTGCTGTGGATATACTAGATCCGAAATCTTCTCATGCAAGAAAACACGCAACTAACCAGTCAAAAGCATTTTTTAAATATGCTGATTATGTGAAGTCGGGAGGATGGGCATTAGCAGGCTTTGGAGCTTATAGTGGTTGGAAAGAGGATGTAGCGAATGGTAAGACAGGTGGGGAAGCTTTTACTCATAATTTAGCGAGTTTAGGAGGAAGTTTAGCTGGTACAGGCGTTACTGCTTTTGCTGTTGCATTAGGGTCAAACCCTGTTGGGTGGGCTGCAGCAGCAGGTATAGGTATAAGTTTTGCAGCTACATTTACCTTTGAATATTTATACGATAATAATATATTTGGTATTCAAACTGGTTTAGATAAGGCTGGCCAGAAAATAGATGAATGGTGGAGTGATGGTAAAGAAGCTGCAAGTGGCTTTTTACAGAACGCTGGGGAATCAATTGCTAGTGGATTTGATGCCGTTAATCCATTTACGTAATGATGGAATGATATGGAAGGAGATCTTGGGATGAAATGCACCGTGAGACGCGCAACAAAGAATTTAAGATACAGAATCTTAACGATAAGGGGAGAAAATTATATTCTGGATATGGGAGGAGCTTCTCTTTGGAAAATGTTATTTCCCTTCTTTTATTGGCTGCTTCCCAATCGAGTGTACAAAGTAGAGGATACGGAAATTGTGGAACAATTAACAGCTCCAACTGTAAAGGAAAAAATGGGTTCTTCTCAATTTTTATGGACGATTATAGCGTCTATTCTAGCCAGTACATTAAGCCCGTTAGCTAATTATTTTGAAATTGATATTCCGATTTATGTCAATGCAATTATTGTAGGGTTTATTCTTGTTTTGATGGCAGTACTGATTTCTTCATTAAGTCGAATGTTTAAAAAAAGAATGAATCAAGTAATTAATATTAGTCAATTATCTAAAGGTTCCTTATGGGTTATGCCTGTACCGTTCAAAATTATCTTTTTTGTAACTTTTATGTATGTTGTGGGAATTAGTTTAGGTGGAATGGGAGCCATGGCTTACATTGAAGATGGTAACTGGCTTATTTTATTATTTTCAACAGTAATTCTATTTGTTGGAATAACTATGCCTGGTTTAACAACAATAATTGAAGGAAACACAAGAGTTGTATTCTTGGGAGGCAAAAGAGCAAAAGTTTATCCGCAAAATGAAGAGATTTAACATCTCAAATTATAAGAATAAATGAACCAGGAAAGGAGATTATTATGTTACCAATAGGAACAGTAGTATATTTAAGAGAAGGAACGAGTAAACTGATGGTTTTAAATCGAGCTCCTATTCTTCCATCAGAAGAAACGGAAGTTGAAGGAATCTGGTACGATTACTCCGGATGCTTTTACCCGCAAGGATTAAATCCTCAAGAAGTATACTATTTTAATGAAGAAAACATAGATGAAGTGGTCTTTGAAGGGTTTAAGGATGAAGAAGAGGAGCGTTTTCAAAAGATTTTCCAAGACTGGCTGCAGGAAGAAAAGCCGAACATAAAAAAAGGTACTATTACAGGGCCAATGACATAAGTCAAAATGAAATAATTATGAAAGAAGCATATTATCCGTATGCTTCTTTTGTTACAAACTTTCTTCTAAAGAAAAAGGCTTTTCTAATAATATACGCAAAACGATATGGGAATTGCAGAAGCATTTTTGTAATCTCATAGACTCTAAATAATTAGATGTAAGGGAGGGTGACAAATGGCGAATAAAGTAGATATATCCGAAGTAAAGGATCTTCAAAACGACCTGGAAGAAGCATCCACCAATTTCCGGTCGCAGCTAGACCAAGTGAAAGAAAGTATTGAAGCCATCAATAGTATGAGTTCTTTTTCCGGAAAAGCTGCCAAAGAAGCGAAACAATATTTTAGCGAATTGCATCTGACGATACTGGAATCATTCAGAGGATTATTCGATGACCTGGAAGCTAATTTGGAAGAGCATCTGGAAGCCTTCCGCTCAGGTGTGGATGTTAGTGAAACAGCCGTCATCCGAAGCAATTATTTACAAGATGTTCAGGAAGACGTGAATGAACTTTATGAAGATTTAGTTAAACAGGATGAAATTATTCACGATACGATTCAAGAGGTATCCGATATTTCGTCTGCAACACCGCCATCTTTTTCCGATGTATCCGACTATAAAACCAAGGTAATCAAGAAATTGAAGGAAGTGGATGAAGATCTGACTTCCTTCACGAGTACGGGCGATGAGACAGATGTTCAAGCTATTATGAGTCAGATTGAGGCAGTGATGAGCAATGCGCAAACGAGTAAAGGGAAAGCAAGGTTTGCGGATTTTGAAGGAGCTTCTCAAGGCAGTGATTTAGGGAAATTACAGGCGTATAGTCACGAGAAAAAAGAAGAAAGATCCACAGCTGTTTCGAGAATGGATGAGGAAAATATTGATGAAATGTCCATGTCCGAAATTGAGAAAGCAAAGGATACAGAATTAAGTGATTTAGAAGATGGTGCGGGAGATATATTGAATACGGCATATGATGACTTGAGAGATGGAGAGATTGATAGGCAAACATATGCTAATGTTCTGAACGGACTTAAGAATTTTGATAAAGAATATAAAGAAGGTAAGGGAGACTTCGAAGTATCAGAGGAGCTTATGAATTATATAGGAGGTAAAGAAAATAAGAATGACGTTGTAGATAACACTGGAGAAGTGATAAGTGATGGAATATCAGCTGCTCCTCTTTTTGTAGCGTATGGATTATCTAATCAAGGGTTTAAAATAAAGAAAGAGCAGACAAAGGGAAAGAAAATGGTCCGATATCGAGTGCATAATCCACAAGTTGGCGGGATGAGTAAACCTACTAAACGTGATACTAAAATATATTATAAAAAATATATAGATCAACAAGTGAAAAGAGGGTCAGGCAATAAAGTACCTATTGCAAATAAAGTGAATGTAAGGGCAGGTGCTACAAATGGATTAAAAACGAAAGCTGGTTGGGTTGGTGTTGCAATTGATTCAGGATTGAATATAAAAGACAATATAGAAGATGGTGAGTCTGTTCAAAGAATAGTGGGGGATGCAGGTGTTGATGTTGGAGTTGGTGCCGTGTCACTAGCCGCGGCTGGATCTGCTGCGGCATTTACGGTAGGCACTTTGGGAGCACCAATATTAGCAGGTGCAGCCGCAGGATTTGTAATATCTTCTGGAGTTTCAGCCGTGGCAGGTATAGAAATTGGCGGAAAAAGTGTCAAAGATCATGTTAAAGATGGTGTACAAGGTGTTGCAAATGGTATCAAAAGTAGTGTGGAAACAGTAGCAGGTTGGTTTAAATAATCTACATGTATGAATATATTATAAAGAAAGGTGAAAATATGAAAATAAACGCTAAAAATAGACAACAGGATTTAGCTCAACATGTTAACAAACAATTAGAATTTATACCTGTAGAGGATGTGAAATCATCTGTTATAGTAATGGTTCTTGTTATGCTTGATATACCTTTACTTTTGGGTTTATTAAGTATATTTGAACTTGAATTTTTATATATTGTTTCCCCTTTTATTCTAATTCTCCATTTATGGGGCACTAGACTTATTATAAAAAATCCTTATTCTACGCAATTTGAGATGGTTTTATTTGTGGGAATATGGGGACTTTGCGGAGCAATTTCTTTATTTGTGACAGTACTAGGAATGTCGTATTATACACTTCATATCACCTCTATATTGTACTATATCACTATAAGTGTAACTACTATACTATTAACATATATTTTGGTGAAATATCAAAAGGATAAATATTCTGATGATCCAACAAAAGAAAAGGAAACTGGTAAACAATCAAAATATATAGGAGTATTAACTGCTTCCCCGGCAATAGGGTATATGTTAGGGCAAAGTGTACAAGAAACGAATGTTTTAAAACAGGTTTTTGCATTAATTATTGTATACATTTCTGTCATTTTGCTTGTATATGCAGCAGCAAAATTTTTACATCGATACTTTTTTATAAAAGCGAATATGGACTATGTTAACTATCAACCATATTCTAATAAGGAAAAGAATAAATTAATGAAACAAGGAGTGGAAATAAAATAATGGAATCACTATTACCAAACGGAACAGTCGTTTTATTAAAAGGTGGAAACAAACGCTTGATGATTTATGGAAGAAAACAATTAGTTACAGAGGAAGAGGTAGAAGATATTCAGAATGCGGAAGATGAAGATACGGAACAACCGATGTATGACTATATTGGTGTTCCCTATCCGGAAGGGTATATAAGTCAAGAGTACACGTATGTGTTTAATCATTCGGATATTATAGACATTGTATTTCGAGGTTATGAAGATGAGGAAGAAGAGGAGTTCCAAAAAATTTTAAGACAAGTTTAATCACATTTAAATAGGATTCTCTGGAAAATAAAAAGAAATTAAGTGCTTCTATTATGTATAGAAGGCCTTTAACTTCTTTTGTATGAAACACTAAATAAAGGATTCCAATACTTTGCAAACAGAGTACAGATTATAAAATACTTGGAAAGGATTTGCGAGCCATGAAATCAATATTACTCTAGCAAAGCATCATTTAGTTCTATATGCTGATATTTGCTAGTGTGACAACAATAATCCATTTGATAAGAGGTGAAAAAAATGAGTATAAAAATGAAAAGAAACACAGGAATGATGGGCGGCACGATGAAAGTGTCATTGTCCGTAGATGGTCAGAATGTACATAAATTAAGTAATAATGAATCATACAGGATTGATTCAAACAAAAATACAACAAAAATAAAAGCAACACAATGGTTTTTGGAAGTCCGGAAAAGGAAGTTAAAGATCCATCCAGCGTAGAAATAAAAATAAATACAACAGCTCTATTTTTATTTATTCTCTCTCTAATTTTTATATTTATTGGCGCAGTTATCAGTCCTATTGTCATCGGAATAGGCGTCATTGGTGCTGTAGTGACAATGGTGTACGCTGCTAAAAACTGGTTTAAGTTGGAAGAAATACGTGCTTAACTTTATGGGTAGGTATTAAAAGGAAAGTTAGAGAAACATTCTGGTTAAAATAAGTAGATGTTAGCATAAAGGAGAAGGTTATGAAAAAAACATCATTCTCATAATCATAGTTATTACTGTTATATTACTTGCCTTGATAGACTAATGGATCGATATAATCTTGAGCAAGTTTAAGCGTGAGGAAGTTTAATAAAAACCTATGGATAGAAAAAGCAGGCTTTAAATATAAAATCTGTTTTTTCTATCTTTTCCTATCTTCAAATTAAAATGCATTTTTGGTTATACATAGTGATAATAGTCAGAGTCGTCTGGAGGGTATTATGGAAAAGGAACATGTAGTATACTTTTATCCGCCAAGGGTTAAAAATATATTTTTATTTTTAATGGGCTTGGTCTTTGTGGCATTTGGTATGGTGGTATGTGTCTTTGCTTTTAAAGAACGGGACTTTTTTATAAGTGGGGTAGGAGCGTTCCTGGCAGTATTGTTTGGCTTTTTGATTCTTATGATCCTTAAAGGTATCGTTGGGTCAAAACCTCACATCACTTTAACGAAGGAAACATTAACAATTGGTGCTGGGTCGAAGCATGCCATTCCTCTAAAATGGGATGATATCATAGGGTATAGCATAAGAAATATCGGATTTAGTAAATACATAGAGATTGTGTTGTATGATGAAGAAAAATACCGTAATCGGATGACCAAAGCAACCACATGGTTTAATAAAATGAATGATGTAATGGGTTATAGACCGTTTGGGATTGGGTGGGGGCAGATAAAGCGTAAGGACCGAAAAAGATTAGTGCGCGAATTGGACAGACGTACGTTTGCTTCCGATGAGCCAGGGTATGACTATTATGATTCTATAAATGAAGCGGATCAATTGAAACAAACCTTTTCTAGACAACATGGGATGGGACAGCAATTAGAAGCCGATAAAAAGGAGAAAAAGAATCGCAGCCAAGTGAACGGCAAATACCTATTACAATCGTATGGCTTCAGTCTGCTTTTGACGGGCGGTGCGTTTCTCATGTTTCATGAATCAGGTGATGATAGTAAAGGGCCTTTGCTTGTCGTTTCGTTTATCTTGTATCCTTTTGCAAAAGTAATATGGGATATTCTTTTGGGGTTTCGAATCAGGTATAAAATGGATAAGGAAGAGTCGGTTATTTCTATATATTTATACAGGCTTATTATTTTCATTCATTTATTTTTATACCTTTTTAGCCTTGTTATTGCACCAATAGGGATTATTTATTATATTTTTATAGTTATCCGACATCAAGTCATGAAAAGTAGAAATAATTTAGATGAGAAAACTTCCAGTAATATGACTATGAGTAATGATTTGAGTAACGGTGAACGTAAACATAGCAAGCAAAGAGAAACAGCTTATACTAATCGTATGAAAAAATTATTTTCAATGCGCTTTGCCATTTTTCCCCTAAATGTTTTCGTCTTGCAGGGGACTGCATTTATTCTCGTTTCTTTGGAAGTCGAGAACTTTTTTGTACTAGCTGCATTTCTTTTATACAGCGTGTCATTTTCTGTTTATGTCGCTTTATATCCTGGAAAAAGAGGATATAAGTCAAGTCTGATTGCGTATTTATGGCGAATCGGCATTTGTTATTTGATTCAACTTTTTCTAATTTCATGGAATGTAAGTGATGAGTATATCGTGGTTGTAAGGTTGTTTTTGCTTTCGCTTCCACTATTTTTGCTGCCAAGTTATCTCTTTTATTTATGGGGAAAAGGAAGCTTGAAGCAATTAGCAAATAGTCTGTTCGATAAAAGGCAAGAGGAAAGTAAATAATAAAAAATTTAATTTCAATCGATTAAAGACTGGATTATTGACTGTATTACTTATGGATGTAATCTATATTTCTTTTACTAAAGTTTTGTCGGATTCACTGGGTATGACAAGTATTGGTTATGTTTTTAAAGTGGATAACAGTCATTGTGTATATGGTTATAACCATCGTTAATTTAATGCAAACTTTTGACCTCTGGCCAATGATAAGAATAACTTCTGAAAGCATTACGAGACGAACTTTTGTGTTTTGGGAAGTATTTGTTGTGTGGTGTGGGATGAAATCGAGGGAATGGCTATACAATCCATTGTTTCATTCTATGTTATTTACTGGATTATTTCTTGAAGACCAGAAATAGCAGGATAATGATTTTGTATAAAAGTCGGGTGCTGGATGTACGTGTTAAGAGGTAAACTGAAAGGATGTCAGTGAGTGTCAAGATCTTACGTAGCGATTTATCAAAATAAAGAATTAAACCTGAATTATTCATACCTGCAGATTAAAGAATCAAATTAAAATTTTTGGTTCATGATTTCCTATTTTTAAGCGAGAAAAGCTAAAAAATTCGTAGACAGCTGAAGGTAAATGGTATTTCTAAGAAAA
>NZ_JBHTKK010000045.1:0-9732 GCF_042675985.1 Oceanobacillus locisalsi
TTTCTTAGAAATACCATTTACCTTCAGCTGTCTACGAATTTTTTAGCTTTTCTCGCTTAAAAATAGGAAATCATGAACCAAAAATTTTAATTTGATTCTTTAATCTGCAGGTATGAATAATTCAGGTCTATCTTTTTTATTTTCTTAAAAGTAATCAGGGATAATAATGCAACCATAATCAGCATCCACTCATGTTCTTCTCCTCTGTTATCCATGATTTTCATCAAAATAATCACTCCTTGATATTCGTCGTATGCATGAAGTATTTTCCCAACTTACCTATCGCTTTTACAACCTTTTAGAAAGAAGGATTTCATCACGAATCGGAATCGCGTCGTTCCCCATTTTCGGAATTTCCGGTTTCCATTCTCTTTCTTTTTTAACAGCTCCTTTAAAAAGAGCTGTTAAATTGTATCCTCGCCTCTGATAAAAACCTAATGCATGTAAATTATCGTTTGTCGTTATCTTTTACAAAATTCATAGTCTACTCCTCCAATTAGCCTGTTCAAACGCTTGATAAAGAAGGTATATGCAGCAATCATTTTAACAGGCTGCTTCATTCATACTATTTTATTCTTAGGAATCGGCTCAACCTTGCTTAATTTCACACCGTATTTTCCAAAACGCAGGATAATGAAAGCTGGAATCAAAAGAATTAGAGCTCCAATAATCAAGGCGGTTTTCCCGGTAAATAATTCAGGAATAGCTCCAGCTAAAAAAGTACCCAACATCGATACAAGTCCACCAATAACATAGGTCGAGCTTCTCACTCTTGTTAAAAATTCATCTGGCGTAATCCCCTGATGGACAGCTCCTTGAACAATAAAGGCCATGGAAAGCGCGCAATCAAAAATAGCCATGCCTAAACACATCATGATAAACGTATTTGTAACTGTCATCATTAATATACCTGTTCCAGAAATAATCATTAAAAAACAAGTAAGTGTAACCCAATTTTTATTTTTAAATTTATTTATCAATATGATACCTGCAATATTACCAACACCGGCGCTTGATAATAAAAAACCAATTAATCCCTCTGATAATGCCAAGGTCATTTGGGCATAAAATATAATAGTCAAAGTGATAAATATCGTTGTAAATCCTAATATGCACATTACTGCTATACTAATTAGCTGCTGGGGATTATTTATGAGAATTTTCATACCGTCTAAAGCTCTACCTAAAAATGCATTCCTATTATTTTTCGGAGAGTCTCCCCTCTCCACTTTTGTATCGTTTTTTTCATGGTGAATAAATGCTATCAACCATGCAGATGAAAGGGATAGAACTGCACAAATAAGTAATGTCCATACCGATCCGGTTTTTGCCAATAATATGCCGCCCAGCGCTGGACCAATGACCGTAGCAATCGCATCTGCAGCTTCCATATTTGTATGTGCTTTTAACAGGTTTTCCCTGCCAGCAATCCCTGGAATCATTGAAGTAAACGCTGTTCGGCTAATTAATGCCAGTATTCCCATTACAAATAACAAAAAAGCAATCATAACGGCATTTACGTTTTTTGTAGCTAAAAGAAAAGCAAGTGTAAAAATACTTACCCCATATAAAAAATGGCAAGTAGCTGCGACCCTGACCTTATGCTTATTCTCTACCCATGTTCCAATTGGTATAGCAAATAAAATCGTGCCAGCTTGCTGAGACAAAGCCACGAGTGCTGTAACTAACGGTGAACTGGTTAATCCTAATACTATCAAAGGAATCACTAACTCTCTAAATCTCTCGTTTAAAATAGAAAGAAATTGAGATTTCCACATATATTTGAAATTTCTGTTAATCAATAATGTCTTCATTTTATACTACCTTCTTTAGGTAAGAGTAATGAACTGCTTCGTCCCAATCAGTTGTTACGAAATAACGTTACTTAAAAATCGTTTTCCTATAAACTTCCCTTATTTTACCTTATATTTTAGTATGGAATCAATATACACTGTAAGAAAAAAGGGATAATTTGCATCATTCAATTATTTTATAACAAAACTGATATTATTTACGTTTAGCTGGTTTATCTCTGTTTAAAACGGAAAAGGAATCATTGGCACGAAATACTCACATCCATAGAACCGGAAGAATTTTTTATGAGTAATAGATTATTAGGTTTCTCACTGCATTCTTTCTATTGTATACTAAAAGAAAGTATTTTAGGAGGTTTCTTTATTATGCACAAACATACTTTGCATTCGATTCATTCCCAATTTAACGATAAAAAACAAAGTGATGAAAATAAAAAGGAACTTTTACAAAGAATAAAAATCAATTCTGACAATATGGCAGATGACTCACCTTCCTCTGATAAGGATACTGAGAATACGATGGACTATAAAGAACTTTATCGTAAAACAAGAAAGGATTTGCAAAAATTAAAAAAAGAAAACACCAATTTAAAGTCGCTTTTATCTCAAGAAAAGAACAAAGAAAAAAAGGTATTCCAGGAACTCTCTGACATCAAACTAGAAAAAAATAATTTACTGCAGGAAAATACGAAATTACATGACGAAATAAAACAGCTGCATCAGCAATTAGAGAAAGAAAGATCCAAGATAATCCAGAATAATGAGCTTTTAGAACTTACAAGCAAAGAAAAGAAGCATATAGCCTCTTCTTTCGGCTATGTAAAGAAAAAAACAGACAAACAAGCTCGTCTCATAGAAAAACAACGCAAAAGAATCAAAAACTTACAATTTAGAAATCATCAAAAATATGTTGTTCCAATGCAGAAATTAGAGAATCAAGTAAATAGTTTACGATCCAAAAATCAATCTTATATGAACACAATCAATGATTTGGAAAGCCAGCTGAAACGATATGAGAATCTGGACCCGGATTTTTATTTACATATATTATACGATACATTAAATTATCGTAATTGCAGAGAATATGACTTTGTGAATGTATTATCTCGTAAATATGTTCTAGAAAGGAAGAAAGCGTATCATTTGTTTGGAAGCCCGAACGAGAATGATGATGCAATGTCTATTTCATATATGTTTGGTGTGATAAAAGAAAGCGATAATGCATACTTCTTTCATGACCTTGAAGAGAACGTTTTTACTGTCAGAAGTTTTCCTAATATTGCCGTGAGACATGATGATCCGGTTTCTGCTGTGTTAAATGAAGACGGCAGCGTGGACATTTATTGGAAATACAAGTCGAAGAAGCTGATGAATGAAGATAGATTACTAGACCAAAAATCTTCTAAAAAGAAGGAAAAGGTAAAGTCGAATACGGATAAAAAGGAAAAGGTTAAAAAAGAATATCTAGGAGATTACCACGTTTTAATCGTTACAGGCACTAACGGATCGAACTATCGAGATATGCTCCAACAACTGGTCGAGAAAGCAGTCTTCATTGATCTATTTGAAAAATCACCCGTCCATGTAAAGCATGCTCTTAAACGGCCGGATTATGTTGTTATTTGTACCGACAGTATTCCTCACCATGTGTTAGATTTTCTGGGAGAGGAGCAGTATAATAAATATATATTTGTTCATAACGCTAATGAAGATACCATTTACCTACGTTTAAAATCAGAAATTGCACAATATCAATTCCATCATTAACATGACTAAAAAAAGCAAGCAAATTAGTTTCTCATTCTATATTAAAAGACCTATGCGTATCTTTTCAATAGCATAGGTCTTTTAGCAGATTAGCAAAAACTTTATTTCATCTGATTCGATTTTCTTATGAGTTCACCGATTGTACCGCTTCTTCAATAGGTGTCTCTCCACCTACTGCTCGAAAGCTTTTGCCGATGGTTGTATCATTTTTCAAGCTGGTATAAATCACTTTCGCAATATCTTCTCGAGGCACTTCTCCCCGTTCTACATCAGCTCCAAGATTTACTTGATTGGTACCAGGTTCATTCGTTAATAATCCCGGATGAATAATCGTATAATCTAAGTCCGTATCTATCAGCCATTCATCCGCATAATGTTTCGCTACGACATATGGTGCAAATGATTCGGGAGCAGATTGAATTGCTTCCCTGCTGGTATCGAATGAACTAATCATAACAAAACGTTTCACATTTGCTTTTTCTGCCGCTTGAATGGTTTTCACCGCGCCGTCCAAGTCAATCATCAGGGTTTTATCTTTTCCCGTACTGCCTCCAGAACCTGCCGTAAATACAACTGCATCAACGCCCTCTGCTGCTTCAGCAATCGTATCAACTTCATCCTCTAAGTTCGCAACGGTAACTTCTGCACCTAAGTCTTTAAAATAATCGGCCTGTTCTTGCTTACGAATAAATGCACGTGCCTGATCTCCGTTTTCTTGAATCAACTTAACCAGATGTTTTCCGATTTGTCCATTTGCTCCAACTACTAAGATATTCAAAACACTCACCCTTTCTTTTTGACTGTTTCTCTTTTTATTGTAAAGGTTTGGAGAGAAGATGTTAAATATATTGGATTTAGCAAGAAATTAACCATAGATCTTTTACGTCAATCTAGAAAATAATACTTTCACGCCACTTGCCCTAAATGGAGTCAAGCACATCGAATACAAAGCGATTTATCCGGGTAGCTCTAAAAAGAAAGGAGCAGGTATTTCACTGGGTGTTATGAGATGGAATGCTATATTTGTTACACAGTTATTTGACTTAGTTTTAACAACAGGATTTATGTATAAATAACCTTGGAGACAGTTATAAGAAGATCAATGTGGTATTCTATCTCTAATTTATCTTTATTCATACTTATCTCAGGCCTTACCAATTGCGTCCATGTTTACCTCTTGTTCTGTTTTACGTTAGGCTATCAGAGCAAATAGGATTTAGTTAAGTATGATCAATTGTTTTTATTACATAAAAATAGCATGGCACCTTAACGAGTAAGTAACCCATCAAGGTGCCGTCATATCAACGTTTTGGAATACCGGATCCAGCTTCTAATATAACCTTTCAACCACTGGTACATCAGTATTTGTATATCTTCATATGTTGTAAAAAAGAGAGAGAACTCTACCCTCTCTTTAATATTCTCCTAAAAATATAAAAAGAAACATTAGTATAAAGTAATTTAAATTAAAGAACGGAGTTGTATACTACTCCACCGCCATTCACATCAACGATTTTCAAATGGTTGTCATGTTTTACGAAAATGGTTTTAAAGTGTTTTTTTCCTTCATCGTCAACAAGGAACATCACACGGTTTCCTGGATTGTCAGTAACCAGATGGAAATTCAAATCCTCTGCGTTTACCTGCTCATTAATGGTACTGTACTCTTCAAAAGAAGTGACATGATCCGGTTTATTTGGATAGTTTCCCCCATCAGAAGACGATTCCTGTTCAGATTCTTCTTGACCATCTTCTTCTGTTTCTGTGTTATTCTCTGTTTCCTCTCCTACAACTTCTCCATTTGCTGCATCAATGTTAAATTCATAAGCATTGCTGCTGGTTTCGATATCAATTTCGTAATAATTTTCATCCTCTTCAAATTCGAGGTCCACTTCTTGCACAAATCCATTGACTTTTTCAAAAGCTGTCTGGAGTGCTTCTTCAGCGGGAACTTTCTCCTCAGCGTTACTGTCGTTCGATGCAGATGCAACGGCGGCGCCACCAAAAATAAACGTTGCTCCCGCTGCTCCGATTAAAAGTTTGTTTTTCATCATTCTATCTCCTCCTACTTAATTTAACTTACAACTTAATAATAATTCTAAGTTCTAAGAATAGGATAATAGTGAAATTAGAATTTGATTAGAATTGGAAGAAGTAACCTGTATAGAATCTGAAATAAATCATTCATATCCATCTATACAAAAACACACGGAGCACAAATTAGCAGCTTGTCTATGTATGGTTTTGTAATTATTCAATTCTATATTGATATTATTTATTCTATAGATTAATGATAAATACTAAACATAAAAAAACAAGAAAAATCCGAATAAAATAGTTACTCATACCTGAATAGTAAACGACATTTGACTTGGAACAAATCGCTATGCTACAATTTCCGCCAGTGTATATACACTGGGTGGGCGAGGGGCGAAATTGGAAGAGAGAAAAATAAATGAAACACTTAAAACAGTATTACCGACTTCATGATCAAGGGACTTCAGTGAAGCAGGAAGTAATCTCTGGGGTAACTGCATTTTTAGCAGCAGTGTACATTGTCGCTGTTAATAGTACGATTTTAGCGGATGCCGGTATCCCGCTTGAAGGTGCGATTATAGCTACTATCTTAACCTCGCTCATCGGTTGTCTTATAATGGGATTCTATGCCAATGCTCCAGTTGTTCTCATGCCGGCAATGGGAATTAACGCGATGTTCACTTTTACATTTGTACATGGAATTGGAATGCATTGGCAGGAGGCACTTGCAATTGTCTTCATTGCAGGTCTTCTCTTTATGGTAATTGCGTTTACAAAACTTGCTGACCTTTTTAATAAAGCTATTCCTGAAACGATGAAGCATGCAGTTACAGCAGGGATTGGTTTACTCCTTACTTTTATTGGGCTAGAAAAAGGAGGACTCATTGAAGCGAATCCGGAGACTTTTGTACAACTTTCAGCGCTTTCAGATCCTCTTCCCTTGGCAACACTGCTTACGTTTTTAGTGGCAATGGTGTTATTTGTTCGTAACGTTCCTGGTCATTTTCTTTGGGCGATAATTTGTGGGGTCTTCATTGGAAAGTTACTTGGAGTAGAGACAGAGCAAAAAATGGTGAATGCCTCTCTTAGCAGATATGGCGACGTGTTTTTCCAAATGGACTTCACCAATATGTGGACTATTACTTTTTGGACGTCTGTATTTGCGATGACGATGGTTCTTACCTTTGAAAATATTGGTTTGATTTCTGGGTATATGTCGATGTTGCAGCGTTCTGATAAAACGAAGCGAGTGCTTCAGGCAAGTTCCATCTCTGCAATGAGCTCTGGTGTGTTCGGTACAAGTCCGACTATTGCCACTGCTGAAACAACTGCTGGAATATCAGCTGGAGGCAGGACAGGGTTATCATCGTTAACGACTGGGATTCTGTTTGGTCTAACATTATTCGCTCTGCCGCTTATTTCTCATATTACCGACAATGCAATTGCTCCAATACTTTTGATTCTTGGCGGAATAATGATGAGATCTTTGGCAAACATCTCCTTTGATTCGATTCTTAATTGGTTCCCTGCTTATCTCACCATTGCTTTCATTCCATTGACCCATTCGATAGCTGATGGAATTGCCTTTGGTTTTGTCGCTTATCCGCTTCTCCACATTCTTGCGGGTAAGAAAAAAAAGGTCAATAAAACAATGTATGTAATTGGAAGTTTATTTCTTATCCATCTTATACTAACAGCGCTAGCATTCTAAATACGAATGATAGGTTTATTCATTAACAGAGTTAATCCAATACAAGCGAGTAATGCATCCCAAATGTTAGAATAAAATCTAACATTTGGGATGTTTTTTGTATAGTGAAGTATAGAAATGAATTTAACTTTAAAGCTTATTAAGTGCTTATGAGTTAAAAATAAAATTGGCTGTATTAATTAAGTAGAGTCCAATACCGAACTTAATACAGCCGGTAATTAAAACTCTAAATTCCTAACATTACTGCTTCACTTTTAGTATTATCTGTTACAACAATGACAGAAATTTTTCTTAAAACGACTTTTGTAGCAATTTTTTCGACATTTGTAATGATCATCATCATAGTCATCTTTTTTACATCAATCAAAATCATATTTTTTCTTATGGCAGCGACATTTACAACGATCATCGCATATAGCTTTAACACTCCTTTCTCAATCAATATACGCAATATCAGAAAAGGAGTTTAGACAAAGATAATATTAACTAACACATTTTTTATCATCCTCGTGCATCAGTATGGAAAAATAAACGACGCCCGCAACTATCTATACGAGACGAGCACCTGGACATTGAGTCCCAATTAGCCAAAGCAATTTCCAAATATCTCACAGAGCATTATATGTATGCACTTCCATTTTTTATTAAATAAAAACGCCCACCTACAAAACTGTAGATAGACGTTAAAACGCTGATATTACTTCATTCTTCTGTAATTGACGTTAATAAAAATAAGTACCGGTGGTCGGGTTCGAACCGACACTCCTTGCGGAACACGATTTTGAGTCGTGCGCGTCTGCCAATTCCGCCACACCGGCATGTTCTTGGAGGCGGTAACCGGATTTGAACCGGTGATAAAGGTTTTGCAGACCTCTGCCTTACCACTTGGCTATACCGCCATCTTTTCTAAAGCGGAAGACGGGATTCGAACCCGCGACCCCCACCTTGGCAAGGTGGTGTTCTACCACTGAACTACTTCCGCAAAATGGCTGGGCCACCAGGATTCGAACCTGGGGTGCACGGGATCAAAACCCGATGCCTTACCGCTTGGCTATGGCCCAATAAGTATTGATTTAATGTTTGTAAATAAAAAGGGCGACCGGTGGGGATTGAACCCACGCGTGCCGGAGCCACAATCCGGTGCGTTAACCACTTCGCCACGGCCGCCATATTGGCAGGGGTAGTAGGAATCGAACCCACATCAAAGGTTTTGGAGACCTTCGTTTTACCATTAAACTATACCCCTATGAAAATTGATAAATGGTGGAGGGAGTAGGACTCGAACCTACGAACCCGATGGGAGCGGATTTACAGTCCGCCGCGTTTGGCCAACTTCGCTATCCCTCCATTTTTTAAAATGGTGGCTCGGGACGGAATCGAACCGCCGACACAAGGATTTTCAGTCCTCTGCTCTACCGACTGAGCTACCAAGCCATATAATATCTTTTAAGTTTTTAATGGCGGTCCGGACGGGACTCGAACCCGCGACCTCCTGCGTGACAGGCAGGCATTCTAACCAGCTGAACTACCGGACCATTTTGGTTGCGGGGGCAGGATTTGAACCTGCGACCTCTGGGTTATGAGCCCAACGAGCTGCCAGACTGCTCCACCCCGCGATATAAATTAATGAGTCTTACATGGTGGAGGATGCAGGGCTCGAACCTGCGACCCCCTGCTTGTAAGGCAGGTGCTCTCCCAGCTGAGCTAATCCTCCAAAGTCAAAAGCTTATGTTTTAACAAAAATGAGTTGGTGACCCGTACGGGATTCGAACCCGTGTTGCCGCCGTGAAAGGGCGGTGTCTTAACCACTTGACCAACGGGCCTTTAAAAACTTGTAATGGCGGAGAGCGAGGGATTCGAACCCTCGAAGCCGCGATAGCGGCTTACACGATTTCCAATCGTGCTCCTTCGGCCTCTCGGACAGCTCTCCATATGGCTCCACAGGTAGGATTCGAACCTACGACCGATCGGTTAACAGCCGATAGCTCTACCACTGAGCTACTGTGGAATAATCCATAACATAAAAGAAAGAAGTAATTCGCTTGTCCTTAAGGTTTTAACAAGTGAATACTCTAGCCTGGCAACATCCTACTCTTGCAGGGGGAAGCCCCCGACTACCATCGGCGCTGAAGAACTTAACTTCTGTGTTCGGCATGGGAACAGGTGTGACCTCTTCGCTATCGCCACCAGACAAAGATTTAAAAAATCAGCAACACTCAATATTATAATCATTTTTGAGAAAAAATCAAGTACTAATTTTAAAAAATATGTATGATTTTGTACCCTGAAAACTAAATAAGCGTAAGGCGACATGAAAAAACTTAGATAAGTCCTCAATCGATTAGTATCCGTCAGCTGCACGTGTCGCCACGCTTCCACCTCGGACCTATCAACCTCATCGTC
>NZ_JBHTKK010000046.1:0-8264 GCF_042675985.1 Oceanobacillus locisalsi
AGGGATCAGCACCATCTGAAGATCCACTTTTGCCAAGTGCACTTCTTGGCAAAAGTTAGCTGAAGAGCGTGCCCCTAGGAAAGCAAAACGGTCCGCCGCAGCGGTCATGTTAACCTGACAACATTGGTAAGCGCAGCTCCAGTCCCAGGACGTGCAAGTGCAGGCGTTGTGACAACTCTTTTCGATGGGGTGAGTAAGCTAAGGCCCCAGGAGTCACGGTTTTAGCCTGCAAACCACTTAGGAGTTCTCCGTATTCTTCCTCCGCTATCTAGATGTTAATACCATATTCAATCCTTTATTTCACCCATTGATTTTGGTGTTGACCCTCTTTTTCATTGTTATTTTTTATAATATTGGAGTTCCTCACTTAGTTTGGAAAGTAACGTATTCGCTCTTTCTATAACGCTTTCAGGGAAGCCCTCTTCTTCACCATATTCAACACCGTGCGGGTAGTAATGTTTACCGAGTAAAGGTGTCTTCAATTGGATAACAGCATTGCGTTTATCCACGTCCCCTTCGATAGCATACCCTTGTACACGGATATAGTATGTAACATTCTCTTCGTTGGAACCGATTTTGTAATCATAAGTAACACGTTCATAGTCCCATTGTCCTGCCCGGATAAATGCAAGATTTGCTGTTACATGATCCAGTACCTGTACATCAATAACTGTTTCTTCAATCCCTGTGTTTTCAAATCTCATTACGTTTTCACCTCATCAATTATATTCTGCTTAATGTAAGGATAATACGAAATGATGATAGATGCAATAGAAACCATGGACGAGAGTAAAGAAAGGGTATAATATTATGAATAAAAGGGTATATAATAGATAAATAGATTATCAAAGGATTGTTCAAAAAAGTCCGCTCATGAGGAGATTTGATTTTGAGCATGTCTGATAAATAATCTATGTGTTCGCGGGATGGGGGTTTCAATCATGAAGATATTTCGTAATTTTATGATAATCATGATTATTGCACTCCTAGTATTTATTGTTATTAACCAGATGAGTTCATCACCAGAAGAAGTTGTAAGAGAAGCAAAGCCTCATTTCGATGAAGAGGAAGAAATAATCGAACCAAAAGGAACGGCGGCTGAGCTTCCTCAGATGAATTTAGAAGGCGACTTATATCAATGGATCGGAAAGACGTCAACAGAGCTTACTGAAGATCTGGGAGAACCGGACAGAATTGATGTTAGTGCATATAATTATGAATGGTATGTATATAATAATTCAGAAAGTCAATATGGCCAGTTTGCTGTTGCAGATGATGAAATTATATCTGTTTATGCCATTGGGGATGATTTGGATATGTCACCAATTGATTCTGGAGCAGACTATGATGAAGTGGCCGATACATTTTCTTTTTCCAATGAAGTAACCTATTCAAAAGGGGGCGCTTCCTTTACTTTCCGGTTAAGTACAGAAGATCTTCAGACGAGGCCATTAGTTAAAATTAGTGATACGACATTTATCCAATTTTATTTTGATACAATCACAGAAACGCTATCTTCCATAAGAATGACTACTGGTGATGCACTGCTATCGCAAAGACCTTATGAAATTGAATACCGTGGAGAGCTGCCTGAACAGCCTGTATTTGGTGAAGAAGCGTGGAGAGAGATTCAGGAAGGAATGGAGAAGCAAGTTTTTGATATTTCGAATGTCATGCGTTATCAGCATGACCTGCCTCAATTAGAGTGGGACGATCAAGTAAGTCTGGTGGCGTATGATCACAGTAAAGATATGTATGAAAATGATTATTTTTCCCATGACAGTCTAAATGGGGATGGTCTAAAAGAACGGTTAGAGGAAAAACAGGTTGCTTATGTTGCTGCCGGAGAGAATATTGCAGCCCAGTATCCAGATGCTCCAGCTGCTATGGAAGGGTGGTTAAATAGCCAAAGCCACCGGGAAGCATTATTAAGCGATGAATATAGTTATCTGGGTGTTGGTGTATATCGTTTTTATTATACACAGAACTTTTTAGGAAAGCCGTTTTAGTATACTTATGCGATTAGGGACAGAGAGAAGCCGTAACCAGAGGCTTCTTTTTGCGTATACAAGACAATGGCACATTTTTTAGTTGTTTACATAGATTATTATAGGCGGTTTAAAAGAAAACGTACATTTTGAGGTTAGCAAGATAGGAAGCCTTTGTTGTATATGTGTTTTGAATAAAGGACGGTGAGTAAAATGAGTCAATTACATCCCAGTGTTGCAGCATTCAAATCTTTTGTCAATCGCCATCCTAAGTTATTAGAAGAAATCAGAAAAAGCGGCAAAGGGTGGCAGGAATTTTATGAAAAATGGGCGATTTTAGATGAAGATGACCCATTTTGGGATGAATATAAATTGAAAGAACCATCCGGTGACGCGGAACCAAAGAGCGAGGAAGCCAAAAAAGAGAAGAAAACAGACCATTCCGACCTTATCAGACAGATTGTGGACTATACCCAAAATCTGGATACAGAAAAAGTACAAGGACAAATAGAACAATTAAGTAATGCAATCGGTGTAGTTCAGGAGATGATTGGCGATATGAAAAAGTCTTCCTCTGAGAATACGCCTCGAGCTCCTTTTTCATTTAGAAAAGATTAGAGGGGGATGAAATGGATAACGATGTCGTTGCTTACCTCAAAAAAAATCCGGAACTGGCAGAATTTGTCCGGTATCATCCCATTTGGTACCGATATTTAACACGTGATCCAAGCAGGCTGACAGAATTGAAAAAAGAAGCAAAGAAATTTTATGGAAAGACGTTTCCCCAAAAAGTAAACACCTTCTCGAATCAATTACAAATGGTAAGAATGTTTGCAGAAATGGCGAAATCTATGAAAGATTAAAAAAGAAGTTTCCCGAACCTGACAAAGTATTTTTATTGTTTCCCATTTTAAAGACAGCTCTATTTTCTTTCGAATAATAAAATGGTATGATGAAAAGGATAACTATTATGATTGGATGATGAAATCATATCTATTTTAATAGTTAATGGCATAAACCTTACTAAGAGATATTCTCTCTTATTTACATTTATTAATTTATTCGTGGAGGTGCGGGAATGATTGCTACGATGGAGTATGTAGATATATTAGATGAATCGGAGCTTCTCGGGAAGATGGTATTACAATCGGATGTCATGATGCAATATCAATCAGCGAAGCAGGCATTGGATGAAGACAAGGAAGCGCAGCATCTGATTCGAACATTTTCAGACGTCAAAGAGCATTATGAAGATGTGCAGCGCTTTGGCAGATATCATCCGGACTATTATGATATTATGAAACAGGTCCGTTCCAAAAAGCGGGATATGGATTTACATGATAAAGTGGCGGCATTTAAAGTTGCTGAAAGAAATCTGCAAAACCTTTTGGATGAGATCAGCCAGTTTGTTGCAGAGAGTGTCAGTGGACAGATTAAAGCGCCTAAAGATGGTGCCGCATTAACAGACAGCGGTTGCGGCTGCGGAAGCGGCGGTGCTTGCGGCTGTGCATCATAAAACATAAGCAGGGGGCTTAAAATAAGCAACCTGCTTTATACATAATACGGAAAAAAGGGGGCGGGAATATGGTAGAAAGACAAGGTATCGTTGTTTGGTTTCAGCACATGAAAAATGTCAGACAGTTAAAAAAACACGGGCATCTTATTCATGTATCCAAAAAGCACCGTTATGCGGTGATTTATGTCAACCGTGAAGATATTGACGCGATGGAGAAAAAATTCAATCAATTTTCATTTGTATCTAAAGTGGAACGGTCTCAGAAGCCGTTTATTCCGACAAGTTATGAAAATGCTATACCGGACAAAGCGAAACAATATGATTATAAAATGGGAATTTAGATGATCGTATATTATAATAAAGGATAAAAAAAGAAAAACCTGCAGTCAATAATTACTGCAGGTCCTTTTATTTTTAAAATAAAAGGCTAAAGGGAGAGGAGAAACCGGATGAAGAGCTTATGGGGAAGGATAAGCCTTATCCGTTTCAACTAAATCATATTTAGCTGAATCATTATGATATTATGGACAAAGAAAAGAAATAATATACATCATAAAGAAAAATTATTTGCTAAACTCGAGAATCGTGGTAGACTATTGACGAGCAAAAGAAGCTGAGGTGATCGAGAAGTGCGTGTAATAGCAGGAATACATAAAGGAAGAGCGTTAAAAAGTGTAGCTGGCGAAACGACAAGACCTACTTCTGATAAAGTAAAAGAAGCCGTATTTCAAATATTAGGACCTTTCTTTTCAGGTGGAACAGCATTGGATTTGTTTGCCGGAAGCGGTTCACTCGGGATAGAAGCATTAAGCAGAGAGATATCAAAGGTAATCTTTATAGATAAACACCCTAAAGCAATCCAGGCGATAAAAGAGAATTTGAAAACGCTCCAATTAGAACAGCAGGCAGAGGTCTATCGAAATGAAGCAGAGCGTGCTTTAAAGGCGATTGCAAAACGGGAATTAAAATTTGATTTAGTACTTTTAGATCCACCGTATAAAAGTCAAGATTATATGAAAATACTTGATTACCTGCTCGATAATCACATGCTTCAAAAAAATGCGGTTGTATATTGTGAGCATGATAAGTCAAATCTGTTGCCGGACAAATATAAATCATTAAAAGCAATCAAACAGGCAGATTATGGCGATTTAATTCAAGTAACGATTTATCAAACAGAGGAAAGTGAGGAAGCATAAATGATGAGGAAATTAGCAATATGCCCAGGGAGTTTCGACCCGGTAACCAATGGACATTTGGATATTATCCGACGTGGTGCCAAAGTGTTTGAAGAGATCGTAGTTACTGTGTTTAATAATCAATCTAAATCACCCCTTTTTACGGTAGAAGAAAGAAAGCAATTGTTGGAAGAAACATTAAAGGATTTGCCGAACGTACGGGTTGATTCTTCAAGCGGATTACTCATGGATTATGCAAGTGAAATAGGAGCGACTGCTGTCATTAGAGGGCTGCGTGCAGTCAGTGATTTTGAATATGAAATGCAGATTACTTCTATGAACCGGAAATTAAATGAAGAAGTGGAAACATTATTTATGATGACAAATACCAAATATTCTTTTTTAAGCTCAAGTATGATAAAAGAAGCAGCTAAATACCAGGGAAATATCAGCGGTCTCGTCCCCGAGTTAGTGGAAAAGGCGCTGCAGAAGAAATATAATGCATAAAGAGAATAGAAGCTTTTTAAATGAAAAGAGAGTCTGGTTGAGTGAGGCCGGGCTCTCTTTTCATGCTCTAAAGCAGGTTATGCTTTTTTACGATGATAGATAATGATAAAAATTGCTGTTGCTAAACTGATCATTGTAATGGCTGGTCCAACGGTTTGCAGCATATAGTATATATCCATCCAAATAGTGTTTTCCTGCACTGTTGCAGCTGGAATTTCATTCGAATGAATAACAATTCGGTCAAGATACAACGGTTTGTATAATATAAGAGTCAATATAACCGCAAAAGTGCCATGTAAAAGGCGAGCAAAGAAATAAGGATGGAAACGGATATCTGTTTTTGCTAAAATACTCGCTACTTGTGCTTGAATGGATAATCCGTTGAAACCTAGAATAAAACTGATTAACATCGCTTTTTGCAGCAGAGAATCGGTTGTTACCTGCGAAATTAAGTTCGACCCCACCGTGATTTCAAACAGCCCGGAGATAAATGGAAGCCCTAATTCTTTCGGCAATTCCAAAACAGGAAGAACCGGTTCGATAAAACCTGCAATAAACGGTGTAATATCCATCAGGAAGAGCAGTTTAATAAGTACGGAAAATAAAATGATAAATCCACCGACCATAACAAGTGTCTGAATGGAATGTAAGACAGCATCTCCTAATACCTCCCCGAATGGCCGGGTATTTTTTAACCGGTTTCGATGCATCTCCTGGAATGCTTTTTTCAGTGAAAAAGAAGTTCTTTTTTTCTTCGTGATATGTTTTTCCTGCTTTCTTCCATGAAAACGCATAATGATTCCGACAATGGTGTTTGCGCCATAATGGCAGACCGCTAATAGTAAGCCCAGTTTTATGTTATAAAAAAAGCCAGCAGAAATGGCTCCGAAAATAAAGAGCGGACTAGAATTATTTGTGAAAGATACTAATCTTTCTGCTTCTATTTGTGTTACCTGTTTCTCTTCCCGGAGTCTTGCTGCTATTTTCGCCCCTGTAGGATACCCGCTGGCCATCCCCATAATCCATCCGAAACTGCCGGCACCAGGGATATTAAATAACGGACGCATAATTGGTTCAAATAGAACACCTAAGAATTTTACTACACCGAAAGCTAATAATAGCTCAGCAGTTATAAAAAATGGCAGCAAAGAGGGAAAAACCACTTCCCACCACATATTTAACCCGCGGATAGCTGCTTCCAATGCCTGGTCTGGAAATCGTATTAAACTGAAGAATAAGAAAATAGATATCCCGGCATAGCCAAGTGTTTTTAGCTTTTGTTTCAATCTGATGTCCCCCTACTAATGCTTATTCGAAAAAATGATGCTTGTTTTTATGAGGAAAGAAAGGCTGTTGCTTCTTTTTTTGCTCCATACCATGAAGTGTCTATTCTGTACAATTATGGCGGGAAGTAGTAGAATGATGCTAGCTTGTCCGATGTATCAATATAATAAGAAAGTGACTTTATTAAATGTTTAAAACCTCAGGAGTCCTCAGGAAGGCAGTAATTTTCCCTGTTAAAAAGAAAACTGATTTTTAAACAATCTCTCTATGTGATATATACGCGAATACCATATAAAAATATGCCATAGATATATATTTAGTAAGGATACCAGGAAGGGGAATCAAGTGCGTTGCGATTAACGAAAAAAAGAATTCTAGGCTTATTAGCTGTGATCTTAATTGTTTATTTATTAGGTGTCTATCAATTACCGTACTATATTCAAAAACCGGGGGGCGCTGATGCGCTAGACCCCATTGTTGAAGTAGAAGGGGGTTACCCCAGTGAAGGAGATATGCACTTAGTGACAATCAGCGGTATGCAGGCCACTCCTATTTTATATGCTGCTGCTCTTGTGTTGCCGCATCAGGAAATTCTTCCTTTGGATCAGGTTTTCCCGGAAGGAATGTCGCAAGAAGATTATATGGCAGCGCAGCTTCAAGTGATGGAAAGTTCGCAGGAAGCGTCCACTGTTGTCGCCTATGAAGCAGCAGGTGAGGAAATAAATATTGATTATCAAGGTGTTTACGTGGTTGCTGCAGTGGATGGACTTCCCGCAGAAGGTAAATTAGAGAGCGGCGATCGTATTATCGGTATTGATGATGCGGAAGTGAGTGAATCTCAGGATTTACTTGATTACATTGAGGGCAAAGAGGCCGGAGATACGGTAACAGTCGTGTATGAAAGAGACGATGAAGAACAGACGGCAGATTTGGAATTAGCACCGCTGGATGATGAAGAGGGTCGTGTTGGAGTCGGTATAAACCTTGTGACAGATCGTGAAGTGACTGTTCAGCCGGAAACACAATTTTCCAGCGGCAGTATCGGCGGACCGAGCGCTGGTTTGATGTTTTCATTGGAAATCTATGATCAGTTGACTGAAGGCGATTTAACCGGCGGCAAGCAGATTGGCGGCACTGGCGAAATTGATTACGAGGGCAATGTCCATCGCATTGGCGGAATAGATAAGAAAATTGTTGCTTCTGATAAAGAAGATGTAGATATTTTCTTTGCACCAAATGAAGGCGGCAGGGAAGGTTCGAATTATGAAGTGGCAGCAGAAACTGCAGAAAGTATCGACACAGATATGGAGGTTGTTCCTGTAGATAATTTTGAAGATGCGGTTGACTATTTAGAAAATGCTGCTAATGAATAAAATGATAAAAAAGAGGAAAATCGTGGTGACAATGAAACACGGTTTTCCTCTTTTTTATCGGCTCAACCTTCGCATCTAAAAATAAACATGTAAACCAGCTGTGCCAGGATAAACATGAACTCTATTATTATGCTTGCTTTTGGTTAGAGCCCCCTTCTATTTTTTTGAACAAGATATGGTGTATAGCTTCCGCTCCGGCCAAGCCCTACGCTTTCCGACGTACAACGGTTTTTGATGGGGCGAGTAACCGCAGTCCCAGGACGTACTAGTGCAGAACGGCTGAATTCACTTCCCCTTCCATGTTATTCTTGACTTGTAAAAAATAACCAAGGGGATGAATGGAAATGGTTAAGCAAGCTGTCGAGATAAAACTAAGTGAAAAACAACATAAAATACTTGAAAAAATGTTTAGGGGTAG
>NZ_JBHTKK010000047.1:0-7089 GCF_042675985.1 Oceanobacillus locisalsi
AGAATGCATCTACCATTTTCTGTTCTCAATTTGATCCTCGAGGCTGGCATGAAAAGATTGGCGAAATTACGTTAGCCGATGCGATATTAGACCGAATTGTACATGATTCATATCCCATTATGATTGACGGAAATACTTCAATGAGAGAAAAGCATGGATTAAAAAATTAATTCACCATAAAATGAAAACGCTTTATTATATGGGGGGTTTTCACATGACAATGAATGAAGTAATAGAGATATTGCACGCTCACTATATAGAATGCGATCAAAGTACGATTAAAAAATGGATTATCGAAGGGAAATTAAAAGCTTCACAAGTAGATTCTGGTGAATACGAAGTGGAAGAAGAAGATCTTCGTGACTTTTTTTATTATCAAAGTACCGTTGGAACTGCTTTTGAAGAAGGCATTAGTGACAAAGTAAGAATTGAAAGGTTACTGGAGTATGTTCAAAAATTAGAAGAAGAAATGGCGAAATTAAGATGGGAAAAAACGCTACTTGAGTTTGAATTAGGTATAAGCCCTTTTAATTAATTTCTAGAGCCACTATCAATTTGGTAGTGGCTCACCTTTGTCTTAAGTGGGTCAATTTCTTGTCCTAAGTGGGTCAAAAAGATGGCATAGTCGGGTCTCGCCGATGGCAATACTCAATAAGCATAGGGAATCTTTCCGTTCTCCCGTGCTTCTGCTGCGTACTCATGATGTAGTAAAGTCAAAGTCACATTCTTTTTTTGTAATTCCTTATGCACCTTCTCCCAATCAACCGGAAAGTAACCTTTCTCAATAGCTTGTTTCTCGGGAAAGAGAAGCTCTTCCAACCATGGATTGGTCATCGTCTCCTCCAAATTTTCAAGATGAAGCTTCTTAGCACGATGAACAACCTCAGAGACCGTATTCCTTGAATGCCCTGTGCTGGAACTTATTGTTCTTTGGCTAACTCCTTCAAAATATAATTCCAGAATTTTACGACAATTAACCACAAAAAAACCTCCTGTATATAAGTATCATGCTTATATTGCATGTAACTTATATTATACAAGAAGTTATTCTAAAGTGGCTCTCCCATCCGCAAAAGGTGGCTCTTTTCATCTGCAATAATCAGGCCGTAATCATCAATTAAACGTTCATAGCGGTGTTGATTATCAAATGGGATTTTGCTTGGAATACTTGCATTTTTATCCAATATCTGAAAGTACTCTAATAGTTTACCCTCGTCTCTTTTATAATAGTATTCCAATAGCATCTTAACACCATATTCTAAAAGCTACCCACCCCAGCCAAAAACAGCTAGAATGAATAGCTTCCACCAAACCCATATCAACTTACCTATCTTTCTTCTTCCCCTTATACCCCAAATTCTCCAAAAAGTCCTCCACAACCTCTTCCGGCAACACAATTACCGAAATCCTCGAACCCTTAGCCATAACCATCATCCTACAAGTAAACTCCAATGTTTCCAACCGTATCACCGCTTCTTCCACACTATTATCGAAACAATAATACAATGGTTTTTCAAAAATAGTACATTCGCTTTCTTAGCCGCTTCCCCAACTTCTTTCCCTAAAGCTGTACTTCCCGAATAAAGATACGTGAACGATAATTATATTGGTAAAAGTCAAATCCTCCAGTAAGGTGGCTAAAGTCATGGCAGGCAAGGCTTTCACCTAAATACGATTTGAGGTAGATGTAATTATGATACAATACTATACAGAAATCTGTAATAGGTACAGATTCTTTTCAAGCTACACATATTAAAAGACACGCCTTCATCGCTATTTTACATTAACAAACTATTTGTCCATTATTGCCTCTGTTAATTCACGGATTGTTCCAATCTGATTTTCAAACATTTCATCCCATATATCTAAACATTGTTGATTAACTTGAAAATCATTTTGAGTCTTATCATAAAGTAATGCAATTAATTTTGATAGTTCCGGTGTAACACCATATAATTCACTTCCTACATTATTGACTTCATGATTAAAATTATGAATTAAATTTCTGCAAATCCCGAATATTACATTTTTAAATACTACAATCTGAACATCATTTTCACTTATAAACATAATAAAATCACGAATTATTCCTTTGTTAGCTTTAGAAGTAACTAACCTTAATATAAGCTCTTCATCTTCTTGTACATTTAATTTATCTTCAGATAGCAATCGAGAATACAAATAGGTGAAATCTTCACTCATACCGTTTTCACCTATTATCTGTAAAATGATCTCTTTACATTGTTCATGATATTTTTGAGTATCAATAAGAGTTACTGCAACCCCGAGCATTCCCTCTATTCGATTCTTAGATTTCTTAAATTTATTAAATATAGTATCTTCAAAGCAACCGTAAAATACATACATATTTGCTACATGTTTAGCTCCTGCTAAAGCAACATCTTCAAATCGAGACTTAAACATTTCTAAAACTAATTCTTTAATATCTTCAGGATACTCTTTATATAAATAATAAAATATTTCATTTGCATACGGGTGAGAGACAAGTCTTAAATCTTTTTTGGCTAATTTAAAAAAGCATTCAACAGCAAATTCCTTATTATAATTCATAATTGGTTTAATACATTCTATAGCTGACATATTAACCGCCAAATCTTTATCATTGACAATAGATTCTATGGCTACTCTAAAATCATTATATCTATCTCCGTTTTCCCAAAGTAAAGCCGCTATTGCCTCTGCAGCACAACCTCTTGCACAATTCATTGAATTCATAAATATTGACTCTATCGTTTCTAGTTCCGATTCTTTGGATGACATTATATTAAGTTTCCCTGGTTCAGGATTAGGATGGTTTTTAGCTATATTAGTTATTAAATTTAAAATATCCTTATTCCATAATTCTCCAGATCTTTCTCTGATTCCTCTGCAAAGAGACATCACGACGCTAATATCATATATGTTACTCCACTTTGTATATAATTTCTGCGCTAGATCAAGACTAACTGGATACCAAGCCTTATTTTCAACAATATCCTTAGCCGGCTCTTTTACACCAATAATATTAAAAATAGCCGTTATATAATTATATTCTATATCTTCTGGTAACTCCAATGCCAATTTAGCAAATCTATTTGGTTCTTTCTTTCCGATTCTTTCAAAATCCCTGGCAAATTGTTCTGGCGAAGATTCTAAAATAGCTCCTTCTGATAAATTCCATTTTTCATTTTGATATTTTTTTTGCGTAATTATTCTTAACCATTCTTTATCTTTAATCTTCTCAGCTTTATTCCCAATAGTTGAACTTACCCATCCTGTACTGACTCTATTTTTTTTGTGTATATTAACTTGACCATTAGATCGTCTTTCAAGAATTTTCTTTAATTGAAAAGTATTTCTAGAAATTCTGTTTTGGTCAAGTGCAGATATTAAATAAGTTTGTACTTCTCCCCAATATCGATAATAAACTAGTTGTTTACTTTTCTTTTTTCTATTTTCTTTATTAAACTCAAATCTTCGTCGTGCCCGTACCAGCTCATTTTCTTCACGATAATAATAAAGAACATTCTCTAATCTGTTAAATACTTCACCTGAACATGTTTTAGAATGTTTTTCTATTATTTGTTTTGCTGAAAACAAGTAATTATCGCGTTCTCCTGTGTAATTAAAGAATCTTTTATGCGGGTTCTCTATTAACAATTTTATTACAAAATCTGAGTATTTACTTGGACAATCTTCCATAACATTTAATAAAATCTCATTAATTATAAGTGAATTGTATTCATAATATTTTTTACAGCTCTCTAAAATGTTGACTGTATCATTTTTAATTAATTCTTTTCCTGCAACTTTAATCATCTCTATGTAAGTTCTCCCATACATATATTTCGTATATTGCTCAGATTTCCAAAAATTTAGTTTCTTATCATAGAGGGAGATTACATTTTGAGTTATTTTAGCAATATATGGCATATAATTTTCCCAAACATATTCTGGATTACTTTTCGCACTTTCAATAAAGTTTTTAAGAGCTTTTTTATTTAGTCTATTCCTGTCTTTAATAGATTCTTCCACAAAATTCTTTACAATCACATCTATTAAACGTAACATTCTATACGGACATTTTTGTGTAAACAACCCCCAGTAAATATATTCACTGCATAAATGAGGTCTAAATCTCAATAATTCCAATCTAAATTCAAACATATTATCAGAATCATCTGCTATATCCCTACAAAATAAACTATTAATCATCTTATCCAATTCATTTTCTTTAAATGCTAAAGGATAAAGCAATGAAGTTAGCTCATCAGGCATTTTTGAGTTAACAGATCCTAGTAACATCATTGCAGTAACTCTTTCATCTTCAGAATTAAGCCACTTGGTAATGAAGCCCTCTTGGATTAAAAGTTTTATAAAAGTAGGATGTTTAGCAAAAACTATATCCAATAAATGGCTTTTCCAGTGTGAAATGTTAATATACTCTTTTAAAAATGTTTTCACTTTAAATGTAACTGATTCCGTTTGTCCTAGAACCTCAAAAAATACATATTTCATGTAAAAGCGTATATCTTTACTATTTATTAGTTCAACCCCAACATCTATAAAATAATCTATATCATCATTTAAAAGATTTTCTAATAACATTTGGAGTTGATATCTTTTAGATGGAGTTTGTTTAGAAATAGGACCAAGGATATTCGAAATAGAATCCCCTTCAAATATTTTTCGAATCATTTTTTCAACCAAGAAATAATCAAAAAAACTTTGATGGACAAAGCCGATACTATTTCCCTTCGAAAGTAATAAACCATTAGATAGTAATTGTTCGGTTGCAACCTTTGAACAATCACTTATTAATAGTTTAGGTATTGTTAATTTCCCTAATTTATCCATTTGTTTCGCAATTGTATCTTTAAGTTCATTTATAGAATGAATAGACACGCCCAAACTTTCAATTTTTATACTTAATTGTTCCCACCATTCTTTGATTAAATCACTGGAAGATAGATAAATATTATTTTTTCTACTATCTTCTAAATTTGACCAAATGTAAAGGTTATTAGGTATTTTTAATAATAACTTAAGTTTCTTGGATAGGTTGTCATACGACCCCCCCACAACTTCTTTTACTTTTTTATCATCTAATTCACTTATTATTATTTCTTTCCACACTTTATTTTCAACATCATTATTTTGTTGATTTGAAAATAGTGTTTTCAACCCAATATCATTTTCAAAATCAAATGTACGACAAGAAAAAACTATTGATATTTTTTTATTTCGTTCTTTGTTTAAATGATTTACTTCCTCTATCATTTCTCTACAAACTTCTAGTGCTGTACTTGAGTGGCTATTTGTCCAACGAATTGCATCAAGTTGATCTAAAATCAAAACAGCTTCTTTATCACCTGCAATTGCATCAATACAGTGTACAGGGGAAGCTGGTAAATCTAGTTGTTCTCCATATTTATTAGATGAATATTCTGGAACACGCCGATCAAGTTTCAAGGCAAGATAAGGTATATTTTCTTGTTTAAATCGATTTAGTAATTCAATAATACACCCGCTTTTTCCACTTCCTGCCTTCCCATGTATAATTATCGAATTTCCATTTAAAACCTTTTTATAACATTCTTCACTTTCTCTTCGGTGGATTAGAGAGCCATTAATTTTAACAAAAGAAGAGACAAATTCTTTGTTCAGATTTTCAAACCTTGGAATTATCCGTTCATCATTATGAAGCTTTCTAAGTGAAATTCCACCCCTGCTTTCTAAAAAATTCAATACAGCATAACTTGATATTTCTTTTCCTAACAAATCATTTTCTAATGGAAAATTTAGTAACAAATTGTATATACTTTCAGAATCTCCAGTAAAGAGATAACTTATTGTTTCCTTCAAAGTTTTTTTTGTTTCTAAATCATCTGAAAAATGGATGACATACATTCTCTTTAGGTAATTTAGGAGCTGCCCATTATCTTGTACTGAAGTATAACCTAAGCCAAAATAACTAGCTATCCTTTTATAATCATCATGTACTTTTTCACTATTTTTTATCTGAGATTCATAAAAATCAATAGGGCTATCATTAGTATTTCTTGCCCTATTAGTAATATCATTTAACATCATACTATTAACCGCTGAAACAAATTGATAAGTAATATTTTCATTAGAGTCTAAGTGCTTTTTAGCATTAACAAAAACCTTTTTGGATCCTAAATCGCTTATAGACCAACTTTCTTTACTTCCATTTCTCGCCTTACACTGGGAACATACCAAACTTCCATCCTTATTTTTAATCCAGAGATCGATTCCTTCTTCTTTTGCTCCAACAGCTTCCCACGTAATAGAGGTTATTTCCTCTTTAACTAGTCGCAGCATTTGTTTTACTACCCACCTCACTTCATAACTATTACCAGACTTATCCGCTCTTCCCCCTACTTCAAAAGGCATTGCCTTCCCCCTCTCCATTTAACAGATAATACTTGCTTAGTTTCAATTGAAGATTTTTAATATTTTTATTGTATTAATAATATATCTAAGTCTCTAATAATTCAAATAGTGATGTATACAATGATTATTTTAACAGCTGAATGAATTTCATAATTCAAAGCCCTTGTATCCTAAGCTTTTTGAAACATAAAAAAAGAAGTACCTCCCCAAATCATGTAGAATGGTAGTTGACCACAAACCATAAAAAGACTGAAGGAGTACTTCTTATGACCATTATACAACAACCAAGCTTATTTGGTACCCAAGAATTATATGACATGGTCCTACCCAAAAGTATGAAGCGATTTTTTCAGCGATTGATCTGGATCGTATTTATCATGCAATTAATAAGAAATCCCGACTGGGAGCGCCTGTTGAACTCAACTATGCAGGGATGATTATTTCTTTTTTATTCGCTATATTGAACATATCCCAATCATCAAAGATTTAATCAAGCGTCTGAATGATGACTTTATCTTTAAAATGAACTGCGGCTTTCTAGTTTCCGTAAGCGTCAAATAATCCCCACCTACAAGTTATAAACCACGCATGAGATAATCTCCATAGAAAATCATACGGAGGTTATGCGATGACAAATGCAGAAAAAAGAACAGAATGGAAAGCAAGATATGA
>NZ_JBHTKK010000048.1:0-6009 GCF_042675985.1 Oceanobacillus locisalsi
ATCAACTATACCAAATGGAGAGGTGTTTTTCTTGTTTGAAATACTTTGTCAAGGAACCTATTACAGTAACTACGAGCACTAGAGTCTCTTGATTTTATTAAATTTTTCTAGGTGCGAAAGTTGAGATAATAACCAAAACCTTAGTTAAAATGTAAAAAATAAGGAGTATATACCATGTTTGTACAAATTCCAATAGAAATGAAAAATTTATATAAAAAGAAATCTATTTGGTTAGCTTTCTTTGTTTTTTTAGCGGCAGTAGTACATATTTATTCTTTTATTTTAAGTGAACAACCAATAGCTGAAAATATTCCGTTTGAGGCAAACCATGTTTTTTATTATTTCGTAAGTATTCAGTCAGATATGTCAAGTTATTTAATGATTTTATTGCCGTTGATTCCACTAATTGTTTTAGGAGACTCTTTTATATCAGAGCGCAGAACAAGTATATTAACATATAAATTAATGCGTATGGACAGTAATAAATATATTCATTCCAAATTAATATCCTTAGCTATCATAGCTTTTCTACTTATGTTTGTTCTTCAATCGCTTTTATTTGTAGGTTCATTAATTGTATTTCCAATTAGTTCACCCCAGGCTATTGAAACAGGCATAACACCGCAATTTGCCTCTCATCTTTTTGTAAATATGCCTTGGTTCTATGTGTTCTTAATCATTATTAATAGTAGTTTGATGTCTTCTTTTATTATTATTCTTAGTGTAACGGTGAGTATGTTTATAAGAAATCGTTATGTAGCTATTTTTCTTCCCTTTGCATTATTCATAGGAGTGTCTATCATAATGATGGCTTTCCCCGCTATTATTGGAGGCAGCGGGATAATCGTTCATGATATTTCTCCTTTAGCAATGTTAGGAGGTTATTTTAATTCTTCAATAAGTTGGTGGATTGTACCGCTTTATTGGCTAGTATTAAACACAGCTTTATATATCATAACTGTTTATGGCTATAAACTCCAATTTAAAAAAGAAAAATTAGTATAGATTGTTTTAGGAGGTTAAACATGACTGAATCGACTCTTGTGGATATGAAAAAAGCAGGCAAAAAACTTGGTAATAATATCATTTTAGAAAATGTTTCTTTGGAGATAAAAAAAGGAGAAACTATTGGAATTGTAGGGACAAACGGTTCTGGAAAAACAACTTTACTTCGATTAATTGCAGGGCTTAGTTATCTATCAGAAGGTGAGCTTAAAGTAATGGATAAGCAAGTGAAACCAGGTATGATGGGTTCACTTCCAGAAAATATTGGTGTTCTTATAGAAACACCATCATTTATAAATCATGAAACAGGATTAGAAAACTTAAATAACCTCGCTCAGATTCGGAAGAAAATTTCCAAGCAAGATGTAAAAGAAGCGATTCAAAAAGTAGGGCTAGATCCCATGAGTAAAAAGAAAGTAAAGCAATATTCATTGGGTATGAAACAAAGATTAGGAATTGCGCAATCTCTAATGGAAACACCTTCACTTGTTTTATTTGATGAACCGACAAATGGTTTGGATCAGGAAGGCAGGGAACTTTTTTATAAATATGTTCAGGGCTTAAAAAAACAAGGTACAGGCTATGTTTTTGTTTCGCATCATGAACACGAAATTGAGGCATTTTGTGATCGGGTGTTAAGAATTGAAAATCATACTCTAGTGCCTTTAGAAAAAGAGAAAAAAATATCCATTCAGTTAATGGATTCAGCTGATGTGGGGAAAGTTCTTTCTGTTGCCCCTAATTCAACGATGGAAAAACAAGAAGATGGTAAGCCTGTTATGCTAGTACCATTTACGAAAGGTACAGATGAAGAAATCGATAATTTCTTTAAAGAAATTGCTGTGGAATATAAACGGTTAAAAAGGGATCATGAATAATGTTAACATTTGGTCTTTGGAAATGGTTTCGAATGAAGTATATCAGGATCTTATTTATTTTATTTACTCTTATACTGGTTTCTCTATTCGCACGAAATCAAGTTAGTGAATATTTTTCTTTGGCAGAATTAACTTATAATGACAGTCCATTAACTATACCGGATTATCTCATGGGAATGCTTAATATGCCTCAATTTTTTATGTTTTTTGCTTTCCCTGTGCTATTTTCCATTCTTATTGCTGATTTAATTACGGATGATTTTGAGGAAGGATACGCTTTATTTATTCTTGCCCGTTTGCGTAATCGCACACAATATATTATAAATAAACTTACCTTACTACTAGTCACATCATTTTTTTACTTGTTTCTAATAGTACTCATTTCTGTTATTAGTTGGTGGACGTTAGGAACTCCTTTTAATGGTGAAACATTTCATTATATTTTTATAAGTGATAGTGAAGTGGGAATACCAACGGGGATTACATGGATAAAAGTATTCTCCTTTTTCTTGTTAGGCATTTTTTCACATGGTTTATTGACTTTAGTTATTACGCAATTCACCGGTAAACCAAGCCTTACAATAGGGTTAATAATAATAATGGCCTTTATTTACAATGGTTTATATGTTGCTTCTCAAAATAGTATTGCTCTACTTCCTTTATCTCAATATGTCGTAGGGATGCACAATGAATATGAACCTTTTGGTCTTCCTATTCAGTATTTTAATTTAATAAATTCCTATCTTTATTTAATTATCATCAGTATTGTTTTAATTATTATTTTAGTGATTAAATTTAAAAATGATGACCTTGAAAGCAATGAGAAAAGTAATTAAGTAAATGAGGTAAACTATGAAAGCTTTAATTAAAATTCAATTCAGATCAATCTTAACTACTTACAATATTATATTTGGCTTACTAATTAGTTTTGTACTAGGTATTCTTCAGGCATTTAGATTGAATCATGAACTGATTATTATAAATGAGCAAGGAACCATTGCTGATTTTCTTTTATTTTCATTAGGTGGCTGGCAAGAACCTATGACTTTATTATCCACCATTCAGTGGTTGATGTTAATTTTAATCGTTTTACTTATTTCTCAATGGACATATATTATTTCAAGTTCCTGGATGGTTATGGTAATAACTCGTTTTAAGACTCGTATTTTTTGGTGGTTCAGTAATTGTGTTGCTCAGCTACTAATCTGTACAGTGATACTAGCGGTATTAATCATTGGGCATCTAATCGCAGGATATATATTCTTTAATTGGGATTTAAAATGGGGTATATATACATTAAATCAACAAATATTAATTGGTGATATAAAACCTGTACAATTATTTTTCATCGGATTTTTTATTTTACTTACTGGTATGTACTCACTTATTCTTATACAAATGATAGTGAAAACAATTTTTCATGCCGGAAAGGCTTCTATGATTTTATTTATAATACTAATAATTTTAGGGTTTTCTTATATTTACCAGCAAATAACTTATTTATTATCGCCAATATTTTACCCAAGCATTATAGTTTCTGTTCAAAATGGAGTTGAAAATGCATTATTTATCAATATAGGATTATGTATATTACTATCTATCATCGGCCTTTTCGTAATTCGTATAAGAAGTATATTATAAAATTCAGATAAAATTATTCAATAGCAATGCTTAAAAAGTAATTGCTAAGTAAGATTAATCAAAATTAGAGATATAAATAAAGCTATAATTTATAATAGGCTATTTCACTATTAAGTACTAGATAGTGGAGTAGCCTCTAATTATTTAATTCATATTCATTCAATTTTAGATTTAGCAGAAAAAGCAAATAAATGATGTTAGTCTAATAATTGGACATACCAAATGGGGATTTTTATACTTAAATATAATAATCTTTAGGAGTTTCCAAGATGGTAAAACGATATGATAAAGAATTTAAAGTATATGCAGTAAAATTGGTAGTGGAAGATGGAAGAAAAGCAACCGAAGTGGCAAGAGAATTAGACATAGTACCCCAGACGCTACACAAATGGGTAGCTAGATACAAGGAAGAACAAGAGGATAGTTTTGTGGGAAGTGGAAACCGCAGCCCCAAAGATCAAGTGGAATATGAAAAAGATAAGCGAATCCGTGATTTGGAAGAGGAGGTAGCTATCTTAAAAAAGGCAATGGGCATCTTCGCCAAAAAGTAGAGGTAATCTATGCATTTATCCAGGAACACCGCCACGAATTTCGTATCGAGAAGATGTGCCAGGTATTAGGTGTTTCCAAGAGCGGCTATTACGAGTGGAGAAACCGTCCTGTCAGCGATTGAGCCAAACGCAAACAAAAACTGACCGCCCGAATTAAACGTGTATTTATTGAGTCAAAAAAAAGATATGGAAGTCCTAAAATCACGCAGGTTTTACGCCGCGAAGGAACTCCTGTTTCTCAAAAAACAGTGTCTCGTATCATGAAGGAAAATGGCTTACGTTCGAAAACGGTGAAGAAATATAAAGCGACAACGAATTCCAAGCATTCGCACCCTGTCTTTCCGAATTTACTAAATCAAGATTTTCAGGCAGATGAACCAGGACAAGTATGGGTAAGTGATATCACGTATATTTGGACCAAAGAAGGATGGCTGTACTTAGTGACCGTAATGGATTTATTCTCCAGAAGGATTATTGATTGGGCAATGAGTCATCGAATGACCAAAGAATTAACACTCACAGCTTTAAGACGGGCTATTAATCAGCAAACACCGCAAGAAGGTTTGATTCATCATTCCGATAGAGGCAGCCAATATGCAGCTAAGGAGTATCAAGCACTATTAAGAAAACATCATATCACCACAAGCATGAGCCGGAAAGGCAACTGTTATGACAATGCATGTATCGAATCGTTTCATAGTGTGATGAAGAAAGAATTAATCTTTCATGAAAATTATCAAAGCCGAGAAGAAGCAAAGCGTAGTATTTTTTCTTACATCATGACGTTTTATAATTCCAAGCGAATTCACTCAACGATTGGATATATATCACCAATAGCGTATGAGAAAATGTATCTGCGTAAGATAGCTTCATAGAAGAATATCATTAGCCTCTGTGTTAAAGGAAGGGGCGGACTTTCCCCTTCCTTTAACACAGAGGGGAGCAAGCGGAGCGCGGTAGGAAATTTAAAAATTCACCATTTCTATTGTCCAATTTATTGACATAGATCCAAAATTATTAAGAAAAAGTTGTTATTTTTAAATGAAAAACCTCTTTATATATGAGGAGGGATTATCTATGGACACTCTATTATCGAAATGATTAAATGATAACAACTTGAAAAAGAGGACTGATTACAGCCACTAATTTACTTGGAAGTTCTAACCATTCTATAGCAATATTTATTATATATTCTTTTTATGAATAGAAAGTGGTGGCAGGTCTTTAAATTTATTAAAAATACTATACCTCCTTTATTAGAATAGATGCTAATCATTAATTTACTGAGTATTGCCATCGGCGAGACCCGACTATGCCATCTTTTTGACCCACTTAGGACAAGAAATTGACCCACTTAAGACAAAGGTGAGCCACTACCAAATTGATAGTGGCTCTAGAAATTAATTAAAAGGGCTTATACCTAATTCAAACTCAAGTAGCGTTTTTTCCCATCTTAATTTTGCCATTTCTTCTTCTAATTTTTGAACATACTCCAGTAACCTTTCAATTCTTACTTTGTCACTAATGCCTTCTTCAAAAGCGGTACCAACTGTACTTTGATAATAAAAAAAGTTATGAAGGTCTTCTTCTTCCACTTCGTATTCACCTGAATCTACTTGTGAAGCTTTTAATTTCCCTTCGATAATCCATTTTTTAATCGTACTTTGATCGCATTCTATATAATGAGCGCGCAATATCTCTATTACTTCATTCATTGTCATGTGAAAACCTCCATCCAATAAAGCGTTTTCATTTTGTAGTAAATTAATTTTTTAACCCATTCCTTTCTCTCATGGAAGTATTTCCATCAATCATAATGGGATATGAATCATGTACAATTCGGTCTAATATCGCATCGGCTAACGTAATTTCGCCAATCTTTTCATGCCAGCCTCGAGGATCAAATTGAGAACAGAAAATGGTAGATGCATTCT
>NZ_JBHTKK010000049.1:1678-4710 GCF_042675985.1 Oceanobacillus locisalsi
CAACAAAGCTATGAATTAGCGATAAACCAGATGACGTTGTCATCAACCATCTTATTCCTAACTTAGTTAAGTGAATAAGGGCGCACGGTGAATGCCTTGGCACTAGGAGCCGATGAAGGACGGGACTAACACCGATATGCCTCGGGGAGTTGTAAGTAAATGTTATTATCCGAGGATTTCCGAATGGGGAAACCCGCTGTTCGTAATGGAACAGTACATCTATCTGAATACATAGGGTAGATGAGGCACACCCGGGGAACTGAAACATCTCAGTACCTGGAGGAATAGAAAGAAACATCGATTTCCTGAGTAGCGGCGAGCGAAACGGAAAGAGCCCAAACCAAGGAGCTTGCTTCTTGGGGTTGTAGGACACTCCATGGGAGTTACAAAGAAATGTTTTAGATGAATCGACTTGGAAAGGTCAGCCAAAGAAGGTAACAGCCCTGTAATCGAAAAAGCATTTCCTCCGGAGTGTATCCTGAGTACGGCGGAACACGTGGAATTCCGTCGGAATCCGGGAGGACCATCTCCCAAGGCTAAATACTCCCTAGTGACCGATAGTGAACCAGTACCGTGAGGGAAAGGTGAAAAGCACCCCGGGAGGGGAGTGAAATAGAACCTGAAACCGTGTGCCTACAAGTAGTCGGAGCCCGTTAATGGGTGACGGCGTACCTTTTGTAGAATGGACCGGCGAGTTACGATCGTATGCAAGGTTAAGTGGAAGACACGGAGCCGCAGCGAAAGCGAGTCTGAACAGGGCGAGTGAGTATACGGTCGTAGACCCGAAACTGTGTGATCTACCCATGTCCAGGGTGAAGGTCAGGTAACACTGACTGGAGGCCCGAACCCACGTATGTTGAAAAATGCGGGGATGAGGTGTGGGTAGCGGTGAAATTCCAATCGAACACAGAGATAGCTGGTTCTCTCCGAAATAGCTTTAGGGCTAGCCTCAAGCAAAAGAGTACTGGAGGTAGAGCACTGATTGGACGAGGGGCCCCTACCGGGTTACCGAATTCAGTCAAACTCCGAATGCCAGCTACTTCCGCTTGGGAGTCAGACTATGGGTGATAAGGTTCATAGTCGAAAGGGAAACAGCCCAGACCGCCAGCTAAGGTCCCCAAGTATACGTTAAGTGGAAAAGGATGTGGCGTTGCACAGACAACCAGGATGTTGGCTTAGAAGCAGCCATCATTGAAAGAGTGCGTAATAGCTCACTGGTCGAGTGACGCTGCGCCGAAAATGTACCGGGGCTAAACGTATCACCGAAGCTGCGGATTGTTCTTTTAGAACAATGGTAGGAGAGCGTTCAAAGGGCAGTGAAGTCAGACCGTGAGGACTGGTGGAGCGCTTTGAAGTGAGAATGCCGGTATGAGTAGCGAAAAAAGAGTGAGAATCTCTTTCACCGAAAGCCTAAGGTTTCCTGAGGAAGGCTCGTCCTCTCAGGGTTAGTCGGGACCTAAGCCGAGGCCGACAGGCGTAGGCGATGGATAACAGGTTGATATTCCTGTACCACCTCATGATTGTTTGAGCAATGGGGGGACGCAGGAGGATAAGGAGTGCGCACCGATGGATGTGCGTCCAAGCATGCGAGGAAGTCAGACAGGCAAATCCGTCTGACATGATTCTGAGCTGTGACGGGGAGGGAAATAGAGTACCGAAGTTCCTGATTTCACACTGCCAAGAAAAGCCTCTAGTTAGATCATAGGTGCCCGTACCGCAAACCGACACAGGTAGGCGAGGAGAGAATCCTAAGGTGAGCGGGAGAACTCTCGTTAAGGAACTCGGCAAAATGACCCCGTAACTTCGGGAGAAGGGGTGCTCAGGCTGAGTCTGAGCCGCAGTGAATAGGCCCAAGCGACTGTTTAGCAAAAACACAGGTCTCTGCGAAGCCGAAAGGCGAAGTATAGGGGCTGACACCTGCCCGGTGCTGGAAGGTTAAGAGGAAGGGTTAGCTTTCGGGCGAAGCTCTGAATCGAAGCCCCAGTAAACGGCGGCCGTAACTATAACGGTCCTAAGGTAGCGAAATTCCTTGTCGGGTAAGTTCCGACCCGCACGAAAGGTGCAACGACTTGGGCACTGTCTCAACGAGAGACCCGGTGAAATTATACTATGCGTGAAGATGCGCATTACCCGCGACAGGACGGAAAGACCCCGTGGAGCTTTACTGTAGCCTGATATGGAATGTTTGTGCAGTTTGTACAGGATAGGTGGGAGCCGTTGAAACGTGAGCGCCAGCTTACGTGGAGGCATCCGTGGGATACCACCCTGACTGTATGACCATTCTAACCCAGAACCGTGATCCGGTTCGGAGACAGTGTCAGGTGGGCAGTTTGACTGGGGCGGTCGCCTCCTAAAAGGTAACGGAGGCGCCCAAAGGTTCCCTCAGAATGGTTGGAAATCATTCGCAGAGTGTAAAGGCAGAAGGGAGCTTGACTGCGAGACCTACAAGTCGAGCAGGGACGAAAGTCGGGCTTAGTGATCCGGTGGTTCCGCATGGAAGGGCCATCGCTCAACGGATAAAAGCTACCCCGGGGATAACAGGCTTATCTCCCCCAAGAGTTCACATCGACGGGGAGGTTTGGCACCTCGATGTCGGCTCATCGCATCCTGGGGCTGTAGTCGGTCCCAAGGGTTGGGCTGTTCGCCCATTAAAGCGGTACGCGAGCTGGGTTCAGAACGTCGTGAGACAGTTCGGTCCCTATCCGTCGTGGGCGTCGGAAGTTTGAGAGGAGCTGTCCTTAGTACGAGAGGACCGGGATGGACACACCGCTGGTGTACCAGTTGTTCCGCCAGGAGCACTGCTGGGTAGCTACGTGTGGTCAGGATAAGTGCTGAAAGCATCTAAGCATGAAGCCCCCCTCAAGATGAAACTTCCCATCACTTCAAGTGAGTAAAATCCCTCAAAGACGATGAGGTTGATAGGTCCGAGGTGGAAGCGTGGCGACACGTGCAGCTGACGGATACTAATCGATTGAGGACTTATCTAAGTTTTTTCATGTCGCCTTACGCTTATTTAGTTTTCAGGGTACAAA
>NZ_JBHTKK010000050.1:0-4534 GCF_042675985.1 Oceanobacillus locisalsi
TTGGCTAAACCATTCCGTTGGACGAAGGAAGCTAAAACCTTACAAATTTAATGTGGGGTATTTACTTCAGCCGCGTGGCACTAGTACGTCCTGTACGTCGGAAAGCAAAACGGTCCGCCGCAGCGGTGACCTTACACCTTACCTTCTCGTCTTTATCAACAGCTGTATCTAAGAAACAATCTACCCCTGTTCCTATGGTAAGGAAGTTACTTTTTAAAATACGAAAGCTGAGTAACAAAAAAACAGCGGAGGAAAGTATCATCTTTCCTCCGCTGTTCTTTAATGGAGAAGTGCTTCGATGTCTTTTTCAATCGTATCCGGATTTTTTTGCGGACCAAATCGTTTTGCCACTTTTCCATCCGTATCAATAAGGAATTTTGTGAAATTCCATTTAATTTGTTCACCTAAAATCCCTTTTTGTTCGCTCGTTAAAAAGTTGAAAAGGGGATGAATGTCTTGTCCTTTGACATTCACTTTAGAGAACATTTGGAATGTGACGCCATAATTGGCCTTGCAAAAATCTTGAATTTCTTCTTCTGAGCCCGGATCTTGATAGCCAAATTGATTACATGGAAAACCAAGGATTTCAAAACCTTCCTCTTTATACTGGTCATATAGTTTTTGTAATCCTTCAAATTGAGGAGTGAACCCGCATTTACTAGCTGTGTTAACGATAAGTAACACTTTTCCCTTGTAATCTGACAGCTGTTTCTCTTCTCCATCAATGGTTTGTGCTGAAAAATCATAAATCGTTGTCATATTGTATACCCCACCTCGAAAAATGATAAGATGTAAATGCATCAAAATAATGCCATTTGTATTATAACAAGAAAGGACGTTAATTTGTGACTGAAATGATAAAAACAATGCCACTAAAAAATGCAGAACAAGATGCTTTTTTACGTTATCTCACTACTAATGACTTACCCGATATTTTAGATTTGCAAACGACAGTTTATGAAGCTTTAGAAGATAAAGCAAGGTTAGCAACCTTAGATGAAGCCGAGTTTCGGTCTATCCTAGAGGGGGAACCGCTGATGGTCGGTATCTTTCATCAGGAAAAATTGATTGCTTTCCGGGCGTTTCTGAATCCAACTGTTGATGAAGAGGGGTTGGGAAGCGATATTGGTCTAACAAAAGAACATGCTGCAGAAATCATCTATTCGGAGATTTCCAATGTGCATCCAGATTACCGGGGCAATCATTTACAAACGAAAATGGGCGAATTTATGATGAAGCAAATAGATACATCCAGGTTCCGTTATATTTTAGCGACAGTTGCACCCGGGAATATTCCGAGTATGAAGGACAAGTTTGCATTAGGAATGCACATTTATAAAGTGAAGGCGAAGTATGGCGGAAAGCTGCGTTATATTTATTGCAATGATTTAGCTGTAAATGATATTCCATCGAAAGAACAAAAAGAAGTAGATATAAAGGATATTGGCGGTCAAGCAAAACTGATTGAAGAAGGTTATATTGGTATCAAGATGAAACAATCAAGCACTGACTGGATAATTGTGTATCAAAAATAATGCAAAAACAGGCTGGAGATTCCTTCTTCAGCCTGTTTTTGTATTATATAGGGTTAAACGGTTGTTGTCTCTGGAAGTGTTTCGCCAATAGCTGCTAAACGCTCTTTGATTTCTTCTGTGGATAAATCATGTTCTTTTATATAAAGATTACGTGGGGTCACACGGCATTCATGTGTACATCCGCGTAAATATTTATGCTCATTTTCCTCAGAAGCCAGTATTTGCCGGTTGCATTCTGGATTTGCACAGTTCACATATCGCTCACAAGGTTCTCCGTCAAAGTGATCTTTTCCGATGATGACATGTTCCTTTTGGTTAACGGGAACACTGATACGCTCATCAAACACATAGAGCTGGCCATCCCATAATTCGCCTTGAACTTCAGGGTCTTTCCCGTAAGAAACGATACCGCCATGCAATTGGCTGACATCTTCAAAGCCTTCATCTTTCAGCCATCCGCTGAATTTCTCACAGCGGATACCGCCTGTACAATACGTGACAATTTTTTTATCTTCAAGCATTTCTTTGTTTTCTTCTACCCACTCCGGTAATTCACGGAAGGTCTTGATATCTGGACGAATGGCACCGCGGAAATGTCCCAAATCATATTCATAATCATTGCGGGCATCCAATACGACGGTGTCTTCATCATGTAATGCTTCATAGAACTCTTTCGGCTCCAAATATTTCCCGGTTGTTTCTAATGGGTCAATATCATCTTCTAAACGCAGCGTAACTAATTCGTTTCTGGGACGTACATGCATTTTTTTGAAAGCATGTTTATCATGCGCGTCTACTTTGAAAGTCATATCTTCAAAGCGAGAGTCGGCATGCATATGCTCCATATAAGCATTGGTCTGTTCTATCGTACCTGATACAGTCCCGTTAATTCCTTCTTCTGCTATTAAAATACGTCCTTTTAATCCGAGTTCTTTGCAATATTGAAGATGCTCAGCCGCAAAGGTTTCTGGATCTTCAATATGCACATAATTGTAATAAAGTAAAACTTGATAATCCTGTTCTGTGTTCATTTTGTACCACCTGTTCATTTATATTTGCAAGATACAAATGAGTTTGGTTTCGTTTATTCATTTTTCTTCTTGCAACATCATATTTTATCATGTTTCTCAGTGTTATTCCAGCACCTTTGTTTCTGACGTGCAAAATTACCGGTTCATATCGATGTTCGAACGTCACGGTGCGTTTTGCCATTTTAAAAAATGCATATATAGGAGAAGAGGCTTTCTCTATAATAAGACTTTTCAGGACTTAGACATGAGCATAGGCAACAGGAACTTCTCTTCCATAAGATGAAGTAACTATGAAGGAAGGAGGCTGAACAAATGAGTGAATCATACGATAAACCAGTGATGTCTGACAAATTAGTTGAAGTGATGGTAGATAGTGTTTTCAGAAAGAATGGAATTAAACCGGAAGAGGTAAAAAATAATTTGTCTGAGAAGCAGCGTGAAATGTTAAAAGAAATGGTGAACGATTTAAAAGCACAAGTAGAGGAGTTTCAAGAAAAAAGAAATGAATCCAAATCAGAATAGTTTTAATAAAAATGTGAAGAAAATCCATTATTTCTTCACATTTTTTGCGGGAGATGTACAAAGAATTCTCGCTGGAAATTTGGACTAGGTGATTTTGTTATTTTCTGTGTTCTTTGTGCAGGTGTACAGGAAGTATAGTTATCAATACCATAAATTAATTTAGAACTTGAAGAAAGGAGTGTTAATCGATGTCTGTCTACAGAAGTAAAACAGAAGGAACCAACCGTTTCCATGAAGACTTATATGGAGACGACTATATGTGTCCTCCGAAAGAAAATGAATATGACTGTGACACAAACCATTATCAATCAGCACCGGCTTATCATAACAATTCCTTTGGCCCGAATTTTGGAGAGGCAAGTGTTGTTCAAACTGGAGATGAATATTCGTATATGGAGCAGGAGTCTGCAGAGGTTATCTGGGTGAAAGAATCATGCAATATCACAGTGAATTCAACAGACACGCAGATTGGAGCATCTTTGCAAGCCGCATTGCAATTAGCCATTTCCATTGTAATCCGTTTATCTATTGCTGATTCGTCAGATGAAGAAGCGGTAGAACAGGAGTTAATGCAAACAATTAGTTCCAGCCAAGTTAATAAACAAAAAATATTTATCTACAATACGAAAGATGCAACCGTAACAACAGTGGATACGGATATTTCCCTTAATATTCAGCTGCTTTTACAAATACTTGTTGCATTGGTAATTATGATTGATATTTTGTAATCCGAATCTTGGATAGAAAGGAGTGTTGAAAAAATGATGCCAAAAAAAGAATGGAGAGCCTTAGATTACTGTGATGATGATCGAAACAACCAAGCAGATGTAGATGAAGCAGCCAAGCAGCAGAGTTTAACGAAGCAGTCCTCGGAAGAATGGATTATTATTAAAGACTCTGAAGGAGTTACCGTAACAACGACAGATACACAGGCAGCAGTTAATTTACAGATAGGTATTGAAGTAGCTATTGCAGTAGTACTCAGCATTACATTGGCTGATTCAAATCAGGCAAAAGACGTTTTCCAAGATCTTGAACAAGTGATGAAGACAAAACAAAGCAACCGTCAAAAAACCATTATTGAAAAATCTAAGAATGTAGATATCACAACGGCAGATATTGATGTTGCCATTAATGTTCAGCTATTAATTCAGTTGCTGGTGGCGATTGTCGTCAGTTTAGATATTTTATAAAAAATTTTTGTGGCAAAAATAGCGGTAAGCTTTTTACAGAAACTCCCTTTATCAAGGATATCAAGGGAGTTTCTTTCATTAATTATTTTATGCAATGAACAATCATTTTTTAGTGTATATAAGTTGAACCTGAATTATTCATACCTGCAGATTAAAGAATCAAATTAAAATTTTTGGTTCATGATTTCCTATTTTTAAGCGAGAAAAGCTAAAAAATTCGTAGACAGCTGAAGGTAAATGGTATTTCTAAGAA
>NZ_JBHTKK010000051.1:0-4501 GCF_042675985.1 Oceanobacillus locisalsi
GGTGGTACTTTTAACCTTATCAGAAATGGGTTCTTTTTTCATTTATTTGATGCAGTCTATATCTGTCATAGTTCCTTGACAGGTATGGGATGAGAAGCTATTTAGATTTTTCTATGAATAATTCAGGATAATTTATCTTAATAAGGAACCTAAAAAAACAGGCATCCAATACAGCGGACTGCCTGCTTTTTAATCCTACTTATCCAACTGAAAATCTGCTACTTCCAACGTAGTTAACTCAACGTAACTCGGATCTTCTTTTTCTCTGAGTCGAAAAGACATGTTACGAACTGCACGTTCAAATACATTTCTTACGTACCGCCCATTTCCTGGCTGTTCACTTCTTTGCTCACGAGCAAATAATTCTTTTACAAAAGATTCACAATCTGTTGCCAGCTTAAATTTATTATCTTGCACCATTAATTGCAACATAGCAAACATTTCATCAATGGAATAATCAATAAACTTAATTCTGTTAGGTATACGTGAATCCAGTCCTGGATTAGCATGAATGAAAGTTTGCATTTCTTCCGTATACCCCGCAACGATGACGACTAAATCCTCCCGATGATCCTCCATTGCTTTCAATAACACGTCAATTGCTTCTTGACCAAAATCGTGGCCGGATGAGCGTGCTAATGCGTAAGCTTCATCGATAAAAAGTACCCCTCCCATTGCTTTACTAACCATATTTTTAGTCTGATTCTCTGTATGTCCGATATAGCTTCCAACCAGATCACTTCTATCTACTTCAACCAAATGCCCTTTTTTCAATATTCCAAGGCTATACAGTAGTCTGGCAACTATACGTGCACATGTTGTCTTCCCTGTACCGGGGTTTCCTTGAAAAACCATATGAAGTGCAGAACCAATCGCTGTTTCTATATTTTGTTCTTTCCGTTTTTTATTAACTTTTACTTGTGCTTCTAACTGCCTGATAAATTGTTTGACTTCTTCGTTCCCGATAATTTGAGCTAATTCTGCTTCTAAATCAAAGTCTTCAGTGTTTCTTTCGACCATTATATCTTCTGGTAAAATGGTAAGTAAGTCACCTTCCATCCGCTCTTCATTTTTGGTTGCTTCGGAGAGTCGATTTCCTTGGGATTGAATGATATCTTGGATGATTTTATCCACTAACCGGCCATTCCCGCCATCTTGTCTGCCGGATACCATTTTGGACTGAATCAATTCATGTAATTTCTTTCTTGCTTCATCTACTACTACAAAATTGTCAGATATCAGCTTTTTTTGGGCCATTTCTAATAATTCTTTTGAAGAATAGTCCGGAAATTCAATCACTGTTGATAATCTTGATTGCAATCCGCTATTCACTTGCAAAAAATCATGCATCTCATCCGTATATCCAGCTAACACAACTACGAAATCGTCTTTATAATCATCCATCGCCTTTACTAATACATCTATGGCTTCCTTCCCGAAATCATTTTCTCCTCCCCTTGATAAAGAGTATGCCTCATCTATAAACAGAACACCTCCAATTGCCTTTTCAATATAATCTTGAGTTTGTTTTGCCGTCTGCCCAACGTATTCTCCAACGAGGTCTTTACGTGTTACTTCAATTAAATGCCCTTTTGATACAACGTTCAAAGCTTGAAAGATTTCCGAAATATAACGCGCCATCATCGTCTTGCCCGTGCCGGGGTTTCCAGTGAAAAGCAGATGTTCTGAATGGTACTTTGCATTCTGACCGGCACGAATTCTTTCTTGTAGAATCTTCTGATTATTAATCAGTTGGTTCACTTTATCTTTTACTGGCTGAAGCCCAATAATCTCATCCATTTTAGATTCAATCGCCTCTAAGCGACTAGCATCGATTTCTTTTACAGCTGCAGTCGCAGCTGTTTCTTGTACGGATTGTTGTTCTGCTTGCTCTGATTTCTGCTTTTGTGATTCCATATTTCTCGCTTTATCATATAAAGTATCACAAAGTGTAAATTCTTCCTGTTTAATTTTTTGATCTAAATCCTCCATTTTTAATTCCTGGTTTTTCTTTGATCGTATTCGTTTTTCCTTAAACCTCACACTAAAAGAAATATTCTGTTTTTGGTATGTAAAAGAGGTTAATTCCCTATTAAAAACTGCTGTTAAATATTCTTGTATATTTTCTTTATTCCAAGCCTTTGACGAATCATTTAAAGAAAAAGTGAAATTAATCTGATTTGCTTCAAATGCGTATTTCCAATCTGAAATAACATTCTTAAGGCGAGAAGTATGCAACTCACAAAAGGTGTTTATTATATCAATAAATGCTAAACGAAACTGCTCCACTTCATTCTTTCTACTTAAAACTTTAAGCATTCCTGTATAGCTTTTGATAATCAATCCATATATCGTTAAGCCAATAAGGGTACAAACAATTAAAGATAAGAACATCTTAATTCCATCAGGACCACTCTGAAAAAAGAATGCTACTGTAGGGAAGAGTAAAATCATGCCAACTAATAATAATTTGACTAAAAAATGAAGCCCAAAATATCCTGTGAGCGGAATAGAAAAATATTTCAGCGCCGGATATCGTTTAATCAGACTTCGAGCTTCCTGTTCTGATGACTTCATTACCAATTCATAATCTTTCGAATCTACTTTCTCTTGATAATCCGTCGCCTTAAAGTCTGCATTAATCGTATTTGCTAGATTTACTTTTTGCTGGTTCATTTCTTCTTTTAACATGCTATTCCTCCAATATTCTTTTTTTTGTTCATCAAGGAATCAATTCAGCAGAAGGATTTTTTAATCATATTACTATAATTGAAAAATTGTGGCAAGATTTATACAAAATTAGAAATTCTAAATTAGCCAAGAACTATTCTTAAAAATATAGGCGTTTTATCTAGTTTCGTTCATTTATCTATTTGTTGAATTCAAGATAAGACAGCTTTCTTATACCAATCATAATGACAAAAACGCGTTTCCTTTCCAAATGTGAATTTCATTCAATGTTATTATTTTTCAGCATTTTTAAATACTACTTCATTGTAATCTGATAATAGAATTAAAACGCCGAATGGTATTCAAACAAAAGTTTTTACATACTTATTACTACAATACAAAATCTCATCACTCCAACGGCGGCTGCCATTTTATTTCCTCTGAATCGATTTCTTTCCTGCCAATTAAAACGTCACTCATTCCAATCCTTATTTCCACATCGTAATAATGATAAAGGTCCCCTGGGTCCATATCATTTTCTTCATGCATCACCATATCTAATATCTCAGCGCTGTCTTCCCCTGCAGTTATTTTTTGATCCCTTGTGAGTTTATCCGCAACATCTAAAACAATATAAATATACGCTTCCTCATCAAAATGATCTTCATCTATCCCGGTACTAGCACTTAATACATCATCTCTACCTTCTATGATCTCAGCAGCTTCCTGCATATTTCCTTCAGTTAGTTCAGGTGTGTTCAGCCATCTATCTATGGAATCAAGATTGATTAATATCAATATCGTTATGTAGAATAATATCATTATAGCCATGTTCACCTTGCCCACTATTTTCTTATTTTTGATAATATAATCTACCATGATTATAAGCGCAAAGAAAACCGTACAAGTAATCGTAAAACGCCACATTCCAATGAAGGAATGCACACCGAATATAATCATGCTTGATAATATAATGAACGCCCACAGCTGTGGTAAAAATTTAAAGGAAAGATACACAATAAGAATCGGCAACAACACAAAACAAAATAATGTTGTAAATCCTGCATTGATTCCGAAAACAATAAGTGCAATGACAATACTACCAATAATGGTCCCGTATAAACTGTAAAACGCGGATGTTTCTTTCTTTTTCATGGAAAATCACCTTGCATACTTTTTTTATTTTATATTCTTTCCAGCTCTCCTTCTAATTGTTTATGAACCTGGCTTCGCTTTATTGGTCTTATTGCCCAGGTAGTTAATATACTAATCATCCATGAGCCAATGTTAACAAGAAACATTAATACACTTTGTGGCATAAAATATAAAAAGATCGCGCTTAAAAAGACGAGAAAAAATAATAATAGTATAATAAAAACTAGACCTTTTGATTGTTTTATTCCTACAGAAAGATATTCTCGCAATGCTTGATTCGTTGGATGTATAACTTCCTTTCTGTGTTCTAATCCCTTTTCGATTGCTCTGTCTGTTAATTTTATACTTACACATCCTAGTATTATTCCTAAAATACTAGCAATAACTAACATTTTCAATGGATTTATTGCCATACCAAATGAAACATTTTTCATTATGGCATAGGCAGGAATTGAACCAAAACTCATAGAAGTAATCAATGATTTGTTTACTTGTTGTGCAACTGAAAAAAACTCATGTTTTCTAAAATCGAAGTATATAAAATAATTTAACCTGAATTATTCATAGAAAAATCTAAATAGCTTCTCATCCCATACCTGTCAAGGAACTATGACAGATATAGACTGCATCAAATAAATGAAAAAAGAACCCATTTCTGATAAGGTTAAAAGTACCA
>NZ_JBHTKK010000052.1:0-1806 GCF_042675985.1 Oceanobacillus locisalsi
ACCTTTCGTACCCATTGTCTTTTTTTCAAAATAAAACACCATTTATATCTGAAAATTACAATAATAAATTAAAATTTACAAATCACATTGCTTGCTTTTTCATTTATTTTTTTATGCAACGCTAGTGATAGTCCTATAAATTAGTATAGATTTTTCATAGTGGTCGAATCTCTCGGTAAAGATATCAATTTCATAACTTAATTGGAAAGCTGCTCTTTGTTGAATGCGGTGAAATAGTTCATTTAATGAAAAAGGCAAACCTTTACTTGATAAAGTAAAAGGTTTAATTTCATTACATGTTTGTCTTGTTTTATCTATAACATGCTTTAAATTATCCTTAAGCTTCAATAATTCAGCCTGATTGTTTTTTGCTGCAAGTAACTCTAATTCTCTGTAAATATAAATTTGATCTTGTAAAAAAGTGTTATGAATATCTTCGGAGAGCCTTCTTCTTTCTGTTTCCGCAAAATGAAATAAAAATCGAGAAGATGCAGAAGTTATATCTTGTGTATCAGTTATCAGTTGCATCACAGATTCTTCATTCATTCTAATATTTTCATAAGAAAATCGAAGATATGAACCAAAAACAAGCAACCAAGACTTATCATGAATATTAAACCGAATGTTTTTTTTATGATTACCAATCCATAAATAGGTAATGACGTGGGGATGTTCAGATAAAAAGATCCCAATAGTGTTCTCATAATCAATCATAATTTTATTTTTTTGATTTTCAATTAACTTGATAGGAATATTTTCAAAGGTATTATTACCAATTAAATATTCTTCTTCTAATTTCCCTTCAGGAAAATTATATTTAATAATAGATACATCAACCATATTAAATTGTTTTTCGATCTCACTTCTAATAACATTATTTAGGTCCTTCTTTGTTCTACAATTTTCTAAATCTCTAACTAATCTTTCGACTGATTGGACAATGTTGTTCTTACCACGAAACAACGAATTACGTAATTTAAAATCTATTTGTTCCTTTATAAAGAAAAACATAACATTAAATAAGAACAAGATGATAAATATTTGTATTAAATAGTCTAGATTTCTTTCTGGGTGAAGTAAAAACAGGACGAATATTAAAAAGGATGATGGTATAAATGCTAAGCCGCTATAGTAGAGAGTTCGGTTTAATATAAAATTAATATTAATGAGTTTCTGAGTGAGAATTAAATAAGTATAGCCGACCGGTAGAATAAAAAATGCCCACGCAGTGATATAAGGATTTATCCATGTATGATTAACTAGAAACGGAAGCAGGAATAAAAATAGGAAAGGAAAAAACGCAATAGTTGGAATTAGTAACATCCAAATTAAAAATGTTTTATCCTGTTTTCCTTTATTTTTAAATAGGAAAAAAACAACCTTAACCAATGGAATAAAAATATTGATGGAAAAATAAAAAGTAGAAATAGTAATAATGGTAGCAGGTTCATTTTTCACCCAAAGTATTGAGAAAAGTTCTAAACATATTACTGAAAATAAAAAACATAAGTTAATCATTTCTAATTTACTTTTTTTCCTATAAGTAATCCTTCTGTTAAATAATATTTCTGTAACAAACCTATTAAAAAACCAAGCGGTTAATTGGAACGAAATTGTAAATGTAATTATTGCAACAATGCTTCCTGTTGATTGAAAAAAAGCAGTAAGATAAGCTAAAGGTAAGCGTAAAATAGCCCACACCTATTAAAAGGTATGGACTATTGTTATGATTTATTTAGATTGATTGGGAACACGACATTCCTCAGGAAGAGTCGGTGACCAAGGTAAGAGGTGAGCTAATTTTTC
>NZ_JBHTKK010000053.1:0-1673 GCF_042675985.1 Oceanobacillus locisalsi
ATCCTGAATTATTCACAGAAAAACCTTTATAACGCGCAATTACTTGGCTGACAAGTAACGAAAGCGTATAAGTCATGCATCAAATAAATGAAAAAAGAACCCGTTTCTGATAAGGTTAAAGCATCACCAAATAACCAACAGAAAGGGTTCTTATAATGGCTACTTTACCGCAAATCACACTTGATTTCAATCGTAAAATAAAACTATCTCATGATGGAGGAGAATTATCCTCCGATACCGGTGAATTGATCTTCCGGGAATTGGATAAAAAACTTGGGTTTTCCACGGTTTTGACAGATTACTTACAACTCATCGATGAACGTCGTTACTTTGTGCATGCCAATGAAGATTTACTTCGTCAAAAAATCTATCAACTCATCGCTGGATATGCGGAAGATGATGCAGCGGATGCTTTGATACACGATCCGGTATTCACGCAAATGATGGGCAAGGATTCACTTGCTTCCCAACCTAGCTTATCCCGCTTTTTGGAGCGCTTTGATTCCCACTCCATTACTGCTTTACTTCAAGCCAACCAGGTATTACTGGATAAAGTGCATACACATCGGAAATCGGACGCCATTATTTTTGATCTGGATTCCACGCATGCCGATACCTATGGCGAGCAGGAACAAACGAAATACAATGCCCATTATGGGACAGTCGGTTATCATCCGATGGTTGCCTTTGACGGAGTGACAGGCGATTTTCTCCAATCACAACTGCGCCCGGGGAATGTCTATACATCCAATGGCGTTGTCGATTTTGTTCGCCCAATGATTGAACATTATAACGAGAAATTCCCATGGACCATGCCATTTCTGCGTGCTGACAGTGGTTTTGCAGTCCCTGAGTTATATGACTTATGCGAAAAAGAATCGGTTTTTTATGTTATTCGCTTAAAATCAAATAGCAAACTGCAGCGATTGGCAGATGAACTGCATCCGGCTTCATCTGCCAGAGATATGAGCCAGTCCGAGTGCTATTTTGAAGAAAGCGAATACCAGGCACAGTCATGGAAAAAAGCACGAAAAATCATTATTAAGTCCGTTCGTCCTGCAGGAGAAATGTTTTTCACACATAGCTTCTTTGTGACCAACTTAGGAGATACGTTCGCTCCTCAAGTGATTGTACAGTCTTATCAACGAAGAGGAACGATGGAAAATTACATCAAAGAAGCAAAAAATGGTTTCGGTTTGGATCGCATGAGCAGCCACGATTTTCAAGCAAATGAAGCTCGGATGATAATGAGCTTATTAGCCTATAATTTGACCAACTGGCTGCGCACGCTCTGCTTCCCGGAAGGACAACAACAGATGCAAATCCAGACGATCCGGACACGTGTCATTAAAGTTGCCAGTAAATTAGTGACATCAGGACGTTCTTTCTATTTTAAATTGGCTTCAAGTTTTGTGTATGCATCTTTCTTCTGGAAAGTGTTGCGAAATGTTCAACAGCTTCAGATTGAATAAAAACAAAAGGAAATATTTAGCAATTTAAAAGCTTTTAAAAGACCAAGGGAGAAGTATGCCCAAAAACGATTATTTTTTCTTAGAAATACCATTTACCTTCAGCTGTCTACGAATTTTTTAGCTTTTCTCGCTTAAAAATAGGAAATCATGAACCAAAAATTTTAATTTGATTCTTTAATCTGCAGGTATGAATAATTCAGG
>NZ_JBHTKK010000054.1:0-1589 GCF_042675985.1 Oceanobacillus locisalsi
TAAGAAAAACCGGGCAAACCCCGCCCGGTCCTTTTCTTTCTATCCAAATTAGAGAACATCTGATAATTTGTATTCCTGTCCATGGATGCCATTATAATATTCTGGATACATTTCTCCTCCGCAATTTTCACACTGAAACTGTGGCGGATAAGTCGGATCTCCTCCATCCATACGGTCAAAATCCTGCACGACATCATAAGGTATTTTTTCTTCTTCATGACAATCCAAACAGTGATAATTGACGGCCTGACTCTTCTTTGTTGGCTGCAGATGGTCTCTCCCTTTCTGTTTCTTTTTTCGCTTTTTTTGATTCTTCGGTTTTGTAGAGATAAGCAATCACCCTTTCTAAATAGTCTCTTGCTTCGGTTGTTAACGCGATTTTTATGACCAATTGCCCGTTCTCCAGACACACTTCTCCCTGGTATTCATAATAGTTCTCACAATGAGGACATATCATCGGGTCTTTCTTCCCACTGGCTACGATTCGCTCCCTCCATGATTGACGGCGCAATGTTTTCTTTACTTTCACGATCCAGCGTTTGGTTTCTTTTTGCCATGCTGCTAATAGCTTTTTACTTAACTTCTTGTTCTTTCTCGAATACAGACCATAATGGCGGATGGTTTTGAACTGTTCATCTGGTATATGACGGATAATCCGAATGATAAATTCTTCTGCCGTCACCGTTTCCAGCTTCTTTTTTCCATCCACCTTATCTATATAGCTAAAGGTCACATATTGACCATCATATTCCTCAATCCGATTGATCCCAATCGCTGGTCGACGAATATAACGCCCAATATAACGTAATTGCTCTTGCACACTCCCTCTTTGCTTCGGCGCATGGACATAGAAGCCTTCTCCATTATTCGAAAAAGCTTTTTGTAATCTCGGCTGCACGCGTTTCTTCTCCTGTTTCGTCAAATGCTTCCGGATAAATTTCAATACCACCGTCTGCCATTGCTTCCGAAGCATTGTGAACGGGAGATAATCATACGCCTTCCATTCCCCTTTCTTCGTTATCCCTCCCATACTAACTAACATGTGCACATGCGGATTAAAATTTACTTTCGCTCCAAACGTGTGTAATCCCGCTATGATTCCCGGTTTGACTTTGACTTTCTTCTTATAAAAATCCATGATTAATTTCGCTGCCTCATCCATTAGCGGTTTCAACAGCTCTCGGTGCCATAGAAGTATGTCTCGCAGGTTCTCATCTATCGTAAAAATCACATGCCTATGGTTCACCTGCAGGACTTCTTCGGTGATTAAACGGCTCCATTCTTCACTTTCTCCGATCGAACACGTTGTACAAAATCGCCCTTTACATCGAAAGGGGACTCGTCGAACATCATGACAGCCTTCACAAACAAAGAGTTTGAATCCATTTTTCGGATTTCCACAGTCTCTAAATTTCTCTACCTCCTTGATGACAATGGCTCGGATTCTTCTTCCTTGTTTCTTTTTAAAGCTCTCCCAATGTCCCTGTTCATCAAATAAGATGCGTTTTAGAATGTTCGTCTCCATACATTAAATCTACCACAGTGTTTCACACTGTGGTAGATTTAAATTTATATACTTTCTTATCTTT
>NZ_JBHTKK010000055.1:0-1564 GCF_042675985.1 Oceanobacillus locisalsi
CGAAGTAAAAGCCCGTACCGTTCTATAATAAATTGAAATATGCGAATATGGGAATGAGGCTAGGCAAGCCGAATTCTCTTTCGTATACTGTATATATGGAAAAAACAACGGAATCATCCCAGGACACAATTGCATATTATCAAGCGCAAAACGAAAAGCTTGAGATGGAAAAAGAAGTGCTGGAGGCAAAATTAAAATGGTATGAAGAACAATTTCGCCTAAGCCAAAAGCACCGTTTCGGTGCTTCCAGCGAGAAAACCAATCCAGATCAACTTTCTCTATTCAATGAGACAGAAGATACTTCTGATTCCTCCTCCGAAGAACCAACGATAGAGACGATTACATATAAGCGTCAGAAGCAAAAAGGTCAACGCGACCAAAAGCTTGAAAACCTGCCTGCAGAAACGGTAGAATACCGTTTACCTGATGAGGAACAGGTCTGTTCGTGTTGCGATGGTCCCTTGCATGAAATGAGCAAGGATGTGCGCAAAGAATTGAAAGTTATTCCGGCAGAAGTAAAAGTCGTGGAACATGTTCGCTATGTATACAGCTGCCGTCATTGTGAACACCATGAAATCGAAACGCCTATTGTGAATGCACCGATGCCCCATTCTGTATTTCCAGGAAGTCTGGCATCTCCTTCGGCGATGGCTCATACCATGACGCAAAAATATGTAGAAGGCATGCCTTTATACCGCCAGGAAAAACAGCTGGAACGCTTCGGAGTTTTTATCCCGCGTCAAACATTGGCGAACTGGAACATGTATGGAGCAGATACCTGGCTGTCTCTTATCTATGAGGCGATGCATACGCATCTCACCCAGCAAGATGTTATCCATGCCGATGAAACAACGGTTCAAGTTCTGTCGGAGCCGGATCGTCCAGCAACGTCTAAATCCTATATGTGGTTATATCGTACAGGAAGAGAAAGCAATCCGATTATCCTGTATGATTATCAACAAACACGCGCAAGTAAACATCCACGCCGCTTTTTAACAGATTATACTGGATATATCCATGTGGATGGTTACGCAGGTTACAACGGTCTTCCTAACGTAACGCTGGTAGGCTGCTGGGCGCACGCGCGCCGGAAATTCACAGAAGCATTACAAGCACTTCCAGAAGCTGCGAAAACCAATAAGGTCAAAGCAGAGGAAGGGTTGGACTTCTGTAATCAACTATTTCAAATCGAACGCGATTTAAAGGACGTTAGCCCTGAAATACGTTATGAAGAAAGACAAAAACGCAGCCAGCCTGTTCTGGAGGCTTTTTCGGTGTGGCTTCGTGAACAAACACCGCGTGTGCTGCCTAAAAGTGCCTTAGGTCAAGCTATCAAATATTGTCGTAACCAATGGGATCGTTTAGAAGCATTTATGAAGGATGGTCGTCTGGAAATAGATAATAATAGGGCCGAGCGATCTATCAAACCTTTCGTTATTGGACGGAAGGCATGGCTATTTAGCAATAGCGCTAAAGGAGCTAAAGCTAGCGCCATTATCTATAGTGTTGTGGAGACAGCGAAGGAGAACGGATTAAATCCATTTAAATATCTTCACTATCTATT
>NZ_JBHTKK010000056.1:0-1547 GCF_042675985.1 Oceanobacillus locisalsi
CACTAGCGTTGCATAAAAAAATAAATGAAAAAGCAAGCAATGTGATTTGTAAATTTTAATTTATTATTGTAATTTTCAGATATAAATGGTGTTTTATTTTGAAAAAAAGACAATGGGTACGAAAGGTAGCCCTTCATCCATTTTCTGAATTTTATATACTTTTTAAATAATTGAATTGATTGTTATATCATCTAAATGCCCTGCTTCTCCAGTTTCGTATTGTTTGAGGGTTTCTTCAAAGATTCGTTCATGCTCCAACCTTCGTCGCCCTTTCGATGTACGTTCTGGTTCCTTGAATATGTCGGAAGTAAAACTTTTCATGGATGTTGTCCAATAATCACGAATCCAGTTCAACATTTCCAGCAGGGTTCCTCGATAGCCTAAGTTGATTTTCATTAACAGGGTCAGACAGAAAGTAATCATCGCTAAAAAAAGTTGATTATATACGGCATTTTCACTTTTGCCGTACAGCTTTTTGATCACTAAATGCTGCTTGACCCACTTGAAAAATAATTCGATCTGCCAGCGATTGCGGTAGAGGTCACTGATTTCCTGTGCATTTACTTTGGCGTCATTACAAATGATTCGAATCTCATTTCCTTTACTGTCTACCGTTTCTATCAATTGGACAGGATGCTTCATTTTACCAATCTTTACAACGGCATGACGAGTAACCGGAGAAGAAGAGTCAATGGGTAATTCCTCGATGACGTTAACAACCGTATTTGTTTTGATTCGAGTCACAAACCGAATGCCTTCTGCACAGTAGGCATCAAACTTGGTAAAGTTAAAATATCCCCGGTCAAATACGTGAAGCACGTTTTTATCCGGTACAATCAATGCATCCAGCTGTGTTTCGTCAGCCGGTCTTGCAGGAGTAACGATCACTTCATTGGGATAGAACGTGCCATCACAAAAGACAATGGACGTATGCATCTTCACTCCGGATTTGGTTTCCCGGAAATCCGCCCATTTGTATTGGCTCAAGCACATAGATATGGTGGATGAATCAATCAAATGCAGTTCTCCAAGTGCTTTATCTGCTTTTTGAGGTCCAAGCAGCCGATGTATTTGTTGCATCAAATGATGTAGAATGGCCTGGAAAATTGCAGGCGGCATCTCACTATTCTTCCGGGAAAGCTGGGATTTACTGATGCTTTCTATGCCTACCAGTCTTTGAACGGTTTTCTTGCGTGAAATCGTATCACTAATCCGCTGTAGATTATCCAACTGCTTCAACTGTGCATAAATAAATGCGTTGATAAATGTAAGTGCATCAAATTTTTTAACATACTTATCAATTTCCGCGTTATCGATCATTTTTTGAATCACTTTTGAATCTAATGGATGAATGTATTCCTTGAATACTGTTTTTATGGTATGATTGTCCATATGAGCTCCTTATAATTTGGGATTTGGACAGGACTACCATTCCCTTATTATAAGGTTTTTTTATGGATTTTTGTAGTGAAAACTCCCATTATTCCTAATTTTCCAATATATTATTTTTCTTGACTTTTAGTTGAAATTTTTATGCAACGCTAGTG
>NZ_JBHTKK010000057.1:0-1530 GCF_042675985.1 Oceanobacillus locisalsi
CTCAACTTTCGCACCTAGAAAAATTTAATAAAATCAAGAGACTCTAGTGCTCGTAGTTACTGTAATAGGTTCCTTGACAAAGTATTTCAAACAAGAAAAACACCTCTCCATTTGGTATAGTTGATTTGTCCAGAATCACTACCCAAACAGAAGAGGTGTCTCCTATTATGATAGCGAATAATGATCCAAATAAGCAACTGCCAACTGAAATAAAATCTGTATTTAAAGAATTAGGTATTCTAAAACACTTGCGTAACGCTGGAATTACCAAGTCTTTTGGCTTTTCCAGTGCTTATATTTTTCAATTAATCTTTCGGCTTATCTTTGAGCATAAGAACTGGTTCCGTATGCTGGATAGTAAAAAGTCTTCCGATCTTCCAGCCAAAGATACGGTTTATCGTTTTTTAAACAAGTCTACTTTTAACTGGCGCCGTTTCTTGACTGCCTTGGCTTCTTTTGTCATTTCAAAAATATCTACCTTTACGAGTCATCATCGTCCCAAAGTATTTATTCTCGATGATTCTTCCTATGACAGAAACCGAAGTAAGAAAGTAGAACTTTTAGCTCGATGTTTTGATCATGCTTCTCAAAAGATGAAGTTTTATAAAGGATTCCGTATGTTAACTTTGGGATGGTCCGATGGCGCAACTTTTATCCCTGTTGACTTCTCTTTATTAAGCTCGAAAAAGCATCAAATCAACGGTATTTCTAAAGACATTGACAAACGCAGTTCCGGATATCAACGCCGCCAAGAAGCTTTACAAACAGCACCAGAACAAATTCCAAATATGCTTCAGCGTGCCTTGAATGCTGGGATGGATGCTTCTTATGTGTTGATGGATTCCTGGTTCACACAGCCACCTCTTATCAAGGATATTAAAGAACAAGGACTTGATGTGATTGGCATGGTAAAAAATTTAAAACAACGTTATCTGATAGATGGCAAACGTGTCAGCTTAAAAGAACTTTATCGTCTCGCGAAGCCGGCATCCGGTAAGAAAAGTATCCTTCGTTCGATTCATACAACACAAGCCAATGGTATCCCTGTCAAAGTGGTATTTGTGCGTAATCGTAATAAAAAGAGCGATTGGCTCGCTGTTTTGAGTACGGATTGTACGCTTAGTGATCAAGAAATCATTCGTATCTATGGAATGCGCTGGGATATTGAAGTCTTTTTTAAGACAACCAAATCGCTTTTGAATCTACAAAAAGAATTCCAAAGCCGGTCTTACGATGCCCTTATCAGCCATACAACCATTGTATTTACAAGGTATATCGTGCTTTCTTGGCAAAATCGTTGTAACACAGATGATCGAACGTTAGGCGGCTTATTTTATGAGTTATGTGATGAAATCGATGAATTGGATTGGGCTGTCGTTTTACAGCAATTAATCGAGATTCTTGATGATGCCATTCAACATACCAATAAAGCAATTCAAAAATTAATAAAAAGTCAAGTACAACAATGGGTGGCAGGTTTACCTAACTATATCAAGGGTTACATGTCTATTTCAGTGTGCGAAAGTTGAG
>NZ_JBHTKK010000058.1:0-1509 GCF_042675985.1 Oceanobacillus locisalsi
TCAATCATAATGGGATATGAATCATGTACAATTCGGTCTAATATCGCATCGGCTAACGTAATTTCGCCAATCTTTTCATGCCAGCCTCGAGGATCAAATTGAGAACAGAAAATGGTAGATGCATTCTGATGACGTGCTTCTACGATTTCTAGTAGATCTCTTGCTTCTGTTTCTTTTAAAGGAGTTAACAGCCATTCATCTAGAATAAGTAAGTTGATTTTCTTATACTTCTTCATGGTTTTTCGGTATGTTCCTTCTCCTCTCGCAATGGCTAATTCATCTAATAAGTCAGGAAGACGAATATATTTCACTCTATATAATTGGCGACATGCAGCTATGCCAAAGGCACATGCTAAATAAGTTTTTCCATTTCCTGAAGCCCCCATCAAAATAATATTGTGGCATTCTTCAATATAATGCCCGGTGGCTAAACGCAAAATTTGAGTTTTATCTAACTTTCGATCTGAATGGTACTCGATGTTTTCAATACAGGCCTGTGAATCACGAAACTCAGCTGCTTTGATAAGGCGATCCAGTTTATTATTCTGCCTTCTTGTCCATTCGATATCTACCAGTAATCCGAAACGATCTTCAAAAGACATTTCTTGATAAGACGCATCTTTCAATTGCTCTCTAAATGTTTCTGCCATCGCTGCCATTCTCATATCTGTTAATTTTGTCAATGTATTATCTGTTGTCATTATCTTTCCCTCCATAATAAGCAGCCCCACGAGTGAATCCATAACTCGTTTTCGTGTCTCGTTTGCTGGATTGATTTTTTTGATCATCGAACGGTAATTTATCATGACCCGTTTTCAGGATGGTTTGTATGCTTTTTATCTTCGGTCTTGCAGTGTAAGATAATACCCTTTCACAAGCTCTCTCTATACGTTCAATAGAGTATTTATCCGCAAGTTTCATTAAGCTGTACGTGGCTTTTAATCCTTGTTTTTCTGTTGGATACGATTCTATTATTCTTTCAATGACTAATAAGGCAGATGTACCAACACCTGCGCCCCAATCTAAAATAAATGCTTTATCAAATTCAGCGTATTTCCTATGGTCTCTCGGCATATGATCCGGGAGGGTGATAAATTCATTACTACCTCCAATTATTCTCTTATGAGAAGCGATACGTATATTTTTATAAAAAACTTCTATTATATTTCGTGTTATTCGAACGTCTACCACACATTTGATATAATCATAGGGAACAGAGTAAAAATGCTTATCAATCTTGATGTGGTAATCAGGTTGGACAATAATTTGTTTCCAACATGCCATTTCAAATGGGGAACGGGGCAGGGGAATCAAAGCGAATTTTTCTTCTTTTAAAAATGCTTCCTGCCTGTTCCCTCTTTTTTTCTGGAAATCTCTTGTATTCACAATCTTTAACTTTTCCCAAATAGCTTTGTTTAATTCTGGCAGTGAGAAGAATTTCTCTTTTCGAAGAGAAGCAATAATCCAGGTTGAAATATGACCAACATTTCCCTCTACGTTCGGTTTGTC
>NZ_JBHTKK010000059.1:0-1470 GCF_042675985.1 Oceanobacillus locisalsi
TATTCAATCTGAAGCTGTTGAACATTTCGCAACACTTTCCAGAAGAAAGATGCATACACAAAACTTGAAGCCAATTTAAAATAGAAAGAACGTCCTGATGTCACTAATTTACTGGCAACTTTAATGATACGTGTCCGGATCGTCTGAATTTGCATCTGTTGTTGTCCTTCCGGGAAACACAGCGTGCGCAGCCAATTGGTCAAGTTATAAGCCAATAAACTCAACATCATGCGAGCTTCATTCGCCTGAAAAGAATGACTGCTCATGCGATCCAAATCGAAGCCATTTTTCGCTTCTTTGATATAATTTTCCATCGTGCCCCTTCGCTGATAGGACTGTACAATCACTTGGGGAGAAAAGACATCGCTTAAGTTTGTCACAAAAAAGCTGTGGGTGAAAAACATTTCTCCTGCTGGACGAACGGATTGAATAATGATTTTTCGTGCTTTCTTCCATGATTTGGCCTGATATTCGTTTTCTTCAAAATAGCACTCGGACTTACTCATATCCTTGAAGGCAGAAGCAGGATGCAGTTCATCGGCCAGACGTTGCAGTTTGGCATTCGACTTTAAACGAATCACATAAGAAACGGATTCTTTTTCGCATAAATCATACAGCGCGGGGACGGCAAAACCGCTGTCTGCACGCAAAAATGGCGTCATCCATGGGAAGTTTTCATTGTAATGTTCGATAAGCGGACGAACAAAATCGACAACACCATTGGATGTATAGACATTTCCCGGGCGCAATTCAGATTTGAGAAAATCACTTGTTACTCCGTCAAAGGCAACCATGGGATGAAAACCAATCGTGCCATAATGCGCATTGTAAGCAGATTGTTCCTGTTTGCCATACGTATCGGCATGGGTAGAATCCAAATCCAAAATAATCGCATCCGATTCTCGATGCGTATGCATTTTATCCAGTAATGCCTGATTAGCTTGAAGTAACGAGGTAATAGAACTGGAATCAAAGCGTTCTAAAAAACGAGATAAGCTTGGCTGGGAGGCTAGCGCATCCTTTCCCATGATTTGCGTAAATATCGGATCGTGTATCAGGGCATCCGCTGCGTCATCTTCGGTATATCCAGCGATGAGTTGATAGATTTTTTGACGAAGTAAATCTTCATTCGCATGCACATAGTAGCGCCGTTCATCGATAAGCTGTAAATATGCTGCCAAGGTCGCAGAGAAACCAATTTTTTCATCAAATTCCCGAAAAATCATTTGACCGGTATCGGAGGATAATTCGCCTCCATCATGGGATAATTTTATTTTACGATTGAAGTCAAGTGTGATATGCGGTAAAGTAGCCATTATAAGAATCCTTTCTGTTGGTTATTTGGTGGTACTTTTAACCTTATCAGAAATGGGTTCTTTTTTCATTTATTTGATGCAGTCTATATCTGTCATAGTTCCTTGACAGGTATGGGATGAGAAGCTATTTAGATTTTTCTATGAATAATTCAGG
>NZ_JBHTKK010000060.1:0-1304 GCF_042675985.1 Oceanobacillus locisalsi
ACTTGTAAAAAATAACCAAGGGGATGAATGGAAATGGTTAAGCAAGCTGTCGAGATAAAACTAAGTGAAAAACAACATAAAATACTTGAAAAAATGTTTAGGGGTAGCCACACGCCCCTCCATTTTATCCAGCGTGCCCAAGTAATCTTAATGGCAGCAAATGGCGAAGGAAACAGGGCAATCGCCAGGAAATGTCACATGGATCGTCATACCGTAAAGTTATGGCGTCATCGCTGGGCTGATATGACTGCTGAACTCGAACATACAGAAAATGAAAATCCGCAAGCCTTAAAACGGCTTGTTCATGATATATTAAGCGATGCTCATCGTTCGGGACGTCCACGGGATTTTTCTGAAGTCCAAATTGCCGAAATCATAGCTCTCGCCTGTGAATCGCCAGAAGACAAAGGTCTTCCACTTAGCCATTGGACCCCCAGTGCATTGGCAAAACAAGCTGAAAAAGAAGACATTGTTGAACAAATCTCAGCCCGCAGTGTCGGACGCTATTTAAAAGAAGCTGATTTAAAGCCGCATCGACATCGAATTTGGCTGAACCCAAAGATCGAGGACCGTGAGACGCACCAAAAGCAAGTCCAATCTGTATATGATGTTTATCGAATGGCAAATGCAGCTGAAGAAAAGGGAACCCATGTATTTTGTGTCGATGAAAAAACAGGCATTCAAGCAACGGAGCATTCCAAATCAAAAAAGCAATGAAGCCGGGAAAACCGGAAAAAATTGAACAAGAATATATTCGACATGGCACAACGACACTGATTGCCTCTCGAAATGTAGCAACGGGACAAGTAATAGATTCCATCGGTCCGACACGCAAAGAGGAAGACTTTGTCAATCACATCAGCCAAGTAATTGCAGAAGATTCGGAAGCCTCTTATGTGTTTGTGATGGACCAATTAAACACACACAAATCCGAATCTCTTGTTCGTTTCGTCGCCGGCAAATGCGGCATTCCACAAGAAACTCTTGGTATAAAGGAACGCAGTGGTATTTTGAAAAACATGGAAAGCCGATCCGAATTTTTAAGTGACCCGAGTCATCGAATCCAAGTCGTCTATACGCCGAAACACTGTTCATGGTTAAACCAGATTGAGTGCTGGTTCAGTATTCTATCACGACGGCTCCTTAATATGAGATCCAGCTTCTCTTCAGTTGAAATACTGCAACAAAAGATAAAACAATTTATCAGTTACTACAATGAACATTTGGCTAAACCATTCCGTTGGACGAAGGAAGCTAAAACCTTACAAATTTAATGTGGGGTATTTACTTCAGCCGCGTGGCAC
>NZ_JBHTKK010000061.1:0-1179 GCF_042675985.1 Oceanobacillus locisalsi
CCTGAATTTCGAACCAATTTTATAAAAAAACATAAAAAAGTGCTCCAAACTTTGGTAGAATAGGATTAACCGGTCCAAACAAACCAAAAGAAAGGAGCACCTTATGGTGAATAATTATACCACATATAGCACAAGTATTGGAACCATTTCTATTGAATCAACATTGGAACACGCTACTTCCTTTGGAGGGATTCTACCTCTTCTGGACTATGTTCAAAAAATACAGCTGAAACAGAAATTGGACGACCGGTTAACTATTGGGAAACAAGGAGGTATTTTTGCACTTCCAAATGTTGCGCTCATTTTGATATTAGGACGTATTCTGGGAATAGAACGGATCTCACACTTTGAAGATGTGGAAAACGAAATCATGTTGAAACGGTTCTTCAAGTGGGACAAACTTCCTGATTACACTACCTACTACAACGATTTAAATCGGTTTGAAAAACAAGAAGATATCGAAGGGCTGGCAGAGACAAACAAGGAATTAACGAAGCGAATCTTGTCTCAACAAGATCGTGTCATTCTTGATTTTGATTCCTCAGTGTATACGGTTTATGGCAATCAGGAAGGGGCAGAAGTCGGATATAATGCTTCTCATCCCGGAAAAAAAGCTTCCATCCCTTATATGTGTTTGAAGGAAGAAGCCGTCTGTGTTTGGACGCTACCTTAAGAAATGGAAAAGCTTATACCTCGGCAGGAATGATAGAGGCTGGAAAAAGAGCGCTGGAACATGTCCCGTCCGGAGCTTCCATCCTGGCCCGTTTTGACAAGGGGTTTCCCAACGAAGATCATTTACATTTTTTTGAAACGTATCGTGATCCGGATACAGGGCAGCCCAAAGAAATCTTGTACACAGGGAAATTAAAATTGTATAAAAACCTTGTCAAAAAAGGGTTAGAAAAGATATGGTGTCGTGTGTATGAAGGAACTAAAATCATTGAGTGGACAGAAATCGAACATCAAGCTCAGACGTGGTCGAAACCACGCCGGATTGTACTCATTCGGATGGCAGAAGCAAGTGATTTTGAAGAACCCTATCTCAGCGAAGAATTTCTTTGGGAGTATCAGGCACTTGTCACGAATATGGAAGATGCTGGAGATGAGATTTGGCGCTTTTATAACCATCGCGCCTGTATGGAAAATTACATCAAAGAATCTAAAACGGGCTTTGGATCC
>NZ_JBHTKK010000062.1:0-1157 GCF_042675985.1 Oceanobacillus locisalsi
TTTTAATTAATTTCTAGAGCCACTATCAATTTGGTAGTGGCTCACCTTTGTCTTAAGTGGGTCAATTTCTTGTCCTAAGTGGGTCAAAAAGATGGCATAGTCGGGTCTCGCCGATGGCAATACTCAAGTAAAAAGTAAAATCAAATTTTTTATATTAATCTAATAGATTCCGATGAATTGCAGTACTTATCGCTTCACCTCTGTTTTTCACATTTAGTATTTTATATAATTTTGATAGTTGATATTCCACAGCTCTATCTGAAAGAAATAACTCATCTGCAATTTGCTTATTACTTAAACCGTCTGAAATGAATTTCAAAATATTTAATTCTCTCTCGTTTAAACCACCTTTATTCACCTCTGAATTTATTAAGGTTTGGTCTTTAAAAATGGATAAAGGTGCAAGGGTTTGACCGTCTAGTATATAGTGAATTAAATTAATTAACTCTGACTTTGTAGCGGTTTTATTAATAATTCCTTTAATCCCTAAATCAGTAAATAAACTTAAAGTTGCTTGATTATCGAATCCTGTATATAGAATAATAATTCTTTTAGAATCTTTTTCCAATAACTTTTTGGATAATTCTATCCCTGACATATCGGGCATATGAATATCAATAATGTAAATATCAAATGATTCAAGCAATGATAAAGCTTCTTCCCCAGTGGAAACATATTTAGCTGTAAACTTTTCATCAGATTCTAACATTGTTTTTGTTCCTTCTCCAACTAAATAATGATCATCGACAATTAAAACTTTCAACATATTATCACCTCGGCAACGTTATATAGATTTGAACTTTCTTAGGTTTATTAGTAAAAAATTCTACTAGTCCATTCATATGTTTAATTTGTGTTATTAAAACATTTAATCCAATTTGACCTTTATTTAATGCTTTATTATAGTTAAAACCTTCTCCGTCATCAATGTAATCAATATTTATATTTTCTTCTGTTTCCCAAACATTCAATGATACTCTTTCAGCATTTGAATGTTTTATTGCATTATTAAGTAATTCTTCTATAGTCCTACACTAGCGTTGCATAAAAATTTCAACTAAAAGTCAAGAAAAATAATATATTGGAAAATTAGGAATAATGGGAGTTTTCACTACAAAAATCCATAAAAAAACCTTATAATAAGGGAATGGTAGTCC
>NZ_JBHTKK010000063.1:0-1128 GCF_042675985.1 Oceanobacillus locisalsi
CTCTCCATAAAAGTGTTTGTGTTTCTTAGCTTTCAGAAGTCATTACTGACTTTTTTTAAGAAAAACGAGGTTGTCTTTCTTCTTTCGTACTGGTTGTTTTGTTCAGTTTTCAAAGAGCAATTTGTATGCCGCTTCTAAAAACAGCGACTCAATCAATATATCATTTCCGCAAAATGGTGTCAACAACTTTTTTAAATGAATTGTTGAGTGGAGCCTAGCGGGATCGAACCGCTGACCTCCTGCGTGCAAGGCAGGCGCTCTCCCAGCTGAGCTAAGGCCCCATGAGAAATATATAATATTTATTCAATGGTCGGGAAGACAGGATTCGAACCTGCGACCCCTTGGTCCCAAACCAAGTGCTCTACCAAGCTGAGCTACTTCCCGATAATGGTGCGCCTGAGAGGAGTCGAACCCCTAACCTCTTGATCCGTAGTCAAACGCTCTATCCAATTGAGCTACAGGCGCTTATGGTGCCGAGGACCGGAATCGAACCGGTACGGTAATAAACTTACCGCAGGATTTTAAGTCCTGTGCGTCTGCCAGTTCCGCCACCCCGGCAATATCTGGAGCGGAAGACGGGATTCGAACCCGCGACCCCCACCTTGGCAAGGTGGTGTTCTACCACTGAACTACTTCCGCATATTGCTTGTCATAATAAGAATAATGGTGCGGGTGGAGGGACTTGAACCCCCACGCCCGGAGGCACTAGATCCTAAATCTAGCGCGTCTGCCAATTCCGCCACACCCGCAAATGGTGAGCCATGAAGGATTCGAACCTTCGACCCTCTGATTAAAAGTCAGATGCTCTGCCGACTGAGCTAATGGCTCTAACAAAAAATGGTGCCGGCCAGAGGACTTGAACCCCCAACCTACTGATTACAAGTCAGTTGCTCTACCAGTTGAGCTAGGCCGGCTTCATGGTGGAGGATGCAGGGCTCGAACCTGCGACCCCCTGCTTGTAAGGCAGGTGCTCTCCCAGCTGAGCTAATCCTCCGGATTGTTATGCCTGGCAACGTCCTACTCTCGCAGGGGGAAGCCCCCGACTACCATCGGCGCTGAAGAACTTAACTTCTGTGTTCGGCATGGGAACAGGTGTGACCTCTTCGCCGTCGTTACCAGACAATCCAT
>NZ_JBHTKK010000064.1:0-795 GCF_042675985.1 Oceanobacillus locisalsi
AACACTCCGAGGGCGTTAATTCCCGTGTAACTCACGGTACATATTAGCCGTGTCTTGTTCGTGACTATACGGCTAATCTTGAAAGGTTGATACTAGCGTTCATGTCCCTGTCGATTCGATTGCCACATTCACATTTCATCTTCCGATCTGACAGTTTCAGTGTTTTATCAATCACACCACACTCACAACATGTTCTTGACGAAGGATACCAACGGTCTGCCACGACAAGTGAAACACCCGACTGATTTGCCTTGTAAGTCAGTTGTCTGCGGATTTCACGAAAATTACATTTTGCAACGTGGTCAGCTAAGTGCTTGTTCTTCATCATACCCCGAACGTTTAAATCCTCCATGACAATGTGGGATGGTTTGGTTCTCACAATCTCACTCGTCATTTGATGTATATAGTTCGTTCGGATATTGTTCAAACGTGTTTGCAACCTTGCTATCTCTTTTTCGGTTTTTATAATGTTGCACGTTTTCCGATATCGGCTTCCCTCCTTATTCATTTTGTATTTACGAGAAACCTGCCGTTGCAACCTTCGTAGACGTTTCTCCATCTTTCTAACTTCGTGCTTTTGATTGATATTGACATACACCGAGCCATCACTGACCGTTGCCAACGTCTTAATACCCAAGTCAATGCCTATTGGCTCATTTACAGGTGTTGAATAATCCGGTGAATCGGGTATCTCAACCGTTATGCTGACGAACCAGTGCAATCCTTCTCGGCTGACACGGTAAGACAGCGGTTTGAACTCGATAGGTAAATACCCTCTTTCATCATTATATCGGT
>NZ_JBHTKK010000065.1:0-597 GCF_042675985.1 Oceanobacillus locisalsi
GTGATGCTTTAACCTTATCAGAAACGGGTTCTTTTTTCATTTATTTGATGCATGACTTATACGCTTTCGTTACTTGTCAGCCAAGTAATTGCGCGTTATAAAGGTTTTTCTGTGAATAATTCAGGATCTATATAATTTGAAATTAATATTTTACCCTTGCTGCTCGCTATGGAAAAACACTACGCTTCCCGTGGGCTTGTCCTCATCCTCCTTTAAAGAAGACTTGCTGATTGGCAAGCCGTCAGGCGCTGACAGAAGCAAAGTCGCACTTATGCCCCGCGGGTAGAAAGAAGACTTGCTGATTGGTAAGCCGTCAGGCGCTGACAGAAGCAAAGTCGCTCTTTCATCGACTAAGAACGGTCACGTCCTGTGACCAACGTCGATACTAGGACGTCGTGTCCGTCGTGCCCCGCGGGTAGAAAAAAGATGTTCGCTTTTTTCTGCGGGGTCTTCGGTGGAGCTGCGCTTACCAATGTTGTCAGGTTAATGAATTTTGTGAAATTTACTCAAATTATGCGCTTAAGAATAAGCATATAATCCTTGCTGTTTTAGGATAAACATGCTCTCTATTATTATGCTTGCTTTTGGTTAGAGCCC
>NZ_JBHTKK010000066.1:0-555 GCF_042675985.1 Oceanobacillus locisalsi
TGTTAGTCCCGTCCTTCATCGGCTCCTAGTGCCAAGGCATTCACCGTGCGCCCTTATTCACTTAACTAAGTTAGGAATAAGATGGTTGATGACAACGTCATCTGGTTTATCGCTAATTCATAGCTTTTGTTGCCTTATTTCTAAAGTTTGATGTCGTTATTACGCTTATTTAGTTTTCAAGGTACAAAAATGGAGCCTAGCGGGATCGAACCGCTGACCTCCTGCGTGCAAGGCAGGCGCTCTCCCAGCTGAGCTAAGGCCCCGTAATCACAATATGTTTAGATGGTGGGCCTGAGTGGACTCGAACCACCGACCTCACGCTTATCAGGCGTGCGCTCTAACCAGCTGAGCTACAGGCCCATCTAAATATGGAAGAGAATTACTCTCTCAAAACTGAACCAAACAACCAAGTACGAATTCCGTAATTAATCCTTAGAAAGGAGGTGATCCAGCCGCACCTTCCGATACGGCTACCTTGTTACGACTTCACCCCAATCATTCGTCCCACCTTCGGCGGCTGGCTCCTAAAAAGGTTACCCCACCGACTTCGGGTGT
>NZ_JBHTKK010000067.1:0-533 GCF_042675985.1 Oceanobacillus locisalsi
GACAGCCTTTCTGTCGAAGTACGTCCTGGTGCGGACATGGCTTTACTATCCGATGTTGTACAGGTGCTTACCTATCGATGATAAGCCATATGCCGTTCGAACAAGTCTATTTAGCACGCGGAAGCACCGATTTACGTAAATCTATTGATGGATTAGCGGTCATTGTCCAGGAATGTTTTGAACTGGATCCTTTTTCGCCCTGTTTATTCGTGTTCTGTAATCGGAAGCGTGATAAATTAAAAATTCTTCAGTGGGAGAACAATGGTTTCTGGCTGCATTACCGGAGGTTGGAGCGCGGGACATTTCATTGGCCGTCCGAAGAAGACGCAGCCCCGATGCACATCAGCCCGCGTCAGCTCCGGTGGCTTCTGGATGGGTTATCTATCAACCAAAAACAAGCGCATGACGAAGTAAAAGCCCGTACCGTTCTATAATAAATTGAAATATGCGAATATGGGAATGAGGCTAGGCAAGCCGAATTCTCTTTCGTATACTGTATATATGGAAAAAACAACGGAATCATCCCAGGACAC
>NZ_JBHTKK010000068.1:0-533 GCF_042675985.1 Oceanobacillus locisalsi
GACAGCCTTTCTGTCGAAGTACGTCCTGGTGCGGACATGGCTTTACTATCCGATGTTGTACAGGTGCTTACCTATCGATGATAAGCCATATGCCGTTCGAACAAGTCTATTTAGCACGCGGAAGCACAGATCTTCGTAAATCCATTGATGGATTAGCGGTCATTGTCCAAGAGTGTTTTGAGCTGGATCTTTTTTCGCCCTGTTTATTTGTGTTCTGTAATCGGAAACGCGATAAATTGAAAATCCTTCAATGGGAGAATAATGGTTTCTGGCTGCATTATCGGAGATTGGAGCGAGGAACATTTCATTGGCCGTCTGAAGAAGATGCAGCCCCGATGCACATCAGCCCGCGTCAGCTCCGGTGGCTGCTGGATGGGTTATCTATCAACCAAAAACAAGCACACAGCGAAGTAAAAGCCCGTACCGTTCTATAATAAATTGAAATATGCGAATATGGGAATGAGGCTAGGCAAGCCGAATTCTCTTTCGTATACTGTATATATGGAAAAAACAACGGAATCATCCCAGGACAC